>NZ_JACJOV010000124.1:0-85259 GCF_014695745.1 Leptolyngbya sp. FACHB-671 | reverse complement strand
CTGCTCTCAATCGCATGATCCAAGTTGCAAAGCCTGATAGCTATGAAGTTAAAGCTTAATCTCAACCTAGTTTAGAACTTGATTGGCTCAATTCTCAATCATGCAACAACGCCTAAAACTAATCAACTCCCCAGGATCATCTACTATGCCTTCCAGAAGAACGATCGACATTCTACTCAATTCTGCCCACGTTGCAATCAACAACTCCCTCACCAATTCTCAAATCCAAGCTTATCTGAAGGAGTTTGGCTATACGCCAGAGCGGATTCAGCAGGGCAAATTGCTCTATGAAGCTGCCCTTGCTGCCCACCAGCAACAGCGCGCTGACTATGGTGATCAGAGAACTGCCACCACTGCCTTGCAACAGGCTTGGGAGACTGCCAAGAAAAGCTATATGCGCTACATCAAGGTTGCGCGTATAGCTTTTAAGGATAATGTAGGCGTGGCAACCCGTCTAGAACTGGAGGGCGATCGCAAAAAGAGCCTGCCCGGTTGGCTAGCCCAGGCAAACCAGTTTTACACGAACCTGCTCAACGCACCCGAATTGCTGACCCAGTTGCGTGAGTATGGCATTACCGCAGACAAGCTTCAGGCAGGGCAGGCAGAGGTGCAGGCAGTAGACACCGCTAACCTATCTCAGAGAACTGAAAAAGGCGATGCCCAAACCGCTACTCAGACAAAGGAGAAGGCGATCGCTGCTCTGCAATCGTGGATGAGTGACTTTACCCGAATTGCGCGTCTGGCGTTAGAGAGCGATCGGCAGTTGTTGGAGGGGTTGGGAATTGTGGTGAAGACTCGCAACACCAGTTCAGGAGAAAGGCGTTCTGCGTAATGCTTTTGTGAGGGCGATTGGTTGAATGCTAAAGGCAGGACATATCGGATTGGATATGTTTTGCTGGCGCAGAGCGAATGCCTTTCGCCTCTACAGAATGTGCATTGCCCAATAATCGAACTCTCATTCCTCCCTTCCAGAGGTTGGCACAGTTCTCACCCCAAGCCCAACTGCTCCTTCAGTTTCGCTGGCACATTCCTCGCTGTTTCCAAACCTCGCACTCCTTGCCAACGAGTATCTTCATTCCATGTGATACCTTCAAGATGTGCATTGGTTAAGTTAGCGCTGCTGAGATTAGCATCTTCAAGATTAGCGCTGGAGAGGTTGACTCTGGAGAGTTTGGCGCTGGAGAGGTTGACTCTGTCAAGGTTGGCGCTGGAGAGGTTGGCGCTGTAGAGGTTGGCGCTGTCAAGGTTGGCATCGGAAAGGTTAGCTTTGTCGAGGTTGGCGCTGGAGAGGTTGGCGCTAGAGAGATTGACTCTGTCAAGGTTGGCGCTGTAGAGGTTGGCGCTGTCAAGGTTGGCGCTGTAGAGGTTGGCATCGGAGAGTTTAGCACCGAAGAGGTAGGCTCTAGAAAGGTTGGCGCTGGAGAAGTTAGCGCCGGAGAGGTTAGCTCTAGAAAGGTTGGTGCCGGGGAGTTTGGCGCTGGAGAGTTTGGCTCTAGAGAGAAATGAACCAGCAATCTGAGTAAATAATCCGGATTCTAAACAATCCGCATAATGGACAATCTTCAAGAGGCGATGTGTTCTTTCATGTGAAGCTGCTTCCTCTGGAAGTTGCCCACTGGGGTAGAAAAAGATTTGCTGCTTCAGTTCCTCACTGGGCTGCTCTGGGGCTTGGGCATAGCGATGCAGTTCCAGCAGCAAAATCAGCACATTTAGCCCAGTAAAGACATCCACTTGCCGTAGTCCCAAAGGCTTTTCTTGCTCAGGTCGCTGGTCTCTAAGCAGACGCATCTTTTTTTGAGGCAAGTTCTCTGGCTGAGCGTCGATCAACTCTCCTTCACACCATCGCTCATAAAATTCATTCAGGCGTTGAAACAGGCGAATCCAGTCTTCTGGATCAACTTCTGGACTGTCTGTTAACATAGCCATCAAATATTCCACAATTTCTGGTGTGAGTCCTCCATACCCCAGCAGGTCATAGAGTTCCCAATCCATTTCGTCACGTGAGATATAGAATTCGCGGCGACGATCTCCCGATTTTGACCAGTCCTCCAGGGATTCTTTCAACCGTTCCGCACACAGAAACTCTCCAAAACTCTTGTGAATAAACTCTACCGAGCCTTCGCCGCTCCTACCGGGCTGCATATAAAACGCCGCTAGAGCATTGCGGAGCGGATTGTCCTTAATCCGATTTCTGGCTTCCTCTAGCAGAGCCTTTGCGGTGTTGTTCCCCTTCAACCGCTCGTCAATCGTGGTAAGGGAAGCACACTCACTCCCTGACTGCACCACACACAGCCCTGCCTCCGCTAAAATGCGGCGCAGATTTTCAGTATCCAGTTCGGTGATCTGACGGTTCAGCCATTCGGGGCGCTGTTCTGTCAACACCCAATCCAGCGTATTCTGATAAACCCGAATCTTTGCTTGAACCCCCTCAACGCCCTCGAAGTCTTCAATCTTCAACTGTCTATCTCGATGCATCGCAGCCAGCAGATAAAGCACTAAGGGTTCTTGCGCTAGTCCTGACTCTTCATCCGTTCCTCGAATCCGCTCTGGGCAGTGTGAATTCTGCAAAAATTGCTGAAAAGCAAGGCTTTTCTCACTGCCTGCTAACTGCGCCCAGTTCACAAACCAGCGATTTTGAATCTGCTCATTCATGGGCAAGAGTTCTACCCGCTCCAGGTTGTTAGGCAAGTCTCGCTCAACACTGTGTAGTGAAAGAGTTCTTCCCGTGACCACAACGCGGTGCCCCATCTCGCCACTGCGACTACAATCCTGCTGAAACGTACCGACTTGCTTGAGAAACTTTTCCAACCCGCCGCTGGTTCTGCCCTCCATCAGCAACTCATCAAACCCATCCAGCAAAAACAGAAAACGAGTGCTGCGGTCAAATAACCAGCGATCATAACGGGCAAAGCTAGCTTTCACTACATCTTGTAACGTCGCCTCAAAACTGGGCTGAAGCACCGAAACATCACGCAAACGGATCAGGATCGGTGTCCAGCGGGGATGCTCATATTGCCGTACCCATTCAGCAAACATCCGGCAAAAAGCACTCTTCCCCCGACCCGGGCCACCCTGAACAAACAACACCCGATCTTGTCGCTGATCATCGTCGAGCCATGCTTTTGCCCATTCCTCTAGCACAACAGGTTTTTTATTTTTGACAGGCTCTCCATTGCGGTCAATACGTTGAGCATTCAGCGGCACGTAAAGGTCTTTCAGAATGAAGGATTCGTCAAAAACGCGCCAACGGTCTCTTAACTCCGGCTCGGTTGAGTCTGGAGAGATATAATCTCGCAGATATTCATCAATGCTGGTGAACTTATCCAACGCTTCCTGTCCGCCCATGCGGTAAAGGTCTGCCAGTGGCTTCACCTGATCAGCGGTTTCTGCCAATGCTTGATACAGATAGCGAGGGGTATTCCAGGCAACGCGATCAACAAAGGTTTGTGTTTCAGCATTATTCAGTCCCGTTTCCTGCAACTCCTCCCGTAAGGCTTGACTAAACTCTGCTGCAATCTCTGACTCCTGAAAACAAACCAGCGCCTTTTTTGCCTGAGACTCCGTCACAGCTTTAGCATCTAAATGATGGATCTGACGCTCTACAATCTTCTTCAGCGGCGTATTGCCCAAAGCATTCTTAACTACCTTAGATGTATTCAACACATCTTCCAGACTTGCCAAATATGCAATTTGACTAACCAGCAGCACTGAATCGGTGAGGGTTGGGTCTTGCTTGCTGTGTTCAAGATAGAGTTTTGCCAGCGTCACACCAATGGAGACAAAAGGTAATCCTGCCCCCACTAGTTGCACGATCGGTGAGTCTAATGCGTTTAGAAACGGTTGAATATCTTTGGCAAGGGGCGCAAGTTCCTGAATCTTCGGTGCCTGCTCTTTGAACACCAGACCAAACTCCTGAATTGCCTGAGCAGACTCCGCTCCTGTTGTAGTCAACTCTCCCCAAGGCAACTCTCTAATATCGGTATTGAGAAACTGCCAGAATCCTTTAAGTACGCCCGCTGCCATTGCCATTTCCCCACCAATTCTGCATTGAACTTAGCGCAAAACTGGCTGAAGTCCAAAAATTGCACTCGATATGATATTCGACGGTGCGTTTGCTCGATCGCAACGCACCCTACGAAAGCTGTTGAATTGATATCAGGATTGGAAGCGTGGAGGTCTTTTGCACCCTTTAGTGGAAAAGTAACGGCATACTATGGGCGATCGCACAAACACATGATTAGTAGTTGTCTAACCTGTAATGTCCGAAATCCTGTCGCTGATGTTGGTATCTGACTTTACTACAGTTAGCACTCTGCTTAAATATGGTTTCCTCGCTTGGAACTATCACTTCCGCGATCGCAGTTTTGATTGGAACTATTGTTTCCACAGTCTTAGGTTGGGCGCTGATTCTAATTGGGCCTGCACTCTGTTTTCTCGCAATCCGTTCTCGCTCAACTCCTCGGAAGTTGCTTCTGCTCGGTGCTTGCATTTTGTATGGAGTTTTGCCACTTTTGCTCGGTTTTGTCGGGGCTTCCTTAGCTACAGCTTTGGGCTGCCAAGCAGAAATGGGTCTCGATTATCAATGTCCTACCAATCCCGGACTTGGAGACTTAATCACAACAATGAGCTTTATTGGTGCTTGGGGTCCAATTGTCACGATTCCATCTAGTGCTTTGGGTCTCCTAGGATTTATCAGTTCATCCATAATTTCAGTTGCTCGCAACTCTTTCAGGTAAGTTTTTATTACTTAGCACTCAAGCATGAGAAAAAGGGAAGCACAGTGTGCTTCCCTTAAGTTTCACGAGGTTAGAGAAAACTTTTAATGCACTTACGCTTTGCGGAATCTTCTCACCAGGAACAAACCACCCAGACCCAGCAAGGAAGCTGCACCCGTTGCGGGTTCGGGAACGGTAGTCGCTGCTAACCCTACTAGCTGAACGGGTTCATCGCCAATTGTGCCCACAGTGCTGGCGCTACCGTTAGACAAGTTGATGTTATAAAGCGTGGAGTTAGAAGCCGCATAAGCAACGTTGTTACCCATGCCATCAGCAAGAATGTCAAACCCACCTACCACATCAAAGTCAATTCCTAAAGAACCAATAGTCGTCAACGTGCCAGCGTTAGGAGGACTTTGCAACACCAACACATCCAGAGCAGAGTCAATCCCAAATAGTTGAGTTGTGCGGGTGGGGTCAGGAGACGGAGCAAAGGAGTTGGTGTAAGCAGCAGCAGTGATGTTGGGGTTAGCGCCAGCGTTAACATCAGTAGCTCCATAAGCCAGCGTTCCATCGGGCTGGAAGCCTGTTGCGGGGTTCATATCTAGGTCAGCGATCGCCCCTGTATCCACGTTGATGCGAAGGTTTTGATCATTGCTACCGACTAACCGCAGGCGATCGGGCACCGGGTTAAAGTCAAATCCTGACTGATTGCCCCCTTCAAACTCAATTGGAGAAAGCGAACTCACTAAAGTTGCTTCACCCGTTCCAAAGTCAATTGTGTAGATATCATTTGTATCAGTAATGCCATAGAGCAACCCATTTGCTGGACGAATATCAATTCCTAGCAAATTGCCGTTAACACCCGTCACCGCTACATTACGGGTTTTGGTGGGATCATCAGGATTAAACAGAACCAGTGAGTTGCTGTCAGTCAAACCGATGAGTTGAACGGTCGCTGCCAAGGCAGGTTTAACAGCGCCAAATAGACCGACTAATGTTGTCACCGCTGTAGCAGCAAGAATTGTGCTGAGCCTGTTCAGTGTCATGGGAACCTTCCGAATTAAATGATGATCTTGTTTAAAGGCGTGATAAGAACGACGAGCAGAATTCCGTAAGTTCACGGTCTTTTGTGTCGTTGTGCTAGGGATACGGAAGGAGCACGGCTTCAGATGCACTGCTCAGTTAGCTTCATTGAAGCTTTATCAAAGCGACTTTATAGGCTTTAGTTCTTGAAGAAGAAATGAAGAAGATAGGGAAGTGGGAGCGTGAAAACCGTCTTATTCCGTTACCCCCTTGCCCCCCTAATCATCCGTACCGCGATGAATGCGCTGGCTAGTGCCAGTCCAGCGGCAATGAAGACGACCAGGCGAAAGCCGTCAACAAAGGATTCGGCGATCGCCCTTTGCACCTCCTCCCCTAACCCAGCAGGTAAATCGGGCACCTCAATGGCTGCTAGCCTGACCCGTTGTTCATAAACCAATTGCTGAACCTCAGGTGGTAGATTCAGCGCTGCTAACCGTTCGCGCAATCCACGACTAAAAGCAGCCAGCACTAATAGACTTAAGACAGCTACTGACAACAGACTAGCTACGCGGGATACAGCATTGTTGATGCCAGAAGCAATTCCAGCCTGGTGAGCCTCAACCGCACCCATGACCGTTGTGGTTAGGGGTGCCACACTGATGGCCATACCAAGCCCTAGAATAGCGATCGCCGGAAAAAAAGTTGTCCAATAGCTGCCGCCAATTCCGGGTAGGGCAAACAGAGCGAATCCCACTGCGGCAACGATGGGTCCAACCGTCAGCGGCAATCGCGCGCCATAGCGGCTCACTAGCCCACCCGACCAGCGAGACAGTACAAACAACGTCAAAATCAGTGGCAAAAACGCTGCTCCCGTTGCGGTTGCAGAATAGCCCTGCACCTGAATCAGGTTAAACGGGAAGAAAAACAACACTCCGCCTACCGCTGAGTAGAGCAACAGCGTGAGTAAGTTTGCCCCGCTAAACGTGCGTGAACGAAACAGCCTCAACGGCATCATAGGATAGCGGCTATGAGCTTCTAGCCAAATGAAGGCAGCCAGAGTCGCGATGCCAATCACTACTGCTGTAATCACCAGTGGATCGCCTAAGCCCAGATTTGAGGCTTCGATCAAGCCATACACCAGTGCGCCTAAACCAATCGTTGCCAACAGTGCGCCAGCCCAATCTAGTCGAGCCGCTGATTCGTCTCGGCTTTCGGGTACTCGCCAGAGCGCGATCGCTAACACAATTGCTGCCAACGGTAGATTCAAGAAAAATATCCAGCGCCAGGACACCGATTCCACCAACCAACCGCCCAGTACGGGCCCTAACGCTGATGTGATTGCCGTAAATCCAGACCAGGTACCGATCGCCCGTCCTCGTTCTGCGCCGCTAAAGGCAGCGCTGATGATCGCCAAACTCCCTGGAGTCAGCAGTGCCCCACCGATTCCCTGGACGGCACGCGCCAGAATGAGTTGATTCACATCGGGAGAGAAGCCGCACCAGAGAGAGGCGATCGCGAAGATGACGACTCCCCAAATGAAGACCCGCCTGCGACCGAGGCGATCGCCCAGCGACCCTCCCACTAAAATTAGCGCTGCTAGAAATAGAGCATAAGCCTCTACAATCCACTGCACCTGGGCTGCTGTTGCGTCTAGCTCAGATTGCAGCACAGGCAGCGCCACATTCACCACGCTGCCGTCAATAAACACCATGCTAGAGCCCAGAATCGTCGCTGCCAAAATCCAACGGCGCAAATTTCGCTTGCAGGGCTCTACACAAGGTTTTGACCGAATCACCGCTTCATCACAAGGGGGTTTGCCAATATTGGTCATGAGTTCTCAAGCACAAAACAACCTTGGAACAATCAATAACACGATTAACACGATCTCCTCGGGGCTAATCGCATGTGATTCTGGAATGGTTCATGAAGCTTTATATCCAGAAGTGAGTTTTATCTCACTTGCGACAAGATCCCAAATGCAAACTACTCAAATTACGGATTGACCTTGAGGAGCGATCGCTCTATGGTTCAAGTAAAGATTCAAACACTTTGTTATGGACATGGTTTCTGTGAATGTTGGGAAGCAATCCTAAAGAAGAAGCAATACCGACTTAAACAGATTTCGCGGCACATCAATTTCTGTAAGGGCGCACTGCGGTGTGCCCCTACCCACGTCTGCAACATGCTTCAATTAAATTGGTATAACTTTGTAAACCCTCAAGGATTGCAGAAAAAGCAGTACGTTGGATCGGCAAACTCCTGTCCGTCTTGGAAATACGTTACGTTGCTAAAGTCACACTTGATGCAACGATGAACTACAGCAAGCGTTGAATTAGTTGGCGATCCGCAAAGTCCACAGGGTAAGCCTGGCTTGCGTTCAGCGGGAGCAAATCCCGGACAACCACATTGAGGGCAACGTTGGCTAATCTTGTAGACGAGATCCTCAGTCGCCTGAGCAATCACCTTCATTCGCGTAGGGTTATACATTGCCCGCATATCCGTTTCAAGATGCGCCTGATCAAACTTCTTTAGGAACCAAGTCACTGTTTCTATCAGTTGCGCCTCATCGGTAATGCCTTTAACAAGGTGAGAAGACGGGGTTGGTTGTGCCTCAGACAGGGCAACTAAACCATGCGTCGGAAAGCCAATTTGCTGGGCAAAGGTGAGAGCTGCTTCAAGGCTTTGGATGGACTTGTGACTATAGTTCGTTTCTGTAGAGATAGCTTGTCCCACAATTTCTAGATCATGAGTGCGATCGCTCAACAACACAATTTCGCAATCACATGCCACAAACGGAATCGCTGGATGAGGGCCAAAACTTCCCTCACTGGCAAATGCAAGCGTTAATCCGGTCAAAGCCATTGCTTTTTCGACCTTGAGTCTAGCTGCATTCTGCTGATCTCCAGCGCGTTTAATATCACGAGTAAAGGTGCCAAACTCATCGGTATTAAATCCTTGAGGAACAACAACTTTTACTCCAAGCTGTTGTTCCAAAATGGGAGCAATTGCCTGTTCTTTTTGATGCATTGTTGCCAACACACTTTCTCTGTCACAAAACAGATCCTGGGGAAATGAGCTGTCCATGATTGTAAGCAAAGCAGCAGTAGAAGAAGTTTAACCTGTGGTTTCCCAGGTATAGCAATGGCGATCGCATCCGTCTCGGAAATTTGTCCAATTTCTCTGATCTATAGCTTCGTTGGGACTTCTACCTTGGAGCCTAAAAACCAGGATTGGGCTGGTCGAATGAATCGTTGTAGAGTCTGCCTGAGCGATCGCTGCTGCGGTTCCTGCACCCAAACCAAGGGCAGCAGCGCTACAAGCCGCAAAATGCTGGAGAGCGCAAATAGCCCCATCATGCCGCCTGCATCCGCAAATTGAGCTAGCCACCCTCCGACCAATGCTCCCAATGCTCCAGAGACTCCTGCGATCGCAGCCGTAATGGCGAAATATTTAGTATGGTGCTGCATGGGGGCGATCGCCAGTTGCAGGTTGTTAATGCACAGGTCGACCCCTGCACCCGTACCCCCACCCAGCAGGTGCAGCAGCGGAAACCACAGCCACAGCGAAACTGAGTTTGCGCCAGTGCCTAGCCAGAGCAGCGGTGTGACCGCAACTAATATTCCATCTACTAACAGAATAGGGCGATTCCCAATCCGGTCTGCCAGCTTGCCCCAGAGGAGCAGCATGAGTAAATTTGCTCCTACTCCCAACGTGTTGTAAAGCGTGACCCAGCTTAAATCTAAAGCCAGGTTATCAAGCAAATACAGGTTAAAAAACGGGTTGCAGAGGTTCAATCCAAATGCCCATGCGCCAAAGTAGAGTAGGAATATCAGAAAGTTGGAGTTGTTGAGCATACTGCGGTGAGCAGTTTCTGGTAAAGCCTCAGTAACTGTTATGGCAGAGTTTTCCAGTTCATTTTCCTGAACGATGGAACAATCTAAAATATCTAAATTGTCTGATTTAGATATTGAAGCAGGCTCTAAAGTCGCAAAACAATAAGTTTGAGGATTCACATCCGTCATGTGGAGCTGAAAGCCTAAACTGATTAGCCCTGTGACAACGCCTAAGATTACCATCACTCCAAACCCCTGAATGCTTCCTCCCGTCCAGTGGGAGATTGCAACTCCTGATAATGGCAGGGACACCAAACTGGTGAGACTAAAGGTGCTGTTGCGAAAGCCAAAATATCGTCCCCGCAGTCGCCGAGGAACCAAGGTCGCTAACCAAGACAGCCAGGAAGCACTGCCCATCGCCCCCAGCACATGAGTCACCAGCATCGCAGCCAGGGTGGCAAAAATCATCTGCTGTGGATGAGCAGGATGCCAGCTAAATACAATGATTGCGATCGCCAACGGCAACCAGAGCAAGCGAGAAATGCCATAGACCCATAGACCGTAGATCTGCCGACTGGTAGTGCGATCTGCCCAATACGCTCCTAAGGGTTGCAGCAAATTTGCCATCATCGGGATTGAAGCGAGCATCCCAATCTGCAAGGGAGTTGCTTCTAGCTCCACAAGAAAATTGCTGAGCAACACGCCCCCGGTAATCGTAGAAAAGATGGTAGCAAAAACCCCATCTAGAGTTGAAGCGCGGAGGCTAGACCGAATTTCATCTTTTGAAATTTTGGTTGAAAAGCTTTTGGAAACCGAAGATTCCAACGCCAGGACGGTTGAGGAGATCTCTTGACCTAAAGAGATTGTTTCTTCTAAAGAATCTGTCACCCAGTTCTATCCTTGGAGCCAGCCATTGTATTGGGCATCTATTAGAATACCCACCCTATTTAATTCAAAAACAGGTGAATTCGCTTCTGCATAGGGTTGTAGCGATCGCCTCAATGTTCATGCCATTAGTGAGATGCTCGCTGAGTAGACAGCAATTTAAGATATCAATTCGGATGATCAGATGGCAATGGGAAAGTTTTTTTAACCTGGCATTGGAAGCTGGTTACATGACTTGCAGCATATTTTCACTTAGATAAACTACAGATCCCCGTAGGTGCAGTTCGCGAACTGCACCTACGCTATGGCTTACCCATCAGACAGTGGCTGTGTTTTAGCGATCGCCGCTCCAACTATGCCCCTGAGTTGTCCAAGGCGATCGCGATCAAACTTGAACTTTAGCAATAGGAGAATTTTAGTGGAGCGGGTTGTCAGCAATCAAAACGGCCTTACCTGGACTTGCATTCAGGCATTTACGGGATTATCTGACCAGGCAGAAAATAAGGATGCTGCCCAGGTGAAGGGAGAGGAAGATGTCTATTGGGTCGTGTGTACCCCTAGCGGTGGGGCGCAGTCAGTTCGTCTGAAACTGCCAGGTGATTGGGAAAGTGCTTACTCAGATGAAGCATTGCTCCAGGAGATTGAACAGTCCCAATAAGCTCTCCAGCATTACAATTTAGTGTGCAACACTCCAGCATTCGACGGCAGATGTTCGGCGATCGCGGCAAAGGCTTGCTCCCCTAAGATTTGGTGCGCTGCTGTTGTTGGATGAATGCCATCCCAAAACAAGAATTGCTGAGGCTGATCACAGGCTCTAGAACTCGAAACACAAGCATTCGTCACGTTCGTGAATCCAAATTCGGCTGGATGAGTAATCGCCTCTTGATAAAGCGCATTAGCATCTAGAACCGCAATCTCAAGATCGGGCTGCTGTTGCCCTAACACCTTGAGCGATCGCCGCAATCCCTGATTGTGCGACTGAGTCAGCGCCACAAGACTGGCAGAATTAGCAGTGTTTCGTGTAGCAGGCAGTTGACCTAAATTCGGTAAGTTTGCCACCAAAACTCGCTTTGCCCCTGCATTAGATAGAGAAGCGATCGCCTCTATCACATTTTTCACTGGAGTTGTGGCATCATTAACTCCTTGCAGATAATCATTTGCACCTGCCCACACGACATACAAAGCGGTAGAGTTGACGGATGAATGGGTTTGGGTAAAAGATTGCACCTGCCTGAGCAATCCCGGCACAAGACCGTTAGAATAGCTGCTACTCGTTGCTCCACCATAAGCATGATTGTCGATTTGGCTAGTAGAGAGACTGAGACGATCAGCCAGATACTCTACCCAAACTCGACCATTAGAATAACGTCCTTGAAAATAAGGTGGATTAGGTGGATAGGCTCCATTAGTCGCTCGAAACACTGTTCCTGTGTCCGAAAGGCTATCACCAAATACAACCAGTTGATCAATTGGCTCAAACCGTTGGGCCGAGAGGGTTAATGCTGTCATAAATGTCACAAGTGCGAGGGCGATCGCTACAATAATCTTTCTCACTGTTCCTCAAGCAGAACCAGAACTCAAACTATTCAATAAAAAGCTCTCTGCCTCAGTGAGAAAGAGAGTTTTCAGACTTTAGATTAATCGTTCTACTGCACTAAAAAAGTTGCTGAGGTTGTTGATCCAATGGTGTGAAATGCTGTTTTGTTAGTATCTAATTCACTCGCTGGAGCGAGCTAACTTATCTGTCACTCTCACCACTATAGCTAGTTTAAAGGTGTTTGGGGTAGTGAGAACCGAACGTTGCTGAAGTGCTACCTTGTTTGAAATTCTGATTAGCTCAACCTCGCTCTCCAAACCTGAAGCTTCAGAACTGACACAAGGGCGATCGCCCCTCTTTTTCTCTTCTTCCTTTCCCTCTGCCACAATAGAACCACCACTCGCCGAGGACACCCATGACGCAGGAGGAATTGCTGGCGCTAATCGACCAAGCCGCCGCTGAGGGCTGGACAGAATTAGATTTATCGGGCAAGGGATTGACTGAGTTGCCTGAGGTGGTCGTTGAACTCACTGATCTAAAAATTCTTTCCCTATATAACAACCAAATTACGAAGGTTCCAGATACGATTGCTCAGCTTACCAGTCTAGCAACACTTGATCTTGCAAGAAACCAAATCAGTGAGATTCCAGCGGCCATCACCCAGCTTCCCCATTTGACCACACTTTCCCTCCATAGCAATCAAATCAGCGAGATTCCAGATACGATTGCCCAACTCACTAACTTGACCGAATTCTATCTTTCCTACAACCAAATCAGTGAGATCCCAGAAGCGATTGCCCAACTCACTAACTTAGCTGCCCTTTACCTCTTCAGCAACCAAATCAGTGAGATCCCAGAAGCGATTGCCCAACTTGTCAATTTGACTACGCTGGATCTTCGCGACAATCAAATCAGTGAGATTCCAGGCACAATCACTCAACTCACTAATTTAACGGAGCTTAACCTCTCCAGCAACCAAATCAGTGAGATTTCAGAAGCGATTGTCCGACTTACTAATTTGACTGCGCTTAACTTTTCTAGTAATCAGATTAGCGAGATTCCAGATGCAATCGTCCAACTCACTAATTTAACGGAGCTTTATCTTCACAGTAACCAAATTACACAGATTCCATCAGCAATTGCCCAACTTACTAGTTTAACAACGCTTTACCTCTTTAACAACCAGATTAAGGAGATTCCAGAAGCGATTGACCGACTCACCAGCTTAACCACGCTTTACCTTAGGAATAACCAAATCAGTGAGATTCCAGCGGCGATCGCCCAACTCACTAATCTGAGGGATTTCTATCTTTGGGGAAACCAAATCGTAGAGATCCCAGTGGCGATCGCAAAATTAACAAATTTGGCAGTGCTTAACCTCTCGCGCAACCAAATCACGCGGATTCATAAAGTGATTGCAAAACTAACCAGCCTGACTAAGCTTGATCTCGCAAGCAATCAAATCACGGAAATTCCTGAAGCAATGAGACATCTGACCAATCTAGAAAAACTCGATCTTTGGGGTAACCAAATTGAGACAGTTCCTGATTTGCTTGAGGAACTATCTAAACTCAAAACATTGGATCTACGTGGGAATCCACTACCGGTTTCCCCAGAAGTTTTAGGTTCGCCTGACTCCAGTAAAATCCGGGGGCGGTAGAAAGTATCTTTAACTATTGTCGTCAGCTTCGCAGTGGTAAAGTTCGTCCGTTGAATGAAGCGAAACTGCTTTTAGTGGGTCAGGGCAGCGTCGGCAAAACCTCTTTAATCAAACGGCTCATCGACAACCAGTTCGATCGCCATCAGCCTCAAACCGATGGGCTAAACGTGAGAACCTGGAATGTCCATGTCAACAGTAAAGACGTGCGCCTCAATGTATGGGATTTTGGTGGTCAGGAGATTTATCACGCGACTCATCAGTTCTTTTTGACCAAGCGCAGCCTTTACCTGCTCGTGTGCAACTGCCGCACCAGCGAAGACGAAAACCGAATTGAGTACTGGCTAAAGCTGATTGAAAGCTTTGGTGGCGAGTCGCCTGTGATCATCATCGGCAACAAAAACGATGAACAGCCGCTCGACATTAACCGTAAAGCGCTGCGAGAAAAGTATCCCAACATCAAAACCATCCTGGAAACCTCCTGCCAAACCAGTGACGGCATTGACAACCTCCGCACCGCCATTGTCCGCGAAGTAGGTCTGCTTAGCGATGTGTACAACCTGCTGCCGCTTTCCTGGTTTGAGGTGAAGGAACACCTGGAAAATATGGATCAGGACTGCATCAGCTACGACAAATACACCGAAATCTGCGAGTCTAAAACGATTACCGAAGACTACAACCAGGAACAGTTAATTGAGCTGCTGCATAACCTCGGTCTGGTGCTCAACTTCCGCGACCATCCCTTTTTGCAGGACACCAATGTTTTAAACCCTGATTGGGTAACGCAGGGTTATCTACGCCATCCTCAGTGACGAAACGCTCAAAACCCAGACCAAAGGCATTCTTACCCATGCTGACCTTAACCGCATTCTCAACCCCCAGCGCTATCCCAAAAATCGCCATCACTATTTGATTGAGCTAATGCGAGAGTTTCAGCTTTGCTTTCAGCTTCCCGACTGCAACCCGCCCCGCTTTCTCATTCCCGGACTGTTACCCAAAGACGAACCCGAACATACCACTCTCGAAGGCGATGCCCTGGAGTTTCAGTATCACTACCGCATCCTGCCTGAAAGTATCCTTTCTCGCTTCATCGTCCTGATTCACGAAAAAATTCATAACCAAACCTACTGGCGCAGCGGCGTAATGTTGTTTCACAGCGAAGGCGGCGAAATCTGCAACCTTGCCCGTGTCAAGGCTGACCCCGAAGACAAACAAATCTTTATCTCAATTAGCGGGCGTGAAACCACCCGTCGCACCTTTTTAGGCATTGTTCGAGATGTATTCAATAAAATTCATGGTTCCTTTGCCAATCCTGAAGTGAGTGAATGGGTGCCCGTCCCCGGATATCCTGACCACTCGCCCCTTGACTACCAGGAATTGCTCGGTCTCGAAGCTATGGGGGAGAGAGAATACCCAATTGGCAAACTGCGGATTAAAGTAAACCTGCGTCAACTGCTAGATGGTTACGAACCTGTTGAGCTTCGGCAGATGCGGCAAATGAGCGATCGCCATGAAATAGAAGCTTTTCTGGACAGCCACTCCAGTATCTATGTCAATATCAACCAGGCAAACCGAGATAACCGTTCTAACACTCACCAATATGGACAAGGAGACAATGTAGCAGGCGATCGCATTCAAGGCAATAAAATCATCGGTGATGAAACTTCCAAACGCTGAATCTGCTTTCATCGACCTCAACAAGTTACGGAGCTATAGCCTCAACTTGCAACACGATCGAGGCAAACACAAAGCTCGACTATTTGCCGCTATTTTAGGATTAGACAAAACGACGCAGAAATTTTGCAATCTCTGATCGTTGAAGCTATACAAACCTATAATGCAGTTCCTACTTCTTTAGATGAACATGGGCAGCGATATGTTATTGATTTTCCTGTCACTCGCAACCAAAACACTGTAAGTGTTCGTACTACCTGGATTATTCGCTCTACGGAAAACTTCCCTCGACTCACCAGCTGTTACATTTTGAGGTAATTCTTATGGTTAATACCTTAAACCAACTTCAACTTCTAGATGTTGTTGCCCTCAAAGACTCCTTACCTCAGCAGCGTTTGCTAGCAGGTCAGGTTGGCACGATTGTAGAATTGTTAGCCCCCGATGTTTATGAAGTTGATTTCAGCGATGATTACGGTCAAACCTACGCTATGCTGCCGCTACACGTCAGTCAACTGCTGAAGCTGTGCTACGCTCCTGAAAGTGAAGAGAGTTCTACAGAAAACCAACTCATGTCTAATACCATTCACCAGTATGGTTCCGGCGACAACGTTGCAGGTGATAAAGTCATGGGCAACAAGATTGGCACTCAAATCAACCACAGCCAAAATCTAGCTCAAGCAGCTAAAGACATTAAAGACCTGCTCGACCAACTTGATCAAGACTACGATCGCAGCACTCCTACAGGGCAAGCCATGATTAGTGCAAAGGCGATCGAGGCGATCGAACAAAATCCGACTTTAAAAACTCGTGTAATTAATGCTCTCAAAGAAGGTGGTACGACTGCTCTGGAATCAGCGATTGATCATCCCGCTGTAAAACCTGTAGTGGCAATGATCAAAGGCTTCATAGACGCTGAATGAGCGGTACAAGCCACCAAGCACAACGCCTAAACTCTTTCTCAAATCTTCTCTAAATGCTCTAAGTGTTTAGGCAACGAGAAATAGAAAGTAGCGCCTTTGCCAACTTCTGCTTCTGCCCAAACCTGTCCTCCGTGCCGGTGAATGATGCGTTGAACATTGGCAAGCCCAATCCCTGTTCCCTTGAATTGAGAGTCACTATGTAAGCGTTGAAATACTCCAAATAGTTTGTGGGAATATTGCATATCAAACCCAACGCCGTTGTCTTTGACAAAAAACACGAACTTGTGAGGATCATCTACACTGCCGACTGTAATTTGGGCTTCATCGCAAGGGAAGGTATATTTCACAGCATTTTCAAACAAGTTGCGAACCACAAGGCGGATCATGTTCAAATCGCCTTGAATTTGAGGTAAGGGTTCAACTTGCCAATGGATGGTTCGTTCTGTAGTGTCTCGCTCTAGTTCGCGCTTGATTTCATCGACTAGGATATTCATGTCGATCGCCATGTAGCGCAGTTCGGCTCGTCCCATGCGAGAAAATGATAACAGGTCATCGACTAGCTGCCCTGCATATCGAGCCGTATCAGCAATGGTTTTTAGATAGCGCACGCTGGTTTCATCCAAGGTGCCAGCGACTCGCTTGTGCAGCAGTTCGACAAAACCGTTAATGTGGCGAAAAGGTGCCCGCAGATCGTGGGAAACCGAGTAGGAAAAGGATTCTAGCTCTTTGTTGGCCAGTTCTAGCTGAGTCGTGCGCTCTTGCACTCGCTGTTCGAGAGTGGCATTGAACTGTCGGATCTCAGCTTCGGCGCGATCGCGCTCCAAAGTTCGCTCGAATAGGCGATCGCGCATTTGTCCAAATACGGTTGAGAGGTATAAGATTTCGGTAATTCGGCTCTGGGGTAGGGGTGCCCTCACATCTTCTGCTGCCAGTTGACCTGCGGCATAAGCTAGGGTCATCAACGGTTGGGTTAACCAACGAGCCACCTGAACGCCAAACACAACTGCGGCGATCGCCATCAAAAACAGGATGCCAATATCTGTGTTGCGCCGACTGTGAACCCCCGCTAACGCACTTGCAGCAGGACGATCAACCACCACGCCCCAGCCCAAATCCGGAACCTGAGCATAGCCTGCTAACCGCCATTCAGCTTCATTCCAATAGCGCAGTCCATTCGAGAAAGTATTGCTGGTTGCCAATAGCTGGGCAACGGGTGGAATTTGGGAGTAATCAGTAAAGGATGCAGCCAATTCAGCATCAGGATGAGCAATGATACGTCCTTGTCCATCCACTAAGTAAGCTTCGAGGTCAGAGCTAATACTGGTTCGAGTAAGCTGAGCAGCGACGCGTGTTGATTCAATTGCACCTGTTGCGATTCCGACAAATTGATTGGTTGGCGTTTGAATGGGAACCGCAAAGGCAAACAGAGGACGTTGGAGAAGTCTGCCAACCCGAATGTCCAGTTTAGGGGTTCTTGTGCGACGAATGTCCTCATATAGCGGCAGGTCGGCAATAGAGGGTCCGGGGCCCCGATTGTCACTGCGGGCGATCGCATTTCCAGCCGCATCATACGTAGCCAGCACAACTATGTCTGGATAAAGCTGATTAAACTGCTCTAGAAACGCTTGCTGCTGTGTCGCAGAACGAGATAACAGATTGGATTGAATTGCCAGTGACCGTACCGCTGCCTCATGCAGATTAATGTAATTGGTTACATTTTCAGCTAATGTGCTGGCTAAAGTTTGCTGGAGAACTAGCGATCGGCTGATTGTATTTTGTTCCTCTAAGTGCGTTGCAAACGCAACAGTCAACAGCAAGGGAATCGTGACCACGCCAACCAAAACGAGCGTTAGCCGTGTTCGTAAGGAGGCAGGATCAAAGCGGTGGAGGTACAGGCTGAGCCAGGGTAATACGGCTAGCGGAGTTGCTAACCCGCCGTGATAAATTACGGAGTTCCAGTTGGATAACCCCAGTCCAATCATCCAGGACCAAATTACAGCCCCAATGAAGCCATGCGCCAGGCTGAAAAGCAAACGGGGAGGACGAGGATGAAGATAAACCCCAATTAGGAGCAACCCGCCGACAATATACCCAGCTCCATAAATCGGTAGGTAAGAACGGGTAGCATCATAGAAACTTGCACCCAGCTGTTGATTGAGTGGCGGCAAACAGTTGAGTCCATGCAAAATTACTCTAACTGCCATTGTGATCGCAAATAGATCAATCGCTTTGGACGGGGAGTCAGACCGGAAAGGGCGATCGCCAGTGCGAGGCAAAAACGGTGCCACAAGCGTTCCTAGCGCCATCGTGCTATAGCCCGTCACACCAGTCCAGGTTCCGCTTAGGAATGGACCAACTGCCGATAGAAAGAAGGCACTCGCAGCCAGCCCATGAGCAAAGATCAGCCATCGGCGTTTGGGCATCAGTACGGCAACGATAATCAGTGCAATTCCACCGATCGCCTGAAGCAACGCCAACCGAAAGAACTGCGACTGAATAAACACAAAGACAGTCATGTCTAACTGGTGTGGCACCATGAGCATGACGATTCCGCGCAGGATCAGAAAAACGCCGAAGATCCATTGCAGCGTCTCGATTCGGAATGCTCGTTTCATCACGACCTCACCAGCACTGATCGCCCACTGAGAAGTTGGCTAACCTGATTGTAAGGGGTTAGTTGTAGAAGGTTAGACCAGGGCAGTGATAGTTATTCCTCTTTCACTACTCTCGCAGCATGTATCTACTCAACTAGAACCAGAACCTCTTCATTCCTTTCGGCAGCTTCAAGATAGAGGTTTCTCAACCCCGTAAACTGAGTTCGGTTGTATCCTCTTTCATCTTCCTGCTCGGTAAAGAAAGTATTAGGATCTATCTCTTGCAGTAGTCTTGCCCCTTCTTGAACTAAAGATAAGGGAACAAACATCATCCTGTATTCAAAGTCTGCGCCTGACAAATGAGGGGCAAAGTCTTGCACACCGACTATTAAGCTTCTAACTCTTTCACTAGCGTTCTCGACTTGCTGTTCTACTAGCTTTTGGGATAGCCGCCGTTCAATTCTAGTAGCAGATTCGAGCATAGTGCTACGGTCTTCAATTCCGGGATAAGCTTCACAGGTAAGCCTAATTTCTTCCCGAAATTGATCAATCCACACGGTTGCTTCGGATTCGGAGCCTAAGATATTTTGATGTTCCTCAATCACATCATTTAAGATCTCGTCGATCTCAGCGGGTTCGATTTCAAAGAAGCGAAAGATGCCGTTGCCGTAGGGAAACAGTCTTTCCACCAAGAGCATCAGCGCCCTCTCAGTTTGAAGACGCTGATAAAGATGGCTGTCCGGTGGAATTGCGCTGTAGAAAATAGCAACACTCATAGGTCACGCTTCTAAGCCTGTAACTAGCGGAGTTGGCAAAATTTGCGATCGCGATCGGACTGCGGCTCTTGCCAGGAATAGGCAAAGTGGCTCATGGAATTAATCTGCGGGGCAACCTGCCGAATTGCCTGCATCTGTGCTTCCAGGGAAGGGCGATTACTCACCGCCTGTCCCCAGGTGCCTGCCAAGACAGGGCTAATCCGGGTGCCGGGAGGTGCCTGGGACGTGACCCGCTGTACCAGAGAAGTGATACAAGACGTATTGTTGCCGCCACAAACACCGTAGGACATGGGGTGCCATTCCAGGCTGCTGGAGAACCGATCCCAGGGTTGAAGGCGAGAGTCATACCCTTGCCCAATTGTCTGGTTAGCGTCGGGGAAGAACACTGCCCCAGCTGGAATTCCCTGGCGCTGCACAGGTAAAGCCGCCATTGCGAGAAAATCCAGTACACCCTGGATCGCATGAGCAACGGTCAACCGCCAAAGCTGCGACTGAATGATAGGGCGACGTTCTCCTGACGTGGCAGTAGGTGAGTAATAATTTAGCTCTCTCCCTTGCCACAGCGGTTCACCTTCGGTGGGGTAGAGGCTGTCTAGCGAGTCTAAATCAGAAGCATTAATGTAGCCTCGGCTAATGTAGCGGCGAATTAGCTCCCGCCCCTTCTGATTAAGTGCTCGGTTGTAAAGAGCCTGCTGAGCCGCTGAACCGTAGATCCACAAATCCTGAACGCGGCTGGCTACCGATGCAGGACCTGTGCCTCTGGGATAGCGCACATAGTCAAACAACACCCCGTCAGGACGGCGCTGAACCACTGCCTGCACCAGGGCGTAATAGTCTTGCTTAGCACGGTTGTTGTAAGGGTCAACAAACGTCTCTTCGGAGCTGATTGCGCCAACGTCAGAGTTTAAACCCGCTGCAGTGTTGAAGTTGAGGCTAGTTTGACCGTAGCCATTGATCGCTAGAAGCTGCTCCGCTCCAGGGCGCTGGGCGTAGGAGTAGCCAAAGTTCATCATAAACATCCAGGCGTAGACTTTTAGCCCGCGTTCTTGCCCCTTGGCGATCGCCTCTGCCAATAAATCCACATCTTCATGACCGGGTGTGCGAATCGTGGACGGCCAGGGAGTTCGGTTTTGTGACTGCGGCAGCAACACCTGACCGTTATAAAACACTTCGACGTAAACCTGGTTATAGCCCCGGTTGACCATGCGATCGAGGATGTCTTCTAGCACTCCCTCCTGAGCATCACAGGGGTAAAGTCGAATCCAGATTGCCTGATTTTTCAGCCAGCTTTGGTTGCGGCAGCGACGGATTTGTTCGGCGTGTTCGTCGAGCAGGTCTTTGTAGCGGTTTCGAGCCTCGCGATCGCCTCCTATTGCCTCTTCCCGCAGTTCACTTTTTTCAGTAATCTCGTCGGCTGGCAGTTGGCAGTAGGGGGAAGTCTGTGCCTGCGATCGCCCCATCCAAGCAAACGGACTGAGCAAACTACTGACCAACATCATTAAAAACAGTCCGCTGTAAGCAAATTTACGACGCTGTACAGACGATTGGGGACGCACAATCATGAGACGATTCAATACTCCTTCAATGGTTTCACAGGCTCGATGGAAACCCTGATGTCATAGCAGCATGTGCAACAGTGCAATAGTGTAGCAGGGTAATGGGAAGGACTCCTAGCTTACTGTTCAATTTCATCCATAATTCATCCGGCGATTTCTACGATCGCCCAAACTTTTGCCGCAGCCGATTCATAAACAAATCCACCTCTGGCAAGCCCAGCCGAGTTGCAAGTAGGGCAAAAACTCCCAAACCTGCTAATCCAGCGATGCTCAGATTGATCAATTGAATCAATAGCCCCTCTGTCCCCAATAGGGATTGAAGACCCCACAGTGCCGCCCAGGACACAACCCCCGCCAAAATGCTACCTGCTGCCAACCCTGAAATCGGTAAACCTGTTTCTCGCCAAGGCAACCCCCGCAGACGACGATTGAGCACCCAAAGCAAAGCTGCCATCGACACAAGATTCACGCCTACCGTTGCCAGGGCTAAACCTGCGGCTCCAAACTGCTTAGTAAAGAGGAAACAGAAAACCGCATTCAGCAACAGTCCCCAAAGGCTGACCTTAAACGGCGTATTGCCATCCCCCAACCCGTAAAACACGCGCACCAAGACATCTCTTCCCAGATAAAAGAACATGCCAACCGCATACGCCAGCAGCACCGATGCCACAAGTTGAGAATCTTGCTGGGTAAACTGCTGCCGCTCATAGACAATCCTTACCGCAGGCAGCGCCAGCACCGCCAACAGTGCGCCGACGGGCATCATGGTAAAAGCAGTCAAGACTAGGCTTTGACGAATTCGCTGCTTTAGCTCTCCCCAATTTTCAGGCGCTGCCAGTTTAGAGAAAATTGGCATATACGGCACCAAAATCACATTGGAGAGAATACCCAGCGGCGTGAGAAACAGAAGTTGAGCATAGCCCAGTGCCGAAGCTGCCCCGACCGGAAGCTGAGAAGCAAACAGCAAGCTGATGTAAACGCTAATCAGCAGCATTCCAGAGGAAAGAGTAGCTGGCCCCATCAGTCGCCAAATTTCATCCAGTCCGGGCTGCTTTAGGTTAAACCGCAGCCTCAGCGTCCCCATACCTGCTCTCCACTGAGTGGGAATTTGCACCAGCCATTGCAAAATTGCGCCCGCTAAAGTTCCCCACGCCAGCACAACTGCGCCATATTCATCAGAAAAAAACCAAACTCCGATGATTACAGTAACGCTAGAAAATAGCGGACTGACAGACGGCAGCCAGTAGTGATCAGCGGCATTGAGCGTGCCAAAGCCAATCCCAATTAGCCCTGAGAAGACGGCTAGGGGAGCCATGATGCGGAATTGCTCGACAGCGATCGCCTTCACCTCAGGGGTCGTTCCCGGTGCGATCAGTTGAATCAACGGATCGGCAAATATCATCAGAAAAATCGTCACCAGCAGCAGCAACCCACCGACTAAGGTCGTCACTGTCTCGATCAGCGGTTCGGCTTCCTCTTTCGGTCGTTTTGCCAGCACGCTGATAATCGAACTGTGGAATGGGCCGTTGATGCCGCCCAGCAGCACAAACAAAAAGCCGGGGATCACGTAAGCATAGTTGTAGGCATCAACAGCAGCGCCCACCCCAAAGGCAGCGGCGATCGCCTGTTGACGCACCAGCCCAAAGACCTTGCTGATCAGGGTGGCGATCGCCACAATTCCGGCAATTCCCGCCAGAGAGCGAGCAGGTTTTTTGATCTCAGTCACAAAAACTCGTACACCACGTAAAGAGCTTCACCTATTTAAGCGTGAATTGAGTCAGCACTTGCGTAAACTCACACAACCGCTGCTTCCAGCATCTCAATCGTGCCCCGGTCTGCATCGATCGCCACCTCTAGCCCGATAGGCAACGTCAAAATTGTCTCCAAATGCCCAATTGTTGCCCCATACCAGGCTGGAATTCCTAAGGGCTGAATGTGTCCCCAAATTACTTCTTCCAGCGTCAAGGAGCCATAGCTTTCGTCGGGAGTGCAGTTCGTGCATTGCCCAAAAATCAGACCTGACAAGCGATCGAATACACCCGCAAGTTTGAGATGCGTGATCATTCGATCGATGCGGTAAATATTTTCGCCAATGTCTTCCAGAAATAAAATGGCACCTTCCAGGTCAGGCATATAGGGAGAGCCAACAATCCCCGAAATGACCGACAGATTGCCGCCAATTAACTTACCCTGCGCTTGACCAGGTGTAATGGTCTGGAGACGGTATCGCGTTTGCATTAGGCGATCGCCATCATCCCCATCGACCAGATTCTCAAAAGTGACTCTTTCTGCATTAAACAGCACTCGCCTGAAAAAATCTGTTTGCGCGGTTCGCCAGCCCGATAGCCCATTTGGCCCGTGAAACGTCACCAGCCCACTCTGGGCAGACACGCCTAAAATCAGCGCCGTAATGTCACTAAAGCCAACCAGAATTTTGGGGTTCTGGCGAATCAGGTCATAGTTCAGATAAGGCAACATACGGCCACTGCCCCAGCCACCCCGAATTGGCAGCAGCATCGCCACCTCCGGGTCAGCAAAAAACTGATTCACATCTTCAGCCCGATCCTGGTCTTGTCCAGCCAGGTAGCCATACCGGTCAAACAGGTGAGGGGCGAGTCGCGGAACCAGTCCCAGCCCCCGTACTGCATCCATCACAATCTCGACATCTTCCCGCACAAATGTAGCGCTGGCAGGGCTGATGAGTCCGACGACCGCTCCAGGCTGCAAGCGGGTAGGTTTTGCTGTTGCCGCTAATCCTGGCTTGGGGTGAGCGATCGCCGATAAAGCAGCCGTTGCAGCCGCCGTTTTAAGAAAAGCGCGTCGAGAAAGCATGGAAGGGAAGGGGAAGTAATGCTCAGCAAGTTTATAGCATTTGGGGAATGCCGTTCGCATTCACAAGCAAACTCCCTACTTCGTACAGTAGCCTCTCTTCACTCCCCCTCTTCGCTCACTACTCGATTGCGTCCAAGAGATTTTGCTTTGAGCAAATTGCAGTCTGCTCTTTCCAAAAGGCTAATCCCCTTGGTATCATCGCTGTCTAGTAAAGAGGCAGCACCCACGCTAACGGTAATAGTCAGATTGAGGGTATCGCTAATGTTGAAGGGCTGGTTAGCCATGAGACGGCAGAGACGTTGAGCAATTAAGCCAGCTTCTTGAAAGCCTGTGTCACTCAAAATCACAACAAATTCTTCGCCGCCATAGCGAAAGGGCGTGTCGTAAAACCGCAGGTTATGTCTCAGACGAGCTGACAGCAATTGCAGAGCGCGATCGCCCACTAAGTGACCATAGCTATCGTTGATTGTCTTAAAAAAGTCTACGTCCAGCATGATCAGGCTGATTGGCATTTCTCGCGCCCTGGCGTTGTGAATTTGGCGCGGCAGCTCCCACTCAAAGGCGCGGCGATTGTTTAACTCAGTCAGGGGATCGGAAAGGGCGATCGCTGACAGCAAATCATTCGTCCGCATCAATTCCCGGTGGTTTTGCACCCGTCGCAGTCCAGCCCGAATTTGGGCGCAAAACAAGCGCTTTTGTTTGGCGATCGCATCATTTAAGCTTCGGGTCTGCAATTCTTCGAACGATTCTGAGTCGAATTGATCGAGCGCCAAATTCAGACAAGCATCAGCCCCAGACTCTAGTGCTTTTGCTTTGGAGTCCAGAGCCTTCAGCTTTGATTCCAAATCTAATTGTGCAGGTGAGTTTCCTAGCGCTGCGACTCCGCTCCAATTTGCAACAAGAATGCAGTAAATCCAAGCCAGTCGGCTTTGGTCCTTAATTTGCTGACAAAGCTCAAGCGTGTCTGGTTGTTCTGCTTGCATCACTAGCAAATCAGGTTGTTGAGCCTGAATCAACGGCATTGCTTCGTTTGGATCAGATGCAACCTCTACCGTAAAAGCAGCAACCTGCTGAACCAGAGCAATAAAGGTTGTGAGAAAACTGTTGCCCCCAACTACAAGAATCGAAGCATTCATTGATAAACGACGAGCCTGCTTTAAAGATTAGGATTGTACTTGAAGTGAACCTCTGATCGATCGCTCAAATATTTGAAGATATGAGGGCTTATGCTTCTTAACCTAGCGGTCTGCACGTAGTGGGGAAACTACTCAAACACGAGAAGTTGCATCTTTGGGCAGCAAATCTGACAACAGGGAGGTTAGCTGTTGCTCAAATTGACTCAATCAACAGGCTTAGTCAAATGCGACTTTGCATGTCCAAGTGTACCCACAGTTCAACTAGCTACGCGCAAGCCGGGAAGAATTTCTGAATCTTGTAGGATCTTTATGAGAGTTGTCATAATTCCTCAGAGTTTTCCTGGAAGTTGGGTAGGTGCGGTGCTTCCTGCGGGGATCGAAACTTTCTCCTGTACAGAGTCCTGCAAAAACTAAGGGGCTTCGCATAGGTGCTAGCACTACGGTCATCATCAAGCAGCTTTATCAGAAACGGGGAAGGACTCTCCCGGTTGTTATTCTGTCCATTGAGTTTGCAGTTCTCAAAAAACTTAATTTGCAGCGAATTTGCCGGAACTCTGTGGTAGGCTTTGTCGAATCTCGCGCCATGATTGAGAATAGAGAATAGGTTCTTAAGTATTGCTAAGAACAATGGCTAGATGCCAAATTCCAGATTCTTAGCAACCGTGTTGTAAAGTGCCATAAGCATTTCAGCCTGAAGCAAGTATCCCCATGTTGACCTACCTAAGCGGCGCTCAAATTCGACAAACGTTCATCGACTTCTACGCAGAACGGGCACATCAGGTGTTGCCCAGCGCCTCGCTGGTGCCCGAAGACCCGACGGTGCTGCTGACGATCGCCGGGATGCTGCCCTTTAAGCCGATTTTCTTGGGGCAGCGTCAGGCGGAGTTTAACCGAGCGGTGACAGCACAAAAGTGCATTCGCACCAACGATATTGAGAATGTCGGGCGAACGGCGCGGCACCAGACTTTCTTTGAAATGCTAGGTAATTTTAGCTTTGGCGATTACTTCAAGGAGAAGGCGATCGCCTGGGCATGGGAGCTCTCGACTCAAGTGCTAGGCTTTCCACCAGAGCGGGTAGTGGTTAGCGTATTTCGGGAAGATGACGAAGCTTTTGCGATCTGGCGCGACCAGATCGGCATCCCGGCGCACCGAATCCAGCGCATGGATGAGAAAGACAACTTCTGGAACTCTGGACCCACCGGACCCTGCGGTCCTTGCTCAGAATTGTATTACGACTTCCATCCAGAACTGGGCGACGACCACATCGACCTGGAAGATGACACACGCTTCATTGAGTTCTACAACCTCGTATTTATGCAGTACAACCAGGATGCTGAAGGCAACCTGACCCCGCTGCAAAACCAAAATATTGACACAGGAATGGGACTGGAGCGAGTCGCGCAAATTCTCCAGCAGGTCCCCAATAACTACGAAACCGACCTAATTTTTCCAATTGTCAAAAAGGCGGCTGAGATCGCTGGAATCGACTACGCCAAAAGCGATGAATCAACCAAAGTTTCGCTGAAAGTAATTGGCGACCACGTGCGAGCAGTGATGCACATGATTGCCGATGGCATTTCTGCGTCGAACTTGGGTCGTGGCTATGTGCTGCGTCGGCTGATTCGGCGGGTGGTACGACATGGACGGCTGATTGGTATTGACAAGCCCTTCATTAATGAAGTGACAGAGGTGGCGATCGCCATCTCCGAGGATGCTTATCCCGGTGTGCGGGCGCGAGAAAAAGCAATTCAGGCAGAACTGCTACTGGAAGAATCCCGTTTCCTGGAAACTCTAGATCGGGGCGAAAAACTGCTGTCAGAAATTTTGACGCGGGTAGAAAAGTCCGGCAAAGAAATTTCTGGTCACGATGCCTTCGTCCTGTATGACACCTACGGTTTTCCTTTGGAGCTGACCCAGGAAGTGGCTGAGGAACGGGGACTGACGGTAGACGTAGCAGGATTTGAGACAGAAATGGAGCAGCAGCGGCAGCGATCCCAGGCTGCCCACGAAACGATTGATCTAACAGTGCAGGGCACGCTAGACAAACTGGCAGAAAGCCTGAACGAAACTGCATTCCTGGGCTATACCCAATTTTCGGGTGGGGCTGAGGTGAAGGTGCTGCTAGTGCAGGGCAAGTCAGTCGAGGCGGCTGAGGCAAGCACCGAAGTGCAGATCGTGCTAGACCAAACGCCTTTCTACGCTGAGTCAGGTGGACAAATTGGCGATCGCGGCTATCTCAGCGGCGACACCGTTGTGGTGCGAGTCGAGGATGTGAAAAAAGAAGGGGCGCTGTTTGTCCACTTTGGCAAAGTTGAGCGAGGAACAGTGCAGGTGGGCGATCGCGTCACGGCCCAAATTGATCTCGCCTGCCGTCGTCGCGCTCAGGCAAACCACACCGCAACTCATTTGCTCCAGGCAGCACTGAAAAAGCTGGTGGATGACTCGATTTCCCAGGCAGGTTCCCTGGTAGCATTCGATCGCCTGCGGTTTGACTTTAACTGCCCTCGTCCACTCACGTCGGAAGAAATTCAGCAGGTGGAGGAGCAGGTTAACACCTGGATCTCGGAGGCTCACGCGGCTCACATCAGCATCCTGCCGATCGCTGAAGCGAAGGCAAAAGGGGCGATCGCCATGTTTGGCGAAAAATATGGCGACGAAGTGCGGGTGCTGGACTTTCCCGGTGTCTCGATGGAGCTATGTGGTGGCACCCACGTCAGCAACACGGCTGAAATTGGCGTGTTCAAGATTGTCTCAGAGTCAGGCGTAGCCGCAGGGATTCGCCGAATTGAAGCGGTAGCTGGTCCGGCAGTCTTGGATTACTTGAATGTGCGCGATCAGGTCGTGCGAGAATTGGGCGATCGCTTCAAAGCCAAGCCAGAAGAGTTGCCCGAACGCATCACTGCACTGCAAACTGAACTGAAGACGACGCAAAAGCAACTTGATCAGCTTAAGGGAGAACTTGCCCTGGCAAAATCTGACCAACTGCTGGGACAGGCTGCTTCCGTCGGTTCTTTCAAACTGCTCGTTGCAGAACTGGAAGGCGTTGACCCAGATTCTCTTAAAACCGTTGCTGAGCGACTTTTGCAAAAGCTAGGGGACGGTGCTGTTGTATTAGGTTCCGTTCCTGAAGCCGAAAAAGTGAGTTTGGTTGCAGCTTTCAGCAAAGGTGTAAATGATAAAGGCTTGCAGGCAGGGAAGTTTATCGGGGCGATCGCCAAACTTTGTGGTGGTGGCGGTGGCGGCCGACCCAATCTAGCCCAAGCAGGCGGACGCGACCCCAGCAAACTAGCCGAAGCACTGGCTGCTGCTCGTCAACAGTTAGAGTCAGCTTTGGGTTAGTAGAGGTAGGCGCATTCCCAGGTTCTATCTGGGGATGCCCGTACCCCGCAAAACTGGACGGTAGACTTTCTAGCAAGGTGAGTAGGCTAAGTTGGATCTTCTACCCATTTCTCTACCAACTTTTGGGCAGTATAGGCAGTCGAGATAGCTCCAGATTAGGGAACATCCCATTGAGTGACCTAAGTTGTCCTTTGCGATGTCTGCGCCGCACTGGATGATCAAATACTCTACCTCATGACATACTCTGGTTTGAGCAGGGTTGTTGATGCTTTCAGAGCAGAATCTAGAAATGTCGCAACCTGTTGTTGGCGTTCAGGATTGGCATTCGCAACCAATTGAGACGATTTCAGCACAGCCCCTACCCAGTATTGGGTATGCCAAAACGCTTGACCATCTAGGGTGGGAAAGTTGGTGGTGTCTGGATATGGATAAGGAGACACATACCAGTAAGGTTCTGGATAGCTCGTGTCTCCAGGCGATAACCCAACCCCGACCGTCAATGGATGCCCGTTTTTGGTGCCGGGAAGTGTAATCAGCATTGCGATATCAAGGTGATGGGGCCAAATGTGGATCGCTGAAGCATTCTCGTTCGTGGTAACGATCGCCTGAAGTAGCCAATCAGTCGTGATGTAGTAATTTGTTAATTCACGCAATGCCAACGTTTGACTGGCATCAAAAGATGCACCACGAGCAAGAGGATGATCGGGAAAGTCATTCGGTGGATAGTCTAAAAACACAATCTTGCTGGCATCTGCACCGAGTTTATAAACCTGTTGCTGGAGCCAGTTCAGCCCTTCTAGCATGGTCTTTCCATGTAATGGCAAAGATGCGATCGCGTCATTGTGCTGATCGATCAAGATTAATGTGAGGCTGACAGGTTCTAGTGCGACTTGAAAGGGTTGATCTGCTTGAATAGCTGATCCAACAAACGCTTCTAAAACTGAACTCCATCCAAAACTGGTGTGGCTGTCGTCTGGTAAAGATTCTGCCAATGCCGCACTCGTTGCGGCAATATATTGAACGGCATAGTGCAATTGCAGTCTGCTTTCAGTTAGTTCTTGAGGGTTGATTTTTTCGGTCGTTGTTTCTAATTTCATCGTCATCACCATTGGTTAATCAGTTTGTTGTTCTCCGTTTGGTTGATGAGTGCTACCCACCGGGTTACATTCATTCTTCAGCGATCGCCCCATCTACACCACTCAAGTTCTTTGAGTGAAGACGCAACTTAATCGTTTTACATGGAGGCAAGCAGCAGGAGGGTACTACAGCGATCGCATATCACTTCGTTGCATTTGCTATCCTTACCCCTTAAACTTCCATCGTCACTTCCAAGGCGTCCACTTCAATGAGTCCGCTGCAATATCAAATACGGTTGAGGTTGATGGAAGCCCGTCGTCTAATGCTGATCGAAAACGTCGATGTAACCAATGCGGCTTATTAGGTTGGGTATGAGAGTGCCTCACAATTTAGCCGTGAATATTCTCGTATGTTCGGAATGTCACCCATCAAGGATATTGGACAGTTACGTAAAGTCTAGATGGGGGAGTTGCAGATCCATCGGTATCAGTGAAACCTTTGGCATGAGAGAAAGGCGCGGTATGCTTGAGGGGAAATTTCATGCTGCTCCTTCACAAGATCGGCTATCTATGGATTCCAACCCATCAAAATCTGGACGGGGGAGATCTGCTTCTGGGCGAGTTCGAGGAGTCATCCTGTCGCCTCAGGGATGGCAGAGGTTTCAGACGGCAAAACAGCAGGCAGAATCTGATGAAATCTGGGGAAAGCACTTCACCCAGGAAGATCTGAGCGATCGCACTGGGCTTTCCCTCAATACCCTTTCCCGCCTTTTTAAGCGCGAACAGGGGGTCGATCGCCAGTCGGTGGAGTATCTCTTTCGGGCGTTTGGGTTGGAATTAACACAGTCAGATCTTACGTCCCCAGTTGCAGCTAATGAAGCGCCGGAACCCCGACGAGCAGATTTTCACCAGGACTGGGACACGGCGGTAGATGCCTCAGTGTTTTATGGGCGTGAGGCAGAACTGGCGCAACTGTGGCAGTGGGTCGTGTCTGAGCGCTGTCGTGTGGTCGGGTTGTTGGGCATTGGCGGCATGGGCAAAAGTACGATCGCGGTCAAAGCTGCGCTTCAGATGCAGACAGAGTTTGAGATCGTCGTGTGGCGATCGCTTGCCAACGCGCTACCGCTGGACGAACTCCTGTCGAGCCTGCTGAAGTTTCTCATGCCGCTCTATGGGGACGACCCGATCATTCCTACTACGCTCGATCAGCAGCTTTCCAAACTGATGCAATATCTGCGATCGCGTCGGTGTTTATTGATTCTGGATAATGCTGAAACCATTTTGCAGTGCGAGTCGGTAGGTCAATGGCGATTAGGTTATGAAGGGTACGGACAGTTGCTCAAAGCCATTGGCGAAGCGTCTCACCAAAGCTGTTTGTTGCTGACCAGTCGAGAAAAACCACGAGAAATGGCGCTGATGGAAGGCGCACAGGTGCTCGTGCGATCGCTATCCTTAAGTGGACTAACACCTGATGATGGACGCGCCATCTTTCGGCAAAAAGGAGCGTTTACAGGCTCAGAAGCAGAATGGCAGACGTTGATCCAGCACTATGGCGGTAATCCGCTGGCGCTAAAACTGGTAGCAAGCGCAATTCAGGATTTGTATAACGGCAGCATTGGCGAGGTAATGCCCTATCTCAGTCAGGGATTGGCTGTATTTGAAGACATCCGCGATGTGCTGGAGCGTCAGTTCGATCGCCTCTCCGAAGCTGAACAGAAAATCCTGTTCTGGTTTGCTATTCATCGAGAACCCGTCTCGATCTCAGACATTCGAGAAAATGTGGTTGATCCTGCTGCTCAGCAACGTGTACCCAATCTCGTCAATGCGCTACTCCGGCGATCGTTGCTCGAAAAAAGTGATGGGTTATTCTTCTTGCAACCTGTGGTGATGGAATATGTTACAGAACGCTTTGTGCAGCAGATCTGTATCGAATTTGAGACGCAGGAGCTGAACGTTTGGCAAACGCACTCCTTACTGCGAGTACAAGCAAAAGATTACATTCGAGAGATTCAAACGCGATTAATTGTGCAGCCTGTAATGGAACGGCTATTGTCTCGCTTTGGCAGTGTAGGGGCGATCGAGGCACAAGCAAGGCATATATTAACGCAACAGGGGAAGCAACCAGGGTACATTGCAGGCAACCTGATTAACCTGCTGGTGCAGTTTCAAGTGGACTTACGCGGTTCAGATTTTTCTGGTCTTGTGGTGCAGCAAGCCGACTTGCAGCAGGTCGATTTAGCCGGGGTCAATTTTCAGAATGCCACGTTTGCTAAGTCCATCTTTTCTGAAGTATTCAGTATTGCCATGTCAGTCGCTCTGAGCCCAGACGGACAGATGATGGCAGTGGGCGATTCCATTGGCAACATCTATCTCTGGAATCTCACCACAACCCAACTCTTAGCCACCTTTGAAGGACACATCGGCTGGGTTTGGTCGGTTGCTTTTAGTCCAGATGGCACTCTGCTAGCCAGCGGCAGTACGGATAGTTCTGTGCGCTTGTGGGATGTCCAGAGCGGGCAATGCTTGCAGGTGATCACAGAGCATACACGTAGCGTTCGGTCAGTGAGTTTTAGTCCTGATAGCCAGCAGTTGGCAAGTGCTAGTGAAGACAAAACGGTGCGCTTATGGAATTTGCAAGGGCAGTGTCTCCGTATTTTAAAGGGACACTCCCAGAGCGTTTATTCTGTCCACTTCGCTCCGGATCAGCAAACCTTAGCTAGCAGCAGTAATGATGCAACGATTCGGATTTGGGAGGTGAGTAATGGTCGCTGCTTGAGTATCTTACAGGGGCATACCAGTGGGGTTCAGTGTGTGCGCTACAGCCCGAATGGTCAACTGTTAGCGAGTGGCTGTCGGGATGGCTCGATTCGACTGTGGAGCGGTTATCTGCCCCATAATCCATCGTCGAAGCCTAGTATTATAACTTCCAGTGCCAAGCCCTTACAGGGACATACCGACTGGGTTTGGAACATTGCCTTTAGCCCAGATGGTCAGTGGTTAGCCAGTGCCAGCCTCGATAGTACGCTGCGCCTTTGGAGTGTTCCGGACGGGCAACCCATTCATGTACTTAAGGGTCATACCCATGATGTTTACGGACTTGCTATCAGTGCCGATAGTCAATTGTTAGTCAGTACAGGAAAAGACTATACAGTGCGGCTCTGGGATTTACAGGGCGGACAGAACTTGAAAACGTTGCGTGGATATATCGGTGGGATTCACTCCCTGAGCCTCAGTTCAGATAACCAAATGCTGGCTAGTGGCGGACAGAGTGAAACGATTCACGTGTGGCGTGTGCAACGAGATCGCGATCGCTCGCAACTTCACCCCTACAAAACCTTTGCCAGCCCGATCCGTCGGATATCACCCTTCACCAACGTCAGCTTTAGTTCTAATAATCAAACAGTCGCGATCAATCGACACGATGAGTCGATCGCGTTATGGAATATCGAAACTGGACACGTCGAGCAATGGTCAGCACACAGCGCATCCATCTGGACAATTTTGTTTAGCCCAACGGGGCAAATTTTAGCAAGTAGTAGTTATGATTGCACCGTGCGACTGTGGGATATGCAGACGCACCAGTGCTTGCACGTGTTGTGCGGACATGAGAGTGGGATTCGCGCGATTGCCTTCGGCAACAGCGGAGATCCTACGACTGACCCCAGCGGTCAACGGTTGGCAAGTGGCAGTTTTGATCTCACCATTCGCGTGTGGGATGTGCAAACTGGAGAATGTCTGAAAGTTCTGCAGGGGCATATCGGTGCAGTTTTCTCACTCGCGTTTGACCCCAGCGGTCGATTCCTGGCAAGTGGCAGTCATGACCAGACCATTCGCTTATGGGATGTGCAAACTGGGGAATGTCTGAAAGTTTTGCAGGGGCATACAGGAGCCATTTGGACGATTGCCATCTGTTCTAACGGTCGGTTCCTGGCGAGTGGGGGTGATGATCAAACGATTCGACTATGGGATTTGGAAACGGGGAATTGCCTTCACATCCTGGATGAACATAGCGGTTGGGTGCGGTCAGTTGTCTTTAGCTCTGATGGTCAAATCCTATTTAGTGGTAGCAACGACCGCACCATTAAGCTATGGGACGTGGAAACAGGACGCTGTATTAACACGTTGACGGTCGATCGCCTCTATGAAGGCATGAACATTCAAGGCGCAACGGGGCTAACGGTCGCTCAAAAGTCTACCCTTAAAGCATTAGGGGCAACTGGGCATTAAGGCGCTCGCCCTTGGTGGGCACTCCGTGCCATCGCCCCTCATTCAGCACATTCTCTTTTTCTCGATCGCCTCTAACAACTGACCAAAGGCGTTGAGCGATCGCGTTCTTTCCTCGTTCACAAATTGGTTAAGTTCATTTAAAGCAAGCTCTCTCGCTCCGCTTGCCAGAATTTTTTCAACTTGTTCATTTTCAGTCAAACTGGTGAGCAACAGAGAAACCTCACGATACAGTTCTAGGGTTGATGGCGATAGCATGATCACGGTTTCGGGAGCTGCTAACGTCTGAAGATAGCACCATGCAGATTCAGGTGAAATATCTGCACAATCCCACACCAGACGCAGTGGTTTTGCCCCTTGGGGAAGCGATCGCCAACGTTCACATTGACAAAGCTGACGATAGTGCTGGTACAGCAGCTTGGCTTGCATCAGGCTGAAGGATGTTTTTGAGTTAGCAATGAGTGGATCAATCACTGCACCCAAACGACCCATTGAAACACTGACAAAACAAACCACATCACTGACCGATTCTCCTTGTTGAACCAGTCTCTCTAGCCCCCTCAGATACGCATCAAATACCTGCTGATACCCATCTGGAGAAAACACCAGCGTTGCATTTACATTGATGCGATCGCCAACCAATTGTGTAATCACAGGCAACATCAATGGAGTTGCTGGAATTCTCAGCAACAAATTGCTCCATCCAACGGAACACCAGATTTTTTGTGCGGCGGCGATCGCGGTTTCAGGCTGAAGCAGTGTGTCAGGCGGCAGATCGACCTGGACGTAGCCATCTCGTCCTTGCGTCTGAGAATGGACTGGTTTCAGCAAATCAGCCGCTAATTGCAGATCTCGCACAACCAAATAGTCATAATCCGATTGTGCAGTCTGGCTCATCCCTTTCTGCGCCAGTATGATGAAGTCGCGATCGTACTCTTGCCCTTCAATTGCCGCTTGCAAGCTTTCAAAGCTTGATCGGGCACCCCTTAAACCATCTTCCTCAATGCATTGCTGCAACTCACCCCGACTAATCCAACCTCGCTCAAGTCCATCGAGCCAAACGGATTGTCCACAGCGCCGGAGTGATTGCAACAGGTTCATAGCAGCGAACTTCACGAGGAAGATTCAAACATCTATAAACCAGTCTGCAAAACTGCTTCAAATTTCACCACTCAAGATCCCTCAGTTAAGCGTCAGTATAATTAACTTGCTGCTAATACCCCGTTTCTCTAAAAAGAGGCTACAGATGGAAGGGCACCCCGCGTCGCGGGGTGCCCTTCCATCTGTAGCCCTAATTTTTGGAGTTGGTATTACCACTTGCGCCAAAGGCTTCGAGGTATTTTAGCCCTGAGCCTGTGTTAAACAGAACCACGCGTTCATCTCGATCGACCTTGCCCTGATCAATGAGTTGTTGCAGTGCAGGGATGCAAGCTCCTCCTTCCGGTGCTGCAAAAATGCCCTCAGTCTTTCCAATCTCTTTTACTCCAGTCAACAGAGCGTCATCGGTCACTGCGATCGCAGTTCCACCGCTCTGACGCAAAATATCTAGCATAATGAAATCTCCGATCGCCTTTGGAACTCGCAACCCAGAGGCAACTGTATGGGCATTGGCAATTTCTGCTCCCACGGATAAGCCCGACTCAAATGCCTGGGTGATCGGGGCACATCCTGCTGCCTGTACACTCACCATGCGTGGACGGTGAGTCCCAATCCAGCCCATCCGCTCCATCTCATCAAAGGCTTTCCACATGCCGATCAAGCCCGTTCCACCACCCGTTGGATAAAGAATCACATCCGGCAGTTCCCAACCAAACTGCTCTGCTAGCTCGTAGCCCATTGTTTTCTTGCCCTCTACCCGATACGGTTCCTTCAGGGTAGAAACCTCAAACCATCCCTCTGCGGCTTTGCGTTCTGCAACAATTCGCCCACAGTCGGTGATTAATCCATCTATCAGGGTGACGGTTGCCCCGGTTTGCTGGCATTCAATAATGTTGGCAATGGGAGTATCTTTTGGCATAAAGATAAAGGCTTCCAGTCCAGCCTTCGCAGCATAGGCAGCGAGTGCACCCGCAGCATTTCCCGCTGAGGGAACGGCTAACTTTCTCACGCCTAACTCTTTTGCCATTGACACCGCAGCCGTCATTCCTCGTGCCTTGAAAGAAGCAGTCGGGTTTTGCGACTCATCTTTGATGTAAAGATGCTTGAGTCCCAACAGTTGCCCTAATTTTTCTGCCTTGAGTAATGGAGTCATGCCTTCGCCTAAGCTCACCTGATTGGCAGGATCATCAACAGGTAACACTTCGGCGTAGCGCCATAGCGTTGGCGGGCGATCGCGCAAAACTTCGTGCGTCAGTGAGTGTGCAGCGCGATCGAGATCATAAGCAACCATCAATGGTTTGCCGCACTCACAGAGGTTGTAGAGGCGACGGGGTGGGTAATGGTTGTTGCAGGATGAGCAGTACAGATGAGTTACATTCATTGGCTTAACTGTATTAAGAAGTTTAAGGAAATGAGGCAGCAGTTGAATACAGGTAATTAGTGTGGCGTGAATACTTTAACTCACCTAAGTTACCTGGTCTAATTTGGCAAAACTTGAGATGATGGATCGACCCAGAAGATCTAAACACCCGCTAACATCAGTACCGGGAGGAGTCGAACGAGCAGATGAGTAAGGGGCACTGGAGTAGGCGAATCAGTCGAGGAGTGCCCGTCATCCCAAGGCTCTTCTCAGACAAAGGATGGTGGCGGTTCTTGCAGTTTGTTCTGTTGGGACTGCTCATCACCATTGGTCTCCATGCCGGAACTGTAGTGGGATTCCAAGAGCCTAGCAAGAGAGCAGAGAATACGGAGCAAATCAGGATTACGTCAAATCCTCTTTCGTCCTCTACGATTTCTTCTCCCGCTCAGCTTGTGCAGCAAGCAGAAGCCCATTACCAGGCAGGACAACTCTCAGAGGCGATCGCGCTCTGGCAACAGGCGACAACCCGCTATGAGACGGCGGGCGATTCTCTTAATCAAGCACTGGTTCTCAGTTTTCTTGCCACTGCCTTTACAGATCAGGGACAGTGGATGCAGGCAAATGAGGCGATTAATCAAGCAGTTTTGCTGCTAAATGCTCCAAACCTGCCACCCAGTCCAGATGTCTCAGCTGTTCTCGCCCAGGTTCTCACTGTTCAAGGGGAGCTACAGTTCACTCAAGGTCAAGCATTAGCAGCACTGGAAACCTGGCAACAGTCCGAAACGGCTTACCATCAAACGAATGATACCAGCGGTATCTTGGGCAGTCAGATTAACCAGGCACGGGCGTTGCAGTCAGAGGGACTTTACAGACGAGCCACAACTCTGCTCACTCAGGTCGAACAAGCCTTACAAGACCAGCCCGATTCACAGCTCAAGGTAGCCGGATTGCGAAGTCTGGGTAAGATGCTGCGGTTGGTTGGCGATTTAGCTCAATCAAGAGCGGTTTTGGAACACAGCTTGGCGATCGCACTCGAACTCCAAGGTGAGACTCCTGAATCTGCGTCCGACATCAGCGGCATTTTGCTCAGTTTGGGTAACACAACTCGCGCTCAAGGAGAAACGGATACCGCACTCGCGTTCTATCAACAGGCGACAACCACGGCTCCCTCGCTCACGATAAAAACGCAAGTTCAGCTGCTTCAGTTCAGTCTGCTAGTTGAAACTGAGCGACTGGCAGATGCACAGCGACTGTTGCCAGAGCTCCAATCTCAGATCGCTGATTTACCCCCTGGTCGTCTGGCTATTTATGCCCGAATCAACTGGGCTCAAAACGTAATTAAATTAAGAAATAGGGAGATAGAAAGCTCAGGGGAGGCATCCTTCGATTTTCTCAGTATCTCAGTCCAAGATCTCGCCATTGCGGTTGAGCAAGCTCGGAGTATGAGCGATCGCCGAGCTGAATCTTATGCTCTTGGTACGTTAGGTAGCCTATATGAAACGACTCACCAGTGGAGCAACGCTAAAACTCTGACGCAACAAGCACTCAGTTTGGCGCAGTCCATTGATGCGCCTGATGTGGCTTATCAGTGGCAGTGGCAACTGGGACGAATTTTTTGTCAGAATACCCAGCCCTGCCCAGCTACAGGAGATTTGCAAAATGCAACGGCTGCCTACGCAGAAGCAGTCAAAATCTTGCAATCCCTTCGCAGTGATTTAGTTGCAATCAATTCAGACGTGCAGTTCTCGTTTCGAGAAAGTGTTGAACCTGTTTACCGACAGTTTGTGGAATTGCTCTTACAGTCTGAGAGCAACACACCAACTCAGGAAAACCTGAAACAGGCACGTCAAGTCATCGAAGCCCTCCAGTTAGCAGAACTAGATAACTTCTTTCGAGAAGCCTGTGTCAATGTTCGCCCGGTTGAGATCGACCAAATTGATCCGCAAGCTGCTGTCATTTACCCGATTATTCTGCCCACCCAGTTTGCGGTAATTCTGGCGTTACCCAACCAGCCTTTGCGCTATTACAACACTCCACTGACTCAAGCTGAAGTAGAACGCATCCTCACCCAACTGCACCAATCCCTTAGACCGACTGCCTTTCTCGAAGATTGGTTGCCTGTTGCTCAACAGGTTTACGATTTACTTCTGCGTCCGGTAGAGACTGAACTGGCAGCCAGTGAAATCAAAACTCTAGTGTTTGTGCCTGATGGCTTGCTGCGAAGTTTGCCAATGGCAGTGCTCCACGACGGTCAGCACTACCTGATTGAAAACTATGCAGTGGTATTCAATCCGGGCTTACACCTGCTGCAACCCGAACCGCTCGAAAATCTGCAATTGCGTGGACTGCTGGCAGGATTAAGTCAAGCTCGCGAGGACTTTCCAGCGCTGCCGAACGTCACAGTTGAAATTAATCAAATCGAAACGGCCCTTTCGGCTCAGGTGTTACTCGATCAGTCATTTACTAATGAAGCATTTCAAGCCCAGATTGATTCTACTCCGTCGCCAATTGTGCATCTAGCCACGCACGGTCAATTTAGCTCAAATGCAGATGATACATTCATTTTGACGTGGAATGGACGTATCAACGTTAGACAATTAGATCAACTGCTTCGGACTAGGGAGGGTAATCTCAACCCAATCGAACTGTTAGTATTGAGCGCTTGTCAAACGGCAACGGGTGATGATCGAGCGGCCCTGGGAATGGCAGGAGTAGCAGTGCGATCGGGGGCACGCAGCACGCTTGCCTCATTGTGGTCGGTTAGCGATCGCTCCACCGCATTGTTGATGATTGAGTTTTACCGAGAGCTAGGACAGCCAGGGATGACCAAAGCTGAAGCTCTACGTCGGGCTCAGGTTGCTTTGCTGCAACAACAGGATTACGCCTCCCCTTATTACTGGTCACCGTTTGTGCTTTTAGGCAATTGGCTCTAGAAGTTAAGCGATCGCATTTATCCTATGTGGGCAACCCTAAGACAGCAAATTTGGCGATGGCGCGGAGTCCTCATCACCGCTCCTAGTGTTGCCGGAGGATTGCTGCTGCTGCGATGCTTGGGCGCACTGCAGTTCATGGAGCTAATGGCGCTTGATCAGCTGTTTCGTCTGCGTCCCCTTGAACCGGCTGATTCACGAATTATCCTCGTGACCATAGATGAATCAGACATCAAACAACTTGGACAATGGCCAATGTCCGATGCAGTGTTAGCTCAGTTGATTTTATCCATTAAACAACAGCAACCCAGAGCCATTGGACTGGACATCTTTCGAGATTTACCTGTAGAACCAGGACACTCTGAGCTGATCAATGTTTTTACCTCTACCCCTAACCTGATTGGAATTGAGAAAGTGATTGAAACAGCTCAAGGTGAAGTGGTTCAAGCACCACCAGCCTTGGAGCAGCATAATCGAGTCAGTGCTAGCGATCTTCTCTTAGATACCGATAGTACAGTTCGCCGCAGTTTGCTGTACCTCAGCAATCAAGATGGAAAATCGATCGCGACTCTAGGAACACAATTAGCTCTGGTGTATCTCAAGAAAGAAGGCATCCAGATTGAAACAATCAACCTCACCAAAGGACAACTCCGGTTAGGTCGAGCGGCTTTTACTTCCTTACGTCCGAATGATGGCGGTTATGTAGGTGTTGATGCCGGTGGATATCAAATTCTTTCAAACTTTCCAAAACTCCAGGACCATTTTCGCACCGTCTCAATAACGGAAGTATTGCAAGGACGCATACCCCAAGATTTGATGCGCGATCGCATTGTGCTGATTGGATTAACAGCCGAGAGCCTTGAAGACAAATTTTTCACCTCCTACACCACTAACTCAATTGCAGCACCCGCAGGGGTTGAAGTTCATGCATTGTTAAGCAGCCAATTGCTCAGTGCTGCTTTGGATGGTCGTCCTTTATTAGATGCCTGGTCAGAGCCGCTGGAATGGCTGTGGATTATCTTTTGGTCTACGGTTGGAGCTGTTGTGGGTTGGATATCGCGATCGCCTCGCCAGACCGCATGTAGAGTTACTTTTTTAGGAGTTGTGCTTTTAGTCGGTGCATACGGACTGTTTTTAGTAGGGTGGTGGATTATTATCATTCCACCCTTGCTAGCCCTCGCTGGCTCCGCCGTTACAAGCAATGGCTACCTGCTGTGGGAGAACCTGAGGGGATATGCCCGCAACCTGGAACAGAAAGTGGAAGAACGAACCGCAAAATTAGAGCAAGAAATTGTTGAACGAAAACAGGCAGAAGATACCCTGAATCAACAAAAACAGCTCCTGCAAGCGATCGTGGACCACATTCCTGCCATGATTACGCTCTACAATGCGGCGGGAAAAGTTGAATTCGTGAATCGTCAGTGTGAGCAAATCTTGGGATGGACAACCACAGATCTGCACCATATTGACCTGATTGCTGCGTGTTGTTTTGATTCGGAGCAACAGCAGCAAATTTTAGATCACATGTTATCTGCAACAGGTGCCTGGTTAGATCTCAAAATCAGAACAAAGGACGATCGCCTGGTCAACACAGCATGGGCAAATGTTCAAATTGCAGAGCGCTTATTCGTTGGCATTGGACAAGATATTAGCGATCGCAAGCGAGCTGAAGAAGCGTCGATTTTGGATGAGCGCAATCGGATGGCGCGAGAAATTCACGATACCTTAGCCCAGGCATTTACCGGTATTCTGCTGCATGTCGGGGCGGCAAGCGAGCAGATTACCAAAAAGCCAGCCTCGGCACAAGCTCATTTGGAAACGGTGGAAGAATTAGCTCGAACTGGACTAGCTGAAGCGCGGCGATCGGTAGCGGCACTACGTCCTAAACTGTTGGAAGAAGGAAACTTATTTAGCGCTCTCAAACACCTGACCACTCAAATGAGAGCGACTACAAATACCAATCTCACGTGTGACATCATCGGGACTGCCTACCCTTTGCCACCCGATGTGGAAAATCATTTACTTCGCATTGGACAAGAAGCACTGACTAACGCCGTTAAGTATGCTCACGCCACTGAAATTCAGGTTGAGCTAGTTTGTGAGGAGTCACAGTGTCTTCTGCGAGTAAAGGACAATGGACAGGGATTTGAAGTGAGTCAAATTCCCCTGGGTAAAGGGTTTGGATTATTGGGAATGAGTGAACGGGTAGAGCAAATTGACGGTGAGTTAATCATTCACAGTCAACTAGGACAAGGCACAGAAATCGTTGTAATCGCGAATCGGAAGTAGATATTTTTCTCTATCCTTCACAAAATGCTCTTGGGTACGAGGTCAGCCCATCTGTCGCCACTTGTTGCGATGATAAGCACAAAGAGTCGCATTACAAGCATTAGAAGCAACGCAAAGCAGTTTCCCTTTACACGCTAACCGCACCTCATCCACCCATTCTTTGTCCCCACTTAAGTAACTCACACTAGAGACTCCTAATGCCTTGCCTGCTTCTCCTAATTGACTGACAAATCTTCTAATGCCTTATCTGCTCCTAATCTCATTCATGCAGGGCTTCACTGGTTAGATTGGCAATTGCTTTAACAAGTTCCTGAGGTTCGATCGGTTTAGACATGTAATGCTGAAAACCGGCAGCGATCGCTTGTTTCTGGTCAGGCTCCCCGGCATAGGCAGTGAGCGCGATCGCTGGCATCATTTTGTCTTGCGCTTTTTTGTCTTGCGCTTCCATGGCTCGAATTTGACGGATTAGCATATATCCATCCATATCTGGCATTCCAATATCACTCAACAGAATATTGGGCTTAAGCTGTGCTAACACCTGTAAAGCTTCCTCAGCTGAGCTTACAGCCGTTACGGTCGCCCCTGCCTGTTTGAGTACAACGATGTAAAAGTCACGAGTATCTGTATCATCATCCACCACCAAAATTTGTAGGTTAGTGAGAGGTGCGTTAAATGATGAGTGATCAATGGTGAAGGCTGTATCCTCGGTTTTTGATCCCTTTTCAGTTCTACTAAGTAACGGTAGTCTGACGATGAACGTTGCTCCCTGTCCTTCCCCCAGGCTTTCTGCCCAGACTGTTCCACCGTGTAGCTCTACCAGATGACGAACGATCGCTAAGCCCAAGCCCAAGCCACCAAACTTACGAGTGGTCTTACTGTCAGCCTGACGAAAGTAGTCAAACACATGAGGCAAGAAATCAGGGCTAATTCCCTTGCCCGTATCACTCACGGTGAGTTGAACAGAGGAATGGAAGGGCAAGGAGGTCACTGTCTTCACTTCTTTGCCCCCTTGTCTTGCATCCTGACCTTCCTGTACCTGCTCCAGTTTTACCTCTACTCGCCCACCTTCAGGTGTGAATTTAATTGCATTGGATAAGAGGTTCCAAACTACCTGTTGTAAGCGGTTAGGATCTCCTAAGACTTCTCCTGTAGAAGCATCAAAGTCCGTTTGGATTTCAATCATTTTTGCCTCTGAGGCTAAACGGACTGTTTCTATGGATGATTCGATTACAGTGACAAGATTGATCGGGATCGTATTGAAACTGACTTTGCCTTGCAGAATTCGAGAAACATCTAGCAAATCTTCAATAAGTTGTGCCTGTAGCTTGGCGTTACGCTCAATCGTCTCAACAGCTTTTTTGAGCACTGCTGCATCAAACTCACGCGTTTGCAGAAGTTTTGCCCAACCCAGAATGGGGTTGAGGGGCGATCGCAACTCATGGGATAGCACTGCCAAAAACTCATCTTTAATCCGGTTGGCTTGCTCGGCAGTCTCCCGTGCGATTTGTTCTCGTTGCAGCAGTTGTTCTCGTTCGGCTTCAGCTTGTTTCCGATCTGTGATGTCTGTAATGATTCCGACTAATCGGGTCGGTTGACCCTGTATGTTTTGATAGATGCTGCCGCGTACCGCAATCCAAGCGGGATAACCATCAGCCCGAGTTATTCTACATTCAAAATCCAGATCTTCGTAAGTCGAGAGTGTTTGCTGAAACTTCAGCTCGATGTCCGCTCGGTCGTCTGGATGAATATGATTCAAAAGGGTTCCATAATTCCATTCTGGCAGCAGTGAGTCATAACCAAAGATTTGGTCATGCAGCAGCGATCGCCGAGAAGTGCGTGACGGAATCGTTAAATCCAATTCCCACTCTCCAATCTGCGAGGAATCAAGCACAAACTGCAGTTGTGCCTCTCGTTCGCGCAAGGCTGCTTCAATCTGTTTTTGGTGATCAATGTCGGTGATGGTGCCGATCCAGCTGGTGATTGTTCCCCGGCTGTCGCGCAGCGGCACTCCTTGACTGATAAACCAGCGGTAGATGCCGTCAAAACGGCGCAGGCGATACTCTACGGCATCAGAGTTTCCAGTGGCGATCGCCTGTCTCCAAACTTGCATGGTGCGATCGCGATCGTCAGGGTGAACGGATACGATGCCACCAAAACCAATTGACTCTGCTTCGCTCAATCCGGTGTAGTCATACCAGTGCTGATTGAAGTATTGCATTGTCCCCGTTGGATGCATCAACCAAACTACTTGAGGCATTGCTTCAGCTAAGTCTCGATACCGTTGTTCGCTCTTTTGCAGGGCAATTTCTGTCTGCTTGCGGTCGGTAATGTCTTCGGTGACTCCTGCTAGTTGATAGGGCTCTCCATCTGAGTTACGAGATACAAAGCAGCGATCGCGCACCCACCGAATTGAACCATCAGGACGAATGATCCGGTATTCGTCATCTTGACTATCGCTGGTAGGACCCTGGTCAAGTGCCATTTGGATGCGCTCGCGATCGTCTGGGTGAATGGTTTGCATCCACACCCCGTAATCGGCGTACAGTTCCTCACGCGGGCGGCCCCAAATTTGCTCATACGCCGGACTCAGGTAAAGCATCTGCTGCGTTTGCAGGTCGAGCAGCCAGAAGGCACTTTGAATCGTCTCTGCCATCTGACGAAATCGATCCTCGCTATCATTTCGAGCCAGGATTGCCCGATCGCGCTTGGCCTCGGCTTGCTGCCGCGCGGCCATTTGCTGTTCTAGCTTCTGGTTTGCGGTTTGCAATTGCAGTGAAAGTTGGCGCGATCGCAGCAAAATCTCGACCCGTGCCTGTAATTCAGCTTTTTCGATCGGTTGGGTAATCAGTTCATCAATGCTTTGCCACAGTTGCCGCGTCACATATTTCACATCTTGCCGACTCGTTGCTAACAAAAACGGTAGCAAAACGGGACTCTCGGCAGTTCGTCTGGCTTGTACAGCCTGCCACAGTTGGTCTAAAGCTCTGGCTCCAATAATGCACAGATCAAAGGGTTGAGACACCAGTGATTCACTCACGGTCTCGGCATTCCAATCTGGCACAAGCGTGTCATAACGGGGTTCTAGCCACTCGCATAAGAGTCGACGATTTTCACGGTGTTCTAACAGCAGCAAAATTCGACTCATTCCGATCCTTTCAACAAATTTTGAATTAACTGCAAGAACTCCCGCATGATCAGAGGTTTTCCCAAAAGGCCCAATGCACCATTAGCGATACTGGCTTGTTGAACAGCAGCTTGTTGTCGGGGTGAGATCACAAGAAAGGGAATTCCTTGCTCACGCAGCCGCTGACAAAGGCTCCAAACGCTGGCATCAAATCCAGAAATATCAACCAATGCAAGCTTGATTGTAGTGGGAGTATTTAGGGTTTCTTCCACCTCCTCTAGACTGATTTTGGTTAAAACCTGGTAGCCTTGCTGCGTTAGAACTTGGGTCAGCAATTCCAAATTGCGACGGTTGCGATCGACAGCCAGAATCACCGGTTGGGAGGCTTCATTTATCACATTGATTATTTACCTGCTCCGGCACGCCCCTCAGGATGCCCCGAAGCTGCGATAGGGGTTGCCCAACTCGAATACCGTCTCGTGTAATATCCAGTTCACGCAACGCGCGCTCAAAATCTGACAGTCGCTTTTTCAACACGCCGATCGCCTTACGCATTTCTCCCTGCATCTCTAGATAACGCAAGAACACAATGTTGTCTGCCAGGTAGCTAATGCCAATCTCAGTAGCGCGAAAATCGCCAGTGATTCCCTCAGTTTCATTAATCAAAATTACCGTGACACCTACATTCTGCAAATATTTGCACAGCGCATGGAGATGACTAACCAAATCTGCTCCTCGTACTGACAGACGATAGCCTGCAATACTGTCGAGCATGACAATTCGTGCCTGTTTTTGCTCCACTTCCTGCCGCACTAAATTAGCAAACTCGTCTGGGCTAAACTGTAGCGGCTCAACGGCGACAATCGACAAGGTTTCACGTTGAACCATTTCCCGCACTGGAATGTTAATCGCTTCTGCCCGGTGCAGCACCATGCTGGACTGCTCCTCAAAGGCGTAAAGCACCGATCGCTCTCCTCGTTCAGCAGCAGCTTTTATAAACTGAACGCCGATTGTGGTCTTACCGACTCCAGTTGGTCCCGTAAAAATCGTCACTGTTCCCCGTTCAATTCCGCCATTGAGCAACGCATCGAGTTCTGGCACCCCTGAAGGAATTGCCTCCATCTTGAAATCTCGCTCATACGCCTCAGGCTGAAGCCGGGGAAAAACTTCCATACCTGTAGCCAGCAAACGAAACGTGTGAGCGCCTGCCCGAAAGCCAGATCCTCGAAACTTAACTACCATCAGGCAACGGGTGCCATTAGTCTGTTGAAGCTCGATTACGCCATCGCTCATGAACTGCAAGTCGTCATCTGGCATGGTCGGGCTGCTTTCCGAGGCAAACAGGACGGTCGCGCCCTGCTCTAATAGAAACCGCAAAAACGATAGCACCTGCTTGCGAAACTGGAAGACATCCGTTGCCAGGTAGCGAAACTGGGTCATTGCATCAATAAACACACGCTTGGGTTGAAGCTGCTTGACCTGCTCCACAATTTTTTGGGTGGTCGGTTCCCGCTCAACTTCAGCGGGGGAAAAGATGTCGTAGGTTTCGACTTCCGTAAAAAAATCTGAACTGGGGCTAAGGTCAAGAAACGTAATGGCTTCGGTGTTAAACCCCAGACGGTTACCATTCGTCCGCACTTGTGACTCAGCCTCGCCCAAAACGATAAAGAGGCTGTTTTCTCCTTGCGCTACACCTGTTGATAAAAACTCTAGCCCCAGTGTCGTTTTCCCTACACCAGGGCCACCCCGTACAAGATAAGCCTGTTGAGGAATTAAACCACCATATAAAATCTCATCTAATCCTGGAACTCCAGTTGAAAGGCGATCGTGTTGCATCAAAGTTTCGAATATCTTTTGCTTAGAAACATTAGTACATATATGAAAATTTTTTCATATTTTTGAAGCTCATAGTTCTATCGAAAGGGTGACGATGCTTTAAGACCTTTTCAATCATATGCTGAATGTAGTGCAGCAAGCCTCATGTTTTAATCCCTGAGCCTTCAGACAATACTGCTAACTCGCATGAAGAGTTACCTCTTGATCCAACAAGTGTGGTCTGAAACTGAACAGCAATTATCAAACTTCTCAACTTACCGGATGGCACAATTAGCTTCAATTATGATGAGCTATATCAGTACATTAAAACAAAGTTTTTTAACCTTAAGAACTCATTAAGATTTACAAGTCTTCGGCAAACGATCGCTTCCTATTTTGATACTGTGATTGCCCCTCAACTCTCTACAAATATCTAGCACTAATCGCTTCCCAATCTGCTTTTGATTCAGTAGAGATATGAAATATGACTTCCACTCGACGACCTTCGCGATCGATTCCAATAACCAGCAGACCTCGATTGGTTTGTTCCTCAGCAAAAATGCCTTTGAGATCGGAGTACTTCATTTGTGGATTCTTATACCAGTTTGATTTGAAAAGGATGCAGATGCCCGCAGGGGCGAATAGCCATTCGCCCTTACAAGGAGCTGATGTGTCGTGAAATCTATTTAAATCGGTATTGCCTCATTATTTTTAAGGTACAGCAGTTATACCAATTCCAAAATTACAGATAGAAGGGCATCCCGCAAAGCGGGGTGCCCTTCTATCTGTAGCTCTTTTTAGAGAAACGTTATTACTATAAACAGGGAAATTATTAGGAGAATTAGGTTGGCGATGTCATTGGTTGATATTGGCGTGAATTTAACCCATGCTGCTTTTGATGCCGATCGCCAACAGGTGATTGATCGGGCGATCGCCGCTGGAGTTCGCACCATGATTCTCACGGGTACCACGGTTGAGGGGAGCCAGGAGGCTCAGAGGCTTGCCAGTCAATATGTCGGAACCTTGTATTCGACGGCAGGGGTACATCCTCACGATGTGCGTCACTGCGATCAGAAAACCATTTTCCGCTTGCAAGAGTTGGCTGCTCAACCTGGAGTCGTAGCCATTGGTGAGTGTGGATTGGACTTTAACCGCGATTATTCTCCTCGTCCTGAGCAAGAGCAATGGTTTGAAGCACAACTGCAATTGGCGTGTGAACTGAAGCTGCCTCTATTTCTGCATGAGCGGGATGCCCACCAGCGCTTTATGGAAATCCTCAAGCCTTATCGGGATCAGCTATCCGCAGCGGTGGTGCATTGTTTTACAGGCAATGGAGAGGAATTGAAGGCATACCTGAATTGGGATTTACACATTGGCATCACGGGTTGGATTTGCGATGAGCGACGGGGACTGCATCTCCAGGAACTCATGCGATTGATCCCCTTAAATCGGCTGATGCTGGAAACGGATGCCCCTTACCTGACTCCCAGAACGCTACGTCCGAAGCCGAAAGGAGGGCGCAATGAGCCAGCCTTTTTGCCCCATGTGCTGCAAACCGTGGCAGTCGCGATCGCCAAACCTGCTGAGGAAGTTGCCCAAGCTACCACTGCCACCGCTAAACGGTTCTTTAAACTTTCAAACTAAGGTTCAACGATGCAGATGAGCTCGTTCTGTGGGTGCGATCGCCTCAAAATATTGCCCATGAAAATCGAAGGGAAGGTGATAGGGCAGCTCAACTCTGGCCAGCTCATCCCATGACTGAGCATCCAGCACTAACAAGAATGAGTTTTCTGTTTGCACATTCAGCACCACGGATAAAATTACTCCTTCATCTTCTGCTGAGGCATTGGGTGCTGCAACAAATACGGGTTCACCCGGATAACAGTTGGGCGATCGCCAAATTTTAGAGCTGCCATCCTCGACGTTGACTCTGACAAGCTGGTCCGTGAAGTTACCGGGTTGAGAGCTTCCAACTCCATAAGCAAACCGATAATCATGAGTGTTGCACCGTTGGTAGTTGATTCTAGGTAGCTCGATCGGCTCTGGAGTCAGTACTTTATAGTTCGCCGTTGGACTATCCAAAGGCAGACAATAACGCCTCAGTTCTCCTGCGGCAATCACCTGATCGGGATGATGCAGAAGCGGTTCTAGGTACAAAGATTGAATCACTGAGGGATCGGAATAGGCAACCAAATCCACCATAATTTCGTGATTTTGCTCAAAAGCATTGACATGATGAAAAGCGAAAAATGATTCACTTCTACACGTATGAACGACTTTGCCATCCTCCTTACTGATGATTAAAAAGCGGGTTCCTTGCTCTGGTTTCCAGTGATAATTTTCGATGGTTGGCTTACCGCTCAATAGCAGACTCAAGCGATTCAATAAGAGCGGAAATTCTGCAAGGATGATGTAATGTTCTGTCATCGCAAAGGTGTGCATATAAGCTGGGCGCTTCACGGGTACAGAGCCAACTAACTCACGCTGATTGGTGTGAGCATCCATGCGATAGATGCTGTAGCTAGATTGGGGAATCAGGTTGACTAAATAGCTGTAGACTGCATTCTCCTGAAAGTCAAAGTGAGGATGAGCTGTGGTAATTTGCCCTGGAACCTGATCCTGATAATTAAATCGGTCAACCGTGTTGAGCGTCTTGGGATCAAAGCCAATCGGCATGGGAGATTCAGTTACCGAAATGAAGCGATCGCCCTGCACGGTAATGTTGACGGTGGCGTTATCGGTGAGGCGTGGGAATGGGTCGCGAATCCGCTCAAACAAAGAGTGACGAGCCGTAGTTCCAAACTCACTTCGGCTGATTTTGCCTTTGGCTTTAGCTTCCTGGTAAGCCTGACTTTCAAGAAACCGATTGACAAAAGAAACTTTTCCGTTTTCAAAGGAAAATTTGCGGAGCATCGCGAGTCCGTCAAACCAGTGATGATAAGTTTGTTTGTCAACCTCAAAAGTCCCAGGACCCGTTCTAATCAGGCTGCCTCTCAGCCAGTCAGGGATAGCTCCTTGAATCGGAAGCGGGCCAGTCTCATCTTCATGATGAGCGGCTGAGAAGCCAAGCTGATAAGGGGCGATCGCCATACAATCTCTCAACGTGAACGTTCTGATTATTGCAACGCATCCACAGAAAATTGACAGCTTGTCGCAAGTTAGATTTTAGTGAGTTGAACAGTCGTCATACTTTGGAAGCCAGGCAAATATTTTGACATGCTATAGCCGTAATATGTCAAAATTGAGAAATGTCTTTCGACAAAACTCTACAATTCCCTGAGCTTTGATACACATAGCTCTAAGCTTCCCAGACCTTACGTTTTCTCCTCTTCTAGACTCATACACAAAAAATAGCAATAACTTTTTCTCTGTCTCCGGAATTAGAGAATAGACCTTGGAAAGGCATTTAATGAAGTAAGCAGAGATCTCGCAAAACCATGTAACTATCATGATTGGCAAGACATTAGGTGGACGCTATTCAATTACTCGACGCTTAGGCGGCGGTGGTTTTAGCGACACCTATCTAGCGGTAGATAAGCAGCTTCCTAAGACTCCTCCCTGTGTTGTTAAAAGACTCAAGGCACCACAGGCTGCAGATAGCCTGATTCTCAAGACCGTCAGACGTTTGTTTGACGCTGAGGCAGCAAGTCTCTATGAGCTAGGTCGTAGGAATAATCAAATCCCAAGGCTCTTAGCACACTTTGAGGAGGACAAAGAGTTTTATCTAGTTCAGGAATTCATTGAAGGGAAAGACCTCGGACACGAGTTGGTTCGAGGCAAAAGTTTTCCTGAAGAATGGGTGGTTGCTCTGCTAGAAGATATTTTGCACGTCCTTGAATATGTACATCAGGAAGGTGTGATTCATCGAGATATTAAGCCGCGTAATTTGATTAGACGGGTTGAAGACAACAAAATTGTGCTGATTGATTTCGGTGCAGTGAAGCAAATCAGCACGCAAATCATTAGTGCCCAGAGCGAAGGTGACACGACTGCAACCATTGCTGTAGGCACACCGGGCTATATGCCAAACGAACAGCAAGGAGGTAAACCTCGCTTTAGCAGTGATATTTATGCCGTTGGGATGATTGCGATCCAGGCGCTAACAGGTTTATCTCCCCAAGAGTTGCAGGATGACCCCAAGACGGGTGAATTGATCTGGCGTGAGAACGCTCAAGTGAGGCGCAGGCTGGGTGACATCATTGACAAAATGGTGCGCACTCACTTCAAAGATCGCTATCAGTCTGTGGAGGAAGTACTGGCTGACTTGCAGATTTTGCAAGGGCCTACTCTGCGAGATTGGAATTGGTTGACCGCAACAGTGATTGACCCCAGTAAAAGAACAGTCAAAAGGACTGGCAATCAGGGGATGCAAAGAGCTTTGAATAGCCGCTGGGCAGCAGTGGGGGCAACTCTGGCGGTGGGGCTGGCGAGTTACGGCTACTGGGTGCAATCTACGTCAAACCTCACCACTACGGCTCAAACTGTTCCTAGTGTGATTGCCCCCTCTGCTCAAAGGTTTGCTCTTGCCAACACGTTAGCGGTGCATAGGGGACCAGTCTCCGCGATCGCCACCAGTTCCGACGGTGAAACCTTTGTTAGTGGCAGCGAAGACAAAACCATTAAGGTTTGGAATTTGAAGACAGGGGATTTGCTTCGTACCTTATCAGGACATGGGGCTGAAGTCGTTTCTGTTGCGATCAGCCAGGATGGTCAGTTGCTAGCAAGTGGCAGTCGAGACAACACGGTTAAGCTCTGGGATCTGCAAAGCGGCGAACTCATACGCACTCTCGATCATCCAGACTGGATTCAGTCCGTTGCGTTTAGCCCTGATGGGCAGATGCTTGCCGCCGGAGATCGAGATCAAACAGTTTTTGTGTGGAACGTGGCCACAGGGAAACTTCTTTGCAATTTTATGGGGCACACCGAGGAGATTCAATCCGTTGCTATCAGTTCCGATGGAAGGCTCTTAGCTAGCGGCAGTCAGGACAAAACTATCAGAGTATGGGATTTGCAAACGGAAAAACGGGTACACATCCTTGCCCAACATGCAGAAGCAGTAGAATCTGTCGCTTTTAGCCCCGATGGGCAAACCTTGATTAGTGGTGGAGCAGACAAAACCCTAATCTGGGATCTTGAAACAGGGCGAGTCATGCGTACTTTATCTGACCAATCAGGTTTGGTGCGATCGCTGACCATTAGCCCAGATGGACAAACCCTGATCAGTAGCCATCAGGACAACACCATCAAACTTTGGGATATACACACTGGACAGCCACTGCGTACACTCTCTGGACATCTAGACTCGGTATCATCCGTTGCAGTCAGCCCAGATGGGCAAACCCTGGTCAGCGGCAGTCAAGACAATGCCATTAAGATTTGGGAAGCACAGTAGAACTCTTACAGCCATTCTCGGATGAGTAAACCATAGCGTAGGGGCAGTTCGCGTGCCCCTACAGGAATTTGTGGTTTACCCAAGTAGAAATTGCTGTACGTGAATGGTAGCGTGGCGGAGTCACGCTACCATTCATGCCTTTAAAGGTAATTCGTGCAGGAGGTCTTTTCCTAAGTCGCAGCGTATCGCTCAACCACATATCTGCCCAACGCTCTGCCCATGACTAAACCATCCTGATTGCCAGACTGGAAGTGAATACCGCCATAGACTCGACTCATCCCCGCTTCGTCTGCTGCCTGCGAGAAGCTGCTATAAGAGCGAACTACACCCGGTAGCCCAATGGAAGTGGTTTCAAACGGGGTGTTGTCGCCGAAGAAAGACGCAAGCACGGTAGACGCAGCACCACTGTAGGTACTGTGCCCCGACACATATTCAGGGAATGGGGGTGTTATGACCAACGGAGTCCAAGTTGGATCAGCAACCGTATTGGGATTGCCATCTTGATCCGCTAGACGGATGGCTGTGATTGGCCGCCAGAGATCATAGATATACTTAGCATCCCAGGCGGCAATACCCGCATCAGCCTCTGCAACATTGAGCATGGCAAACAAGCGAGCATTCTCTACTAAGGTATTTCTTCTAACTACTGAAAGCTGTTCAGCGATTAGGTTCCAGTGTCCGGGTGGGGTAAATGTGCCTGCGCCATCAGCCCAAAAGTTAGCCATCTCAGTTTGTTCCGTAGTCCGAACAGTACTGTTAACGCCACCTAACGTCTTGACCTCGTTAAATTCTGCGGCCCATTCAGCACTACTTAGTGCAGGCGGCCCATCTGGACGGAACTGGGAACCGCTCCTCATCACAAAGGGTGTAACATTACCCCAGTGGGGCAATAAAGCGGGCTGGTTGCCGGGTAGCGTGGGCTGCCATCTCCCAGGTGCTGTTCCGGGGATGTAGGAGCTTGGGACTGCTGAACCATCATTGCGTCGCGCTGCTAACACTGCATCTGCAACAGAGCGACCTAGAGCTATGCCGTTCGTTTCAGCCGCACCATTGGCAATTTCTGCCAAAGACATAGTCAGTTGTTGATTCAATATAGCGGTCTGATTGGGATAGAGACTGATTAGAATCTGATGCGCTGCACCTGCGACCGCAGCTTCACGCGACACAGTTCGAGTTGAGTTGGCCGTGACCGCATCATAAATAGCAGTATGGAGAACTGCCATACTCCGTGATGCGCTTGGAGGAGATGACCTCTCGGTGACGATCGCATTCAACAGCGTGGCGTTCCAATCCAACACTACGTCAGTTCCGTTTGCAGAAACCCGTTTGTTTGCAGCATTGTTGGTTTCGTTGCTCTCGGCGATCCTACCCGTTGGATCAATATTGACAATCAGATAATAGGCTCCCGGCGCGACCCCGGCAGGATTTGTGAAATCGAAAGTAAACTTGCGGGTATTGTTGGGTTGGATTTGAACATTCCCCTGGTTTACCTGATCTAAAAGCTGGTCACTCGCACTCAGCACAGGGTCAGGTGAGGCATAGATGCTGACGTTCAGGAAACCTCTGGCTCTCAAGCTACCCCGATTTGTGATATCGACCTTAATTTGCCCTTTATCGTCCTTTTTCTTCGGGTCAATCGTTCTGGGCATGATCACTCGCTCAATCGTGCCGACTAGATCTGGAAGTCGGACTGCTGCCGCCAGGCTGTCACTTCTGCCCCGGACTGTGAGGTTACTATCCCTGCTCAGCAAGGCACTGTCAGTCACCATACCAGTTAAGGAGTCTTTTCCTGCCTTGTTTGCTCCCTGGCTAAGTGCAGCTATACTTCTCCCATTAACCACCTTTGCAGTGGATGCATTCCCAGTGATTCCTAAAGTTTGAACGTCACTGGCAAAAGTTCCTATTTCAACCTGTTGGTTAAAAATAACTTCGTCTCGTGGAGTAGCTTTTAGACTCGAAGACGATGAGTGTTTATGACTAAAATCACTCAGCGGGGTAAACAAAGCGCTAGGTTCAGTAGCGTGATTTAAGCCTGTGCGAGAACCTGTTAAGAAGTTTTCTCTTGGTTCAAGTGCAGGTAAACCAGACGTGCTAGAGGAGAGCAAGTCATCAAAACTCTTCATAAAAAATCTCTTTGTTAATAAGAGGCAATAAGTCGGTTCTACATAAGGTCCACTGTCAGAACGGAACAGTTTCTCTATCTTTTAAAATCTCTTAAGAATTCTAAGGCGAATCAATATAAACCCATACGATTGAACGCTTTTGGACGAATTTTGCTCATACGAAAACGCTCGAGACCAATACTACACCCCCAAAGTGCGTGATCGCTCAAGCAGCAATCTGAATACAAAATTTGTTTCTACGACTAGTACTACACCCTAAATGGATCTTCCTACTATATGAATGATTAAAAATCATCCTTTTTGCAGATGCGCACTATTCTTCGAGAAATACCAATCCGGAAGTGCGATCGCCTAGTTCTTCCTGCTTTTAGAAGGGCGATCGCTGCACCAGTATGTCGGTACGAAAGCGTCCACAGAGGATGCGCTGAAGCTACTCCACAGATAGAGTTGCATCCATTGAGTTGGATAGACACTGGAGGGGTCGGGCAACGTAAAAAAACAGCATATGGTTAGGAAAGCTGTACTTTGGATGATTTGGATAGGTTTTGTTGCTTATACAATTTGGCTTGCTCCCCTCGATCGCTCCTACACCTGGGACGTGGGATATCGATTGATTACGTTTCGCTGGGGAGAAATTAACGCCTATCTGCTATCGATCTTCTGGTTAATGGGGGTCTGGCCGCTCATCTATGCCAGTTTGATGTTTGTCGATGGTCGAATGCAACCCTTCCGCGTCTGGCCTTATTTTATTGGCTCAAACTTCACAGGAGTCATTTGCCTATTACCTTACCTGCTGTTGCGTCAGCGCAACCACACTTTTAACGGCACGATGGACAAGTGGTTAGCCTGGTTAGAACGAAGATCAACAGGCGTTATGTTGCTTTTCACCGCGATCGCCCTCATTGCCTACGCGCTCATCGTTGGAGATTGGGCAGACTTCGTACAGCAGTTCCAAACCCGCCACTTTGTCCATCTCATTTCTCTTGATTTTTGCCTGATGTGCCTGGTTTTTCCGATTACTTCCCTGTTTGACGATGATATGGCACGACGAGGCATTTCTAATCGTGCTGTTTTTTGGGCAGTGGCACTGGTGCCTTTGTTTGGTCCCTTATTTTATCTCTGTTGGCGATCGCCACTACAAAAAACCGTTTCTAGTCCCACACGCATCACCGATGCACAGTTCCAGTAACTTACAGCAATCTCTACCTGGATAAATCACAAATTCCTGTAGGAGCCGCGAACGGCCCCTTGTATTTCTAGCAAAGTATCAGCAGGGTAATTCATTCAAACATCAGTGGCTAATCATCCAAGGTCGTCCTCCCTTGTGATCTTTAACCTTAGAAGGTTTTGGTTCTTGTCGCTTCACCAACTGCGGCTCTGGATTTTCACGCTTGAGCCGAAAAGAGCCAGAAAGCAGCATAGGTGCAGAAAAAACTCGTCGTCCAGGCTGTTGGCAAGAAGGGCAAGAAGCCGGAGCATTACACTCTGACATAGCACGCCATTCATCAAACAGCCCGCACTCCTCACAACGAAACTCATACAGGGGCATAGGTCAAAACCTCTTTACGGTGGTCTTTTGCAACTATTCAAAGGACTTCCTGGGTGAGTGGTAGTGTGACACCGCTCTACCATTCATGCTTCAAAAATTGATGGATGCAGGAAGTCTAATCACTTGAAGTGTCAATCGCTTGAAATGCATTAACCCCCAGATGTGAATTACTGGAGGCAATGCGTATTCAAAATCCGGCATTGCACAAATTGAGAATGATGCAAAATTCCTAACATGTGAATTGCCCACCGTAGGGGCACGGCATTGCCGTGCCCCTACGAAAATCATTCGTTAAATGTGCAACACCAAAACCCGCTTGTCTTACAACCGATTTAGGGCTGTGTCAGGTCGGCAAGATGTTTTGGTCAAAGATCTCGGTGGGAATTGCTAAAGTACAGCAAGCATTAGGAATATCAACAATCCCGCTAACGCGACCCTCAACAGGCGCACAACTAAGTAGCAGATAAGCTTGCTCGCCCGTGTAGCCAAATTTCTTTAAGTATTCGATCGCATTCAAGCAGGCTCGACGATAGGCAATATGGACATCCATATAATGCTGCTTGCCCGTAAACTCATCTACCGAAATCCCTTCAAACACCAGATATTCAGAATAACGAGGCTCTACAGGACCGGGCTTAAAGATGGGGTTAACCATGCTGTACTTTTCCATGCCGCCCTTGATGATATCAACATGCAGGTCGATATAACCTGACATTTCGATCGCCCCACAAAAAGAGATTTCTCCATCTCCCTGAGAGAAATGAATATCGCCCATCGACAGTTTGGCACCCTCCACATAAACCGGGAAGTAAATCCGCGTTCCTTTCGATAGGTTCTTGATATCACAGTTGCCGCCATGTTCGCGAGGTGGAACCGTTCTAGCTCCCTCAGCAGCAACGCGATCGTACTCAGAAGCAGGCAACTGTCCCAAGATTGCATTAGTAGGATTAGGCAACGCTGCTAAAACGGGCTGATCTCCCGAAAGACCTGCACCATAAGTACGCAGATCGGGAGCTGTATTCACCAGTTCTGTTTCTCGCTTATTCCAGGTTGACAACAGTTCATGGGAAGGCGCGCAGCCAATCAAACCAGGGTGAGTAATTCCTGCAAACTTAACTCCTGGAATATGGCGAGAAGAGGTATAAATTCCTTGGAGATCCCAAATTGCTTTTGCTGGATTGGGATAATGGTCAGTTAGAAATCCGCCACCATTCTTCTTATCAAAGATACCTGTGAAGCCCCACTCATCGCCTTGTAAAGCGCCAATGTCGAGTAGGTCAACGACCAAAATATCTCCTGGCTCAGCACCATTGACCCAAATTGGTCCACTCAGCACGTGAACAACAGTCAAATCAACATCTCGAATGTCATCCGGGCTGTCATTATTTTTGATTTGCCCGTCTGTCCAGTCTTTACACTCAATTCTAAAAATATCACCAGGATTCACTGAAACAACAGCCGGAATATCAGGATGCCAGCGGTTATGTCCAGGCAACTCCTGCTGATCCATCGGTTTAGTGAGATCAACCTTAAATAAAACTTCAGGCATGGAACACTCCTTTACTTCACTGAATTAACTTTAGAGAGTCACAATGAATGTATGAACAATAACACACCTATTTATTGTTTCAAAGGTTTAAAACAAAGGTTTTTTAGACAAAATTTTGATGCTATAAAAACAAATGAATGTATTAAGAAAGTCCTCTACTGAGTCAATAAAAGCTTTTCTTGAAACAGTTTTTTAGTTTCAAGTTCCATCTGGATATTTATGAACTATTTTCAGAAATAAACTAGAGATGAGCTAACTAGCTAACAGATCTCTTAGTGTAATTTGGATAGAAAAACGTGAAACCTAATGCTTGCTCGAATTCAGTTGGGTTACGCTTTGCTTCACCCAACCTACGCTACTATGCCACTAAAGTAAGGCTTCAGGATGAGATTTAAGTAAGTTTAATTGCTTTGCGGGGGTGAGTTAAAGGAAGAGAAATACTTTTGAGATAAATATCTTGCAGCTCATTTGAAGTTGCTGCTTATTAAAATATTAAATAATGGAATAAGTGTAAAAGCTGTCGTATTTGAGACAAAAGCTTTACTGAGATAAAACACTTAAGCAATGATTTCTAGATGTTGAAAAAAAAACATCTGCCACGTTTAATTTCATCTATTAATTTGCTGTATGAGAAAGGATTAGCTAGCCAGAAGTTCTTTCACAGATTTGTCAATGAATGGTGTATCAACCGAATTAATTCTACCTCCGGCAAAGTGTCTCCAAGTAGATGATAATTGCCCGAAACTCTGCATCTGCCATGTGCTTTATTTCGGACTTATTATTTTCAAGAAAAATGCTGCGACTTAGTTTCAATAGGACAACTAGCCTACTACTAGCATGTCAAGAATGGGTTGGGTTCCGCTGCGCTTCACCCAACCTACAGTTCTACCATCTGTAATCTGCGTAGGTTGGGTGGAGCAGAGCGGAATCCAACGCTTTAGACTTGCCGCACTACTACAGCAGACTGTCCCATACCCTACCAGAGGTGTAACTCTAGCGATCGCCCAGCTAACAAATTGAGTAAATGAGTGAGCGAAGAGTTAAACCGCTAGGTAACGATGCACTAGTGTCTCGTCCAGTTCCTTGGTGTTACCTTGAGCCACTACAGCCCCTTTTTCCATCATGAAAAACCGTTGAGCAAGCTGTTTCGCAAAATCAATCTTTTGCTCAACAACCATGACGGTAATCTCCTTTTCGGAGTTGATTCTCCTCAGAGTTGCCTCAATTTCTTGGACAATAGAGGGTTGAATCCCTTCGGTTGGCTCATCGAGCAAGATCATTTGTGGGTCAGACATAAGTCCTCTGGCGATCGCTAACTGTTGTTGTTGACCACCGCTCAAAAGACCTCCCTGACGCTTAAGATGCTGCTTCAACATAGGGAAGAACTCAAATACTTCCTCCAAAAGATTGGCAGTTTTTTTGTTTCGATTAGCAGTCAAACCGAGTTTGAGATTGTCTAGCACCGTCAGGTAGGGAATAATCTCCCGTCCTTGGGGAATGTAGGCAATTCCGTAGCGGCTACGCTTATAGGTCGGAGTTTTTGTAATGTCATCCGCATCAAAAATGATGCTGCCTTTGTTGACCTTGTTCAAGCCGATAATGCTGCGTAGGAGCGTGGTTTTACCAACTCCATTGCGTCCCAAAATGCAAACCATGTCGCCCTTGTCAACTTGCATGTTGATATCCAGGAGAACAGGAGTTTGCCCGTAACCAGCGGTGACATCCGTGAGTTCAAGCAGCGGCGATATCGATTTTTTCACGACCCAGATAAACCTCCACAACTTTAGAGTTATTTTGCACTTCAGTAACGGAGCCTTCCGCTAGCTTCTCGCCCTGGTGTAATACAATAATTCGTTGAGCAATTTGCTTGACGAAATCCATGTCATGCTCGATGACCACCACCGAGTGATCTTTAGAAATCGTTCTAATGATTTCTCCGGTCAAATGAGTTTCATCCGAGGTCATTCCTGCTGTCGGCTCATCTAGCAAAATGATGGAAGGATCTTGAGCAATTACCATGCCAATTTCAACCCACTGTTTTTGGCCGTGAGACAGCGAAGAAACCTTGAGAAAGGCTTTATCCAACAGCCCAATTCGCTCTAGAACCCAGGCAATTTTCTCCTTCTTAGCACGGGTTAATTTGACCGTGATTGAAGCAAGGATTCCATGAGAACCTTTGAGCGCGAGTAGGATGTTTTCAAATACTGTCAACTCGTTATAAACATTGGGGTTTTGAAACTTACGCCCGATTCCTAGACGAGCTATTGCATGAGGCCTTTTGTTGGTAATTTCGTGTCCTTGATAATAAACGTGTCCCGAAGCAACAGGAGACTTCCCTACGATGGCATCCAGTAAAGTACTTTTACCTGCACCGTTGGGGCCAATGATGGTGACAATCTCGCGATCGCCCACATCCAAGGTGACGCCTTTAAGGGCGCGGAATCCTGAGAAAATTACCGTCAAATCCTTAACCGAGAGGACTGCATTCATCTTTTTATCCTTTAATGCCACACTTACCAGGCTTTCAATCCCAAGTTAACGGTCACGATCCTTGGAGAACCATCCCTGCATGCTTCTAAGTGCTCCCTGTAGCGGGGTAAACCAATCTAACAATCCGGCTCGAACATAACCTGCAGAGGGATTGGGAGTAGGTGATTCAAGCAATTTGTTAAAACCGATGCGCTCTGGCACTAAGCCCATCAGTCCCTTGGGCAAAAACAAAACAACGACCAGTAGCAACACCCCAACGATCAACTGCCAATCTTGAGTGACTCGCTCTGCGGAATTCTGCACCTGACCCAGCAGCAGGGCTGCAATCAGAGGACCAACCAGTGTACCCCGACCGCCAATGGCGACCCAAATCACCACCTGAGTACCAAAGGCTACTGCCAGGTAGACAGGCGAGATGAATCGGTTAAGGGGAACAAACAGTCCTCCGGCAATACCTGCGATCGCCGCTGACAGCGTCCAGATGAAGATTTTGAAACTCGCAACGTCATATCCCAAATAGGAAATGCGGCGTTCATTCTCATTAATTGAGCGGAGGATAAGTCCCAAATTAGACTTCGTTAGCCACCAGCTTCCGGCTAACACCAGTGTGGTGAAAATTAGAATGACCCAGTAGAGGTTGATATCAGTGATATCAATACCTGCCAGCGACAGGATGGCAACATCAGTAATGCCATTTGTCCCACCCGTGTAGGCCTGCTGACTAATAAACAGTGTAGTCAGCGCTGACGAAATTGCCAAGGTAATGATCGTGATGTATACGCCGCTGACCTTGGAGCGAAAGATAAACCAACCAATGATGTAAGCAAATGCAGCGGGCACCAATATCATTGCCAAAACTGCAATGGGAAGAAACTTGAGCGGAGCAATAAACCAGGGTAACTGCTCCAGCCCATTCCACACCATGAAGTCGGGTAACTCACCGCCGTAGTTGTTGTTGGCTGCTGCAAGATTGAGCTTCAGGTAATACGCCATGGCATATCCCCCCAAGGTGAAGAACACGCCGTGAGCAAAGCTCAAAATCCCTGTAAATCCCCATACCAGATCTAGACTGATGGCTAGTGCCCCAAACAGCAGCAGCTTAGAGATTAGGGCTGTCTGAAACACACCTACGAGAAATGGCAGAATAAAAAAGATGAGAAATACGATTCCAGCAGTTATAAATAACTTAACCGGAACTGTAGAACGCTGAACTCCATCCAAAACCTGCGTCATCAGTCTGGCTCCACTAATACCAATTCACTTTGGGGCGATCGCAATGATCGCCCCGACTCAAGCTCAAGCCCGCTTCTGTACGGTAAACAATCCTTCTGGGCGATAGCGAATCAACACAATCACGGCGGCTAACACAATCACCCTGGCAACCGGATCATTCAGCATAAAGGCGATCGCTGCATTGGCTTCACCAATCAAGAACGACCCTGCCAACACTCCAATCAGCTTATCGACGCCTCCAGTCACCACAACCATCCAGGCATCCACTAGATAATCCTGCCCCATTGGTGGAGAAACACTCTTAAGCGAAGAAATGACTGCTCCCGCAATGCCAGCCAGCCCACAACCGTAAGCAAAAGTCAGTAAGTCGATCAGGCTAGTATTCACACCCAAGCACTTTGCCATTTCTCGGTTTTGGGCTACCGCTCTAACCTGACGACCCAGAGGAGTTTGGTAGAGCAGGTAGAGCGTGATTCCTAACATCAGAAGGGCAACTGCAATAATAAACATGCGGTAATAGGAAATTGAGACTAGCGGTGTCCCATCTTGTCCCGTGATTACCGACAGGTTTCCAGATATGTAAGGTGGAGACTTCACATACTTCAGTTGCGCCGAGAAGATCAGCTTGACGACCCCCTGGATCACAATACTCAACCCCCAGGTCGCTAGCAGCGTCTCAAGGGGGCGACCGTATAACCTACGAATCACCGTCAACTCGGTCAGCGCCCCAATCAGAGCTGTTCCCAAGAAGGCAAAGGGAATAGTTAGCAGCAAGTCCATCTGAAAAAGAGACTGCATCAGAAACGTCACATAGGCACCTAGCATGATGAACTCACCATGAGCCAGGTTAATGATTCGCATCACGCCGAATGTGATAGCCAGACCCAATCCGGTTAACAGCAACACTCCAACAATCCCAACGCCATTCAGCAACTGGTTTGCAAAAGTGTAAAAGTCAGCTCCTCCGGTTGCGTCTGTCGCCGCTGTTGCTTCTTGTGCCAGATAAAAGATGTGAGCCTGTATTGAATTAAAACCCAACATTCCCAGTAAACCTCAACTTACCTGTGACATCAACTCAATTCAAGCTTTGCCTTCCTGGACAGAGCTTTGACTTTAAAAAGCTAAAAGCTCCTAACTTTCTAGGTATTCGACAGGTAGATCATTCCCTGTTTCTTCGGTTGGGTCAGAGCGGTCATCGGGAGCGGGGTGAACGCAAAGGCGACCTTTATAAAGCGCTTGACTCCAGGGAATCGGCTTCACTGCAGAAGGAGTTGCGAACACAATCTCCGCTTGACCATCTGCTTGCCATCTGCCAATCCGAGAGTAGAGGTAAGTGTGATAGTTGTCGGGATCAATCTTGACCTTACCTTGAGGCGCGTTAAATTCCTGTCCGCGAGTTGCTTCTCTCAAGGTGGCAGTTGTGATCTCCTCACCTGCTTCCAGGACTTGCTCCATTGCCTGAGCCATAAAGAAGGTTTGCAGGTAAGCCGCTTCCATTACGCCGTTGGTGACCCGGTTGTCGCCAAACTTTGCTTTGAACTGCTCCACAAATGCTTTGTTCTCAGGCGTGTCTACCGTTTGGAAGTAGTTAAAGCTGCTGTAGTGTCCTTCAGCATACTCGGGCCCCATTGCCTGAATCTCTTCCTCAGTCGTGGGGTAAGCCATGATGGGAATCTGATCGGGGGTAATTCCAGCATCCTTAAACTGTCTGTAGAACGCGGGAATACTATCACCCACCAAATTACTCAAGACAAAGTCAGGTTTCGCCTGTTTGATCTTGTTGATGATGGTGATAAATTCAGTGGTTCCTAGTGCTGCGTATTCATCTCCGACCACTTGTCCACCCTGGTTTTCCAGTTCTGCCTTCGCAATTCGGTTGCTCTCTTTAGGGTAAATATAGTCAGAACCGATGAAGAAACCTTTGGGTCCAAAGTTTTCGTAGCAATAGGGAATGGAGTCTGTGATTTGCTGGTTAGGTGCGGCTCCGGTGTAGAAGACGTTAGAGCTACACTCATTTCCTTCGTAGTAAACCGGGTAATAAAGGATGGCGTCCTTTTCTTCAAATACGGGCAGCACTGATTTACGGCTGGCTGATGTATAACATCCCAGGACACAAGATACCTGATCTTCATCAATCAGGCGCTTAGACATCTGGTTATACAAATCCCAGTTGGAGTCGGGGTTGACCACAACCATTTCAATTTGCTTACCCGCGACGCCTTGCTTACCCTGCCAGGGTCCTGTGCCCTGGTTGATCTGCTCGATCGCCAGGAAAGTAGCATCTTGCAGAGACTTTTCAACGATCGCAATGGTGCCAGTCGTTGAATACATTACGCCTACTTTAATGGCATCGCCTGAAGACGCAGATCCAGTTCCAGTAGCAGAACTGGTAGTGGTTTCTCCGCCGCCACGAGTGCAGGCAGAGAGCACGCCTGCCCCGACCGCTAAAGAACCATACTTGATAAACTTACGGCGGCCTATTCTGCCAAACCGAACCAGAGGGCTACGCGAATCAGCCATTGCGTTCTCCTTAACAACAACTTAACCAGATGAAAGAATTGACGGTGTGCGAAGCGCCATACTGCAACCTCGCGAATCTGACAATCTAAGGCAAATCAGCAAACTGAGAATTCTTCTAGCAGGAGCTAGAGCAAGCCATCGACTAGAATCACTTACCGTTGAATGACTTGAACAGCATTAGCTCCCTACCGCAATAGCAATAGGAATCTCACTTTTAGCAACAGGAATATTCCTGCCGCCATTGCAGTTTTAAACCTTCTTGTCCTATCTGAAGCGAGTTCCAGCAAACCTGTCTCAGATGTTAGAGGCATTCCCACACGGCAAACGTATCCTATGATACATTCTTGCTATTTTGACTTTAGCTATTTACCTCTACAGGAGTACGCAGAAATTCCAAAATGGGTTATGAAAGCTATATTCCGTTAGGTTGTAGTTAAACTAGACTTCCTGCATGAATCCTGTTTTAAAGGCATGAATCGTTGCGCGGCTCCGCCGCGCAACGATTCATGCAGGAGGTTGACTGATTGTCTCTTCCATTTATCTCGTCCATCATTGATGTCTTCCTATGCCGCTTCCTGCAACGACAAAGATTGTTAAAGATAGGCGTGACTACAATACTTGGATCGCGACCGAAACGCTGGAAGATTATGCTTTGCGGTTTGCGCCTAAATCTTTTCGCAAGTGGTCAGAGATTTTGGTCGCGAATACGGCCAGTGGTGGGTTGTCGTTTTTGGCATTAGAGGCGATCGGTGGGTCACTGGTCATCAGCTATGGGTTTGCGAATTCCTTTTGGGCAATTATTGTCGCTGGGATCATCATTTTTTTGACGGGACTGCCGATCGCCTACTATGCCGCAAAATATAGCGTTGATATTGATTTGCTGACGCGAGGGGCTGGATTTGGCTATATCGGCTCAACGATTACGTCGCTGATCTATGCTTCATTCACGTTTCTTTTCTTTGCTTTAGAAGCAGCCATTATGGCGCAAGCGCTAGAGCTGTATTTTCACCTGCCGCTATCGATTGGCTACATCGTTTGCTCTCTGGTGATCATTCCTTTTGTGTTTTTTGGCGTGACGCTGATCAACCAATTGCAGCTTTGGAGTCAGTCGGTCTGGTTTACGCTGATGCTTTTGCCCTATGCCTGCATTATTTACAAGGAGCCAGAAGCACTTTCAAACTGGGTGCATTTTGCTGGGGAAGCAGGTAGTGCAGGCTTTGACCCGCTGCTGTTTGGAGCGGCTACTACTGTCGCAGTCTCACTGATTGCCCAAATTGGCGAACAGGTAGACTATCTGCGCTTTTTGCCCGACCAGCAGGAAACGAGTAAGCGTAAATGGTGGCTAGCGGTGGTAGTGGCTGGGCCAGGATGGGTGCTGACGGGTTGCGCGAAGCAGTTGGGCGGCGCTTTTTTGGCATCTTTGGCGATCGCCCACGGAGTCAGTTTATCCAAAGCCAACGAGCCAACTCAAATGTATTGGATCGGGTTTGAGTATGTTTTCTCTAACCCGGATGTAGGGCTAGCTGTGACGATCTTTTTTGTGATTTTGTCTCAAATTAAGATCAACGTGACGAATGCTTATGCGGGGTCGTTGGCCTGGTCAAATTTCTTTTCTCGGCTCACCCATAGTCATCCGGGTCGTGTGGTTTGGCTGGTGTTTAATGTGGCGATCGCTCTCCTGTTAATGGAGTTGGGCGTATTTTCGACGCTAGAGGCAGTTTTGGGGCTTTACTCAAATGTGGCGATCGCCTGGGTTGGGGCATTAGTTGCCGATCTGGTGGTCAACAAACCGTTGGGTCTAAGTCCTCCGTATATTGAGTTCAAGCGAGCACACCTGCACGACTACAACCCCGTCGGATTGGGGTCAATGTTAATCGCCTCACTGGTGGCAATGGCTGCTTTCATGGGCGTGTTTGGAATCGGTGCAAAAGCTTTTGCCTCTTTTATTGCCTTAGGTTTAGCGTTTGTGCTGGCCCCGGCGATCGCCTTTCTCACCAAAGGGAAATACTATATTGCCCGAACAGACATCTACTCTGAAACCACTCATCCGCTGAACTGCTGTATCTGTGAGCAGGAATATGAGCCGCAGGATATGGCATTTTGTCCAATTTACCAGGACTCAATTTGTTCGCTCTGTTGCACTCTGGATGCCTGTTGCCACGATGCTTGTAAGGCGATCGCACCCAGCAAAAGCAGCCCTGCCTCTGAAGCTCAAACTGCAACTCACATTATTTCTCAGACCACCACTCAAACTTCAAAAGGATCGCGGCTATTTCAGTCCAAACTATCACCGCATTTAGGGGCAAGGCTGCTGAGATACTTGGCGCTGTTCCTATCTCTATCGGGGCTAGTAGGTAGCAGTCTAGGGCTAGTCTACTATCAGCACGTCGCTGTTCCCCAAATTTCTATCATTGCGGCCCAACAACTCACCGCAACCCTAATCGAGGTGTATGCTGTCTTCCTGGTACTCATTGGCATCGGAGCCTGGTGGCTGGTGTTGACGCAGGAAAGCCGCGAACTGGCGCAAGAAGAACTGGATGAGCGCAACCTTCAGCTTCAGCAAGAGGTACAGGAACGCAACCTGGCTGAAGCGCAGCTGCAAGAAAAAGCAAAACAGCTTGAACAAACGCTGCACAATCTGCAACAAGCTGAAGCACAACTGATTCAAACTGAAAAAATGGCAGCGTTGGGTGGTTTGGTTGCCGGAATTGCCCATGAAATTAACACTCCGATCGGAGTTGGCGTGACTGCCGCTTCTTTGTTGATGGAAAAAACGATCGCTTTCTCAGAACGCTTCAAAGGCGGTACGATGAAGCGATCGGATCTAGAAAAGTTTTTGGATTTAGCCCAACAGAGTAGTCGAATGACGCTCTCTAATCTAGAACGAGCCGCAGAACTGATCCATAGTTTTAAGCAGGTTGCGGTAGATCAGTCCAGTGAGTCAAAACGGGGATTTAACCTCAAAGACTATCTCGAAGAAATTCTTTTGCAGCTTAGCCCCAAGCTGAAGGTTACTAAGCATCAGGTTGAGGTGAGAGGCGATCGCCATCTTACCCTCACCAGCTACCCCGGTGCCTTCTCCCAAATCGTCACCAACCTGATCATGAATTCCCTGCTGCACGCCTACGAACCTGGCGAAGCTGGACAGATTATCTTGAGCTTTGAGCAAACTAAGGAACAGGTAATTTTTGAATATACAGATGACGGGAGCGGCATCGCCCCAGAAAACCTGAGCAAAATCTTTGAACCCTTTTTCACCACAAAAAGAGGACAGGGTGGGAGTGGTTTAGGGTTACATATTGTCTACAACCTGGTGACCCGAAAGCTGAAGGGGACGATTCAGTGTGAAAGTCGCCTGGGGACTGGGACAAAGTTTGTGATCAAGTTATTAAACACAGAAGTGTAGATTCATAAATTTAAGTTGACTCGAACAACTAAAGGAGCATTCATGCTGGAAAACGCACAAACCTCATCTAATGCTCTGAGTAATCACGCTCCGAGTGATGAATGCGTCTTTGCTCAAGAAGATGAGATCGTGTTCTTTGCTGAAGAAACAGACCTGAGCCAGCATGGAAGCTGGAAAATCTTAATCGTCGATGATGATGTTGAAGTCCATGAAGTAACAAAACTGGCGCTAAGCGACTTTACCTTTGAAAATAAAACATTGACATTTATTAGTGCCTACTCTGCTCAAGAAGCCAAACAGTTAATTCAGGCTCATCCTGATACGGCGATTGTGTTTCTAGATGTAGTCATGGAAACAGAAGATGCAGGGTTACAGGTGATTCCCTATATCCGAGAGGAGCTAGAAAACCCAATCGTCAGAATTATCCTGAGAACCGGACAGCCAGGACAGGCACCCGAAAATGTGGTGGCAGTGAACTATGGCATCGATGATTACAAAACAAAAACAGAGCTAACCTCCCAAAAACTATTCATCACGGTAATTACAGCACTCAGAGCATTTTCCACACTGACCCAAGCATTTGAAGTGAGTCAAATGCTAGAGCAAGAATTGGCTCAGTACAGACAGGAAGCCTTGCGACCCAACGACGCCGAGGTGCCTACATCAACCCAAACCCAGGTTAAACGGCATGAAAAAATAGAAACTTTAGGTGAATTGGTCACAGAAATTGTCCATAAGGCGCTGACTTTTCCCAGCCAGGCAGGAGCAATTTACACCACGTCAATCATTGCTCGAATCGCCAGAATGGTTTTGCGAATTACCGATGAACATTCGGCAAAGCTAGGCATTTCGCAAAGCAAGCTCGCCGTTCTGCTCTATCTCAGTACTGAACCTGAGCGATGTGCCAGCCCGTCGTCTTTAGCCAAACAGTGTGGCGTTTCCCGCGCTGCCATGACCGGATTATTGGATGGACTAGAGCAAGATAGCTATGTCGAACGCGATGTGCATCCCTCTGACCGACGGGCACTGATGGTAAAACTGACCCCAGAAGGGCAACAATTCTTAAGCTGGATTGCACCCCAGGATCAATATCAGATCTCTGAGCTAATGAGCTCTCTAAATGAAGCAGAACGCAAAACGCTGATGGATCTCGTGATCAAAACAGCGAAACTGCTCGATGAAACAGCTTTGCCTGCCGATTGATGCCTGCAGGAGTGAGCATCTGTTTGCTACATAGGGGAGAAATGCCCGAAGCGCCATGCAGGATGGCAAATTCGCATTGAGAGAAAATAGTTAAGCAATTAACTATTAAGTGTAAAACTAGATACAAATTAGGCTTATCCAACTCTTTATTATCTATCCATCGTTGAAAGCTCTCTTATGAGCGTCAACTGATCGGTAGCGAACCAGCAAACAATCGCTAGTAAACCAGCAAACAAAGGCGAGTGGTGGGGATTGTCCGGTTACAGGGAGGCAACTGATTTTTAGAGTCCAACTTGTATTCAAAGTGCTGTGGCTTGAGGAGGAAGCCTTGGCGATCGCAAAAAATTGAGATAAACCTTTTTTCCTGGCTCAAAGCCCGGTAGCGCTGGTTTGGAGGTTGCAAGCCCCTCTTAAACAGCGGCAAGCTCAGTCTGTTCCAGCAGATTACAAATAAAATCTTGCAACTGGAAGTACCAAAAGATCCAGGAGAGTTTTTCTATGGCTCTCCTCTGCCATTGGTCACTAGAAGCTCTAAATACAACACTCACTGGGGGTACTCATGTCTTACCACGGCGACATTTCATCGAGTGAAGATGCAGTTGGAGTTGCGGTTGTTAACTACAAAATGCCGCGCCTGCACACCAAAGCAGAAGTTATTGAGAACTGTAAGAACATTGCCTCAATGATCGACGGGATGAAAGTAGGTTTACCAGGAATGGATCTGGTGATCTTTCCTGAATATTCCACTCACGGCATCATGTATGATCCCAAAGAGATGATGGAAACGGCAGCAAGCATTCCTGGAGAGGAAACGCAAATCTTCTCAGAGGCTTGCATTCGCAATAAGGTTTGGGGCGTTTTCTCACTCACTGGAGAACAGCACGAAGAGCATCCTAACAAGGTTCCCTACAACACCTTAATTTTGATGAACGACCAGGGACAGATCGTTCAAAAATATCGCAAAATCATGCCCTGGACACCGATTGAAGGCTGGTATCCCGGCAACTGCACCTACGTCTCAGAAGGACCAAAGGGACTCAAGATTAGTTTGATCATTTGTGATGATGGCAATTACCCTGAAATCTGGCGCGATTGTGCCATGAGAGGAGCCGAACTGATTGTTCGCTGCCAAGGGTATATGTATCCGGCGAAAGATCAGCAAATCATGGTGTCTAAAGCAATGGCGTGGATGAACAACGTTTATGTTGCCGTTGCTAATGCTGCCGGATTTGATGGTGTATACAGTTACTTCGGACACTCTGCTGTAGTTGGCTTTGATGGTCGCACTTTAGGTGAGTGTGGCGAAGAAGAGATGGGGATTCAGTATGCTGCCCTGTCTAAGTTTGCGATTCGTGACTTCCGCAAAAACTCTCAGTCTCAGAATCACTTGTTTAAGCTGCTACATCGCGGCTATACCGGAATGCTGAACTCGGGCGATGGTTCTGAAGGGATGGCGGAATGTCCTTACCAGTTCTATCGGGACTGGATTCTGGAGCCGAAGAAAGCGAAGGAGAAAGCAGAAGCGATTACTCGTTCCACGATTGGTACGGAAGAGTGCCCAATTGAGGGTATCCCCAATCAGAAGGTTAGTCCTCCTCCAGTGAAGTCCTCACCCACAACAGTTCAAGTCTCCGTAAATGGCTAATTTATAGCTGGAAGTTACGGGAGTTTCCACTTGTATCAGCTACAAATCTCAGCGTAGGGGCGGTTCGCGAGCCGCCCCTACGCTGAGGTGCTTCCACGACCAACAGAAAACCATCTTGATCGATCTTCTACGGGGACAATTCCGTTGAGGATGTTCCGACTTGGGCTTGTTCAGTGAGGGATATTCCGTTTGCCGTAGCTCCTTCAGGTGACTGTGTCGCTTCAGCAGATGGCTGTGCTTCGGTCGGTGAGGAGTGCTGCTCATGATCGAGCAGCTTCACCGTGGTATTACCTTTGGGTTCAGCGACCGGAACTTCATTGTTGCGCTGTGCTGCTCGGTTGCTCAACGCAGTCAGCCAAGAAGGTGCCCAGGATGAATGGCTATCTCTGCCAAAAGCACGTTCTTGACCCATTTCACCAGATTTAGGAAGTAACCGATTTGTCATACTGAGCAGGTTTGCAGTGAGGCCCGGAAATAGTCCAGCAAATTTAGCAGAAAGCCAAGCCGGAAAAGGCACAATTACTTCTGCATCTCCCCGCTTGAGGGCTTTGATCGTCCGCTGAGCGACCTCTTCAGCACTGGCAGAAAGCAGTGGCAGTGAGTCACCAATACTAAACCAAGCAAACTCCTTGCGGTTCTGACCCTTCATGATGGCGTGATCAACCACACCCGTGTGAATGAAACCAGGACAAACTGTTGTGACGGCAATTCCAGCGCTTGCTAGTTCGGCTTGCATTCCCTCTGATAGTCCGGTCAGGGCAAATTTGCTGGCACAGTAAGCCACCATGTGCGGAGACACTACCTTGCCGCCAATAGAGGAGATATTTACAATCCTGCCCGCTTTGCGCTGACGCATCTCTGGCAGCACAGCGTAACTGGTGTAAAGCGGTGCCCAAAAATGTAGCTTCATTGTATCGTCGTAGTCCTGCATGGTGAGGCTATCTAGCGGACCGACAATGTCCGTTCCAGCATTGTTGATTAGAATGTCGATCGGCCCAAAGCGTTCCTTAACTTGCTGCACCATCTGCTCAACTTGAGTTTGATTAGTGACATCACACGTTACTGCCAGGACTTCCCCTTGCTTTAGTTCCGTTTGCGCCCGTTCTAGCTCGTCCTCATCTCGCGCACAGAGGGCAACTCGTGCCCCCGACTGGACGAGTTGACGTGCCATGACTAAACCTAATCCGCGTGAACCTCCGGTTAACAAGACTGTTTTACCATTCAGGTCGTAGCTGCGTTCACGCCACCATCGATCTAGCGACACTGAGAAAAGGAGTGTGGCGATCGCCAAAACAACAAAAGTGAGTAAACCTTGATAAGTTAAATTCATTAATCAAAAATCCTGCGATTCAAGCGATTCAAAGGTGGTGTTTTAACTTGTTAAGCGCAATCCCTGATCGTGCAGGTTTTGCTCAATCTGCTGCATTTCCTGGAGCGTTTCTCCGGTGACAATGCCATAAATTTCGGTGTAAATTTTGCCGTATTTCACCTTCTCCAAAGCTGAGAGAATCAGAAAATCTTTCCGCTCTAGCTGGGGTCTCAGTGTGGTGAGAATTTCGTCGAGAGTTCCTTCCATGCGGTAGTCACTGGAATATTTGGCGATCGCTTTATCCAGCTTCAACAGTTGATGGCGCTGCAAGCAAAGCGGCGTTGAACCATTGATGCGAAAATTGGCATCGATTCCGTAAAGCTTTCCGTCTCGGTCTTCTAATATATCGAAGCCAATTACCCCGAAATATCCCTGTTGGTGAGCATATTGTCCTATCGCTGTAACCATTTCGGAGAACTTACTCATGTCGTCGGTGTAGTCGATTAACCCTCCTAAGTAGTTCCCTTCGGAGCTAACTAACTGCTGAGTTACACCAACTAACGAAATCTCACCTTGCTTATTCACATAGAACTGAGCACAGTAGTTGTTAACCTCATGCTTGACAAACTCCGAAACGATGATTGTCTTTAACAAGTTGATCGACAAGTACTTCTGCAATTCTTCTAGGCAATAGTTGAAATCGCTGTGACTGCGAATAATATAAGTTCCTTCACCCGAAAGCCCATGAGATGTTTTGATCAGGTAAGGAAACTGTTGGGGAAGCTGAATTTGATCCAGGCTAATCTGATCTAACTCATAGGTTTGATAAGTCGGACAGGGAATCCCCAACTCAGAAAGCGCAGCTTTACTGAGCAGACGGTAATGAGTATCTGGGTTGACAGCGTGCTTTTCATGCGCCAGCCGATCAAACGGAAATAAGACAATCACTTGGTCAAGGCGATCGCCACTCAACTCATCTAGATAAGTTGAGCAATCCATCATCTGCAAATGAGTATCATCAAAGCCAAAATGCTCTCGCCAGTATTGCATTAGCTGGTTTTGAGGGGGTCTGATTGCCACACCCGTAAGAGTATTACCTAGGACTGCCAGGTTTTTCCAGGGTTCTTTCTGGCAAATTTTGTCAAAGGATGTCTTTGTGGCTTCACTGCTGCCATCTTGCAGAAAGTATTTTTGCACGTTGGGATAAGCAGCCCAGCTTGCCGTTGCGGGATAGTTCAAAAGCAGCCCATAATACCTGTCACCAATGTCCTGAGCGAACAAATCAGAAAGGGAGTTTCCCTGAAAAAACTGAGTGAGTGGAGGAGTCATAACGGAAGAGTTAGGCGATCGCCAAATTTTGTCTTTGCGGCTATTAGTCTAGAGGTGATTTAGTGCCTAATAGCGTAACGGCTGACTTTTCGGGATAACTCTACCGCAAGGACAACTCCTCTTTCTCTATAGATAGACCTTCTTTCTCAGTAGCGAGTTGCTATACCCAATTATTTTTCATTTCTTTCTCCGATCGCTTCGACCAGTGCTGACTTCGTTCGCTCAATCAAAAGCCGAACCCGCTCCATCTGCGCTTCACTCGCTGCCCTCTGCCGGGGAGCCATTTCCGTTGTGTCAACCCTCAGCATTTGCTCATAAGAGCGAAATACCTGAAAAGCATAGCTTGCGATCGCAAGCTGCTCTTCAGACAAGATTTCTACACGTTCTACCAAGTCAGTACACGTTGCTGACAGCGGTAAGCCAAACACGTCAGTGTAAAGAGGCGGTACTGGGTTAGAGCATTTTCTTAAATCATCAAGTATGCCAACTGCTTCTTCCAACATCTGACCATCAAAGTCAGCCAAGGAATTGAGGAGAGACAGTAAGAGATAGTTAGATTTTCTTTGCTTCAACTCGCAATCCCGGAATAACTTGCTCTTTTCAATTCTAGTAAAGAATGGAGCTCAAGCGGATGGATAACAAAGCGACAAATAGTTTGTTACTAAGACTTTCGCGACACTAGCCTGTCATTGGTGACAGACTAGCGTCGCTGTACATTAGCTCTACGGGACTGACGGGGCTCGAACCCGCAACTTCCGCCGTGACAGGGCGGTGCTCTAACCAATTGAACTACAGTCCCCCGTTAGGGGCAATATCTAGTGTGCCGAAAGAAGGCGGATTTGTCAAACAAAAATCGAAAATTTCTTTTGGACTTATTACCCAAACCATAAGCTTCCCATAGTCCAGCCTTTAGATGCGGGTGATATCTTCCTGAGCGGTAACCCGGTTTAAGCCTTCTAAACCTATACACCGCTAGCTTTTTCCATTTCCAGGAATAAAACTCTACCTCGTCAAGGAAGCTTTCATGGTAAGTCCCGATACCGTTCGTTTTGCCCAGTTCAACGCCTCGCTGAATCGCAACAACGCAGGCGAACTGATCGCCGATTTGTCTACTACCGGCAATGCTCAGGCTAAGACCGTCGCGGAAATCATCCAGCGAACCAATCCGGATGTGCTGCTGATCAACGAGTTTGACTTTGACGAAAGCGGCACGGCTGCTGAGCTGTTTCAGCAAAACTATCTGGGTGTCAGCCAAAACGGAGTTGACCCGGTTGAATATCCCTATTACTACATCGCGCCTTCCAACACGGGCATTCCCTCTGGCTCGGACCTGAACAATGACGGCAGGGTGAGCGGGCCAGATGATGCCTTTGGGTTTGGCTTTTTTCCCGGTCAGTATGGCATGGTGGTTTATTCCAAGTACCCGATTGACACTGAGAATGCCCGCACCTTCCAAAATTTCCTGTGGAAAGACATGCCGGGGGTGCTGCTGCCCGATGACCCCAACACGCCGGAGGCAAACGACTGGTATTCAGCGGAAGAGTTAGCGGCATTCCGGCTCTCGTCCAAGAGTCACTGGGATATTCCGATTGAGGTGAATGGCGAGACGATTCACTTTCTCACCAGCCATCCTACGCCACCCGTGTTTGACGGACCGGAAGACCGCAACGGTCGCCGCAACCACGACGAGATTCGCTTTTGGTCAGACTATATAACTCCAGGAGAAGGCGATTACATCTACGACGATGCGGGCAATACTGGCGGCTTGGCGGATGGCTCCAAGTTTGTGATTGCGGGCGACCAGAATGCTGACCCCTTTGATGGCGACAGCGTTGAAGATGCCGTTCTCCAGTTGCTTAACAACCGGCTGATCAACACCAGCGTCACGCCCAGCAGCGAGGGTGGGGTGGATGCATCAGAGCGTCAGGGTGGTGCAAATACGGCTCACACCAACAATCCTGCCTTTGACACGGCAGATTTTGCTGATACGACTCCGGGCAATCTGAGGGCTGACTATGTGCTGCCTTCCCAAAATTTGGAGATTACTGACGCTCAGGTATTTTGGCCAACTAGCGATGATCCCCAATTTGGGTTGGTGGGCAATTTTCCGTTTCCTAGTTCTGACCATCGGCTGGTGTGGGTTGACCTAGCAACGGAACCTGCGGCAGACCGGAATCGACAAACGGTGGCAGGGGTAGATTTCTTGGGAGAAGTGACGTTTCCAACCTCCCTCACCTTTGAGGGAACTCAGGTTGGCGGACTATCGGGAATTGCGTATGACGCAGCTAACGACATTTACTACAGCATTGCGGACGATCGCAGCCAATTTAACCCAGCTCGGTTCTACACGCTGTCGATTGACCTGAGCGCTGGAGAACTGCGAGACGGCGATATTAGTTTTGAAAACGTAACCACTCTGCTGGATGAGTCGGGTGAACCGTTTGCTGAACTTAGCCTTGACCCAGAGGGAATTGCCCTTTCCCCAGATGGCACTCTGTATGTCTCCTCTGAGGGTGACGCAACTCGACTGATCAGCCCATTTGTGAATCAGTTTTCGCTAGATGGGGAGCAAATTGGGGAATTGGCGATCGCCGACAAATACTTCCCCACCGCCAATAACAGCAGCGGCATTCGCAACAACCTTGCTTTTGAAAGCGCCACCATTACCCCCGACGGTCGCTACCTCTACACCGCCACTGAAAATGCGCTCAACCAGGACGGACCAGCGGCAGACCTAGAGCAGGAAAGCGTTTCCCGCATCATCAAATATGACCTGCTCACTGGACAACCCGTGCAGGAGTTCGTTTATGAAGTTGATGCGGTCGCTGAAACGCCTGTTCCGGCAGATGCTTTCCGCACGAATGGTTTGGTTGAACTGCTGGCGATCGACAACAGCGGCACCTTGCTAGCCCTAGAGCGCTCCTTCTCCACAGGCGTAGGCAACACCGTCAAGCTCTATGAAATCAGCACTCAGGGCGCGCTGGATATTAGCAGCAGTGACAGCCTGCTGTTTGAAGAGGGCGTTGCTTTAGAGGTTGACCCAACCGTTTCTAAGCGAGAACTGCTCGACTTTGCTGATTTCGGCATCACGCCAGACAACCTGGAAGGCTTGGCGCTAGGACCAAAGCTGGCAGATGGTCGCCAATCGCTGATCGTGGCCAGTGACAACAACTTCAGCGACACTCAGGTGACACAGTTCATCGCCTTAAGCCTGGATTTGGACACGATTCCCGTCGTTGCGCCAACGGTTGAAACGCCTCCTACCTTTGACATCGAGGAACCACCCAGCGGACCAGCTCTCTCCAGTGCAGACGATCCGGCGATTTACGTGCATCCAACCGACTCTTCGCTCAGTCTGGTGGTTACAGCGTTAAAAAATGGCGGCTTGCAGGTACACGACCTGAACGGGGAACTGCTGCAAACGATCGCTCCTGACTCTCCCGAAGACCTGCGCTACAACAACGTTGATACGCTGTATGGCTTCAATCTGGGTGGTGAAACGGTGGATCTGGTGGTTGCTAGCGATCGCCTCAACGACACCATAGCCATCTATCGCATCGATCCAGAAACCCGCCAGTTAACCAACATCACTGCTCCAGACATTCTGGAAACCCTCTTTGGCATAGATGATGGCGAACAAACCGCTTACGGGGTAGCAAACTACATCAGTCCCATTACGGGCAAAGCCTACGCCTTCGTCACCCAGGCTGATGGCAACCAGATTGCTCAACTGGAGCTGATCGACAACGGTGAAGGACAAATTGATGCCCAAATCGTCCGAGTTCTGACCGTTCCCGTTCCCGCAGACGGAGAGCGAGAAGCGCTGACCGAAGGCGCAGTCGTCGATGCTGAACTGGGCTACCTCTACATCGGTCAGGAAGATGTTGGCATCTACAAATTCTCCGCAGAGCCAGAAGGTGGCGACGAAGGCGTACTGATCGACGCGGTAAAGCCAGAGGGCAAAGCTCTCGAAGCTGACGTAGAAGGATTAGCTCTCTACTACGGTGCAAACGGTACGGGCTATTTGATTGCCTCCAGCCAGGGCGACAGCACCTTTGCTGTTTATAGCCGCGAGGGCGACAACGCCTACCTGGGTAGCTTCATCGTGGGTGAAGCGAATGGTATCGACAGTGTAGACGGCAGCGACGGACTAGACGTAATTAACGTACCGCTTGGACCCAACTTCCTCTCTGGGCTGCTGGTCGTCCACGATCAGCAAAACGAACCTGCCCTGATTGTTGAAGATGATGGAGAACTGGTCAACGCCAGCGGCAACTTTAAGTTTGTCCCCTGGAAGAACGTTGCCAGTAGTTTCCCAAATCCTTTGGACATTGACACCAGCAGCTACAATCCACGCAACCCATCTGTCAGAACTCTCGTTGTCGGTACTCCTGGCGCAGAGACGCTGGTCGGCACTGCCGATGATGAAGTCCTCAACGGCTTTGGCGGGAACGACACGATCGCAGGTGGGCTAGGCAACGATATCGTTTATGGTGGTGCAGGCAATGATGTGTTGAGGGGCGATCGCAACCAGTCCAGCACGGGCGGCAACACAGGCGGCGACGACATTCTTTATGGCGGCACAGGCAATGATCGGATCGGCGGCAAAAGTGGCAACGACAGACTCTACGGCGAAGCAGGCAATGATCATCTCTTTGGCGACAACGGCGACGACCTGCTGCGCGGTGGCTTGGGTAATGACAGATTAATAGGTGGCAGAGGCAGCGACACCTTTGTTCTGGCAGCAGGCGAAGGAACCGACACGATCCGCGACTTCCAGGTTAGCGAAGACCGAATTGAACTGCCCGAAGGTTTAACCTTCGGGCAGCTATCCGTGATTCAATCGGGTCAAAACACTCGAATTCTGCTGGGCGAAGAAACTCTAGCAATTCTCCGACAGGTAAATGCAAGTACTCTGGTAGAGGCAGTTTTCACCACCATCTAAATATCAATTCCAAAAGTTAGGGCTACAGATGGGAACGGGGTGCCTTTCCATCTTTAGCCTCTTTTTAGAGAAACGTTATAACGTTATTTGAACTTTGAACTGGTGGTTTCTCGTTACCAAGCTCTGGCTGAGTGACGGCTGATAACAAGCTCCAGCTTCCAGTGGAAGTTGGAGCTTCTCCAGTTGTAGACAGGTCACATAGAAGCTATGCAAGAATGAGCCACTGCTGATGGCAGAATGTTGCAGTTAGAAACAATCATCATGGATTGGAAAACAACACTTTCATTTATCGTCAGCGCCACACTCCTGATTCTATTGGGCGGTTGGCTGCTTGAGGCGAGTGTATTGCCCATTCCAACTGAACTCAATTACAGTGAGACAGAGCAGCACCTCATAAGGATTTGGCTTCAGGCTGCGGTCGTAATTGGATTGATCCTGCCCGGAATTTCATTTTTGGCTCACCTGCGTCGCCCTAGAGCCAGATCAATCCTCGGGTTTTATTTATTGGTTCTTATCATTCAAATTATCACTGAGCAAATTCTTACTGGCGTTTTTCCTTCTGGTCTATTACTTATTATTGGACCGCTCTACACCGCGTTTCGCGTTTGGCAACTATGGCAGGGGCAACAGCTGATGAGAGCGGATGCTGAAAAGAGGAGTAATTGCGATCGCGGACTACTTGGCTTGCTGTGGCTCATGCTGCTGTTTTGGTCCGCAAACCTAATCGTTCTTGGGGCAATTGGCTGGTCTCAATCTACTCGATAGACTGAATTAGCGTGAATCACTTGGGCACGATGTCGTAGATTCAGGCGATCGAAAAGTGAGTTACATGAGTTTTTACCGTTCTTTCCGTAATGTAGAGCTGTTCAGCAATTTCTCGATTCGTTGAACCGTTCTTGTGTATAGCTCCGATGCGCCGTGTGTCTCGTAACGTTTACTTTGGCGATCGCCCTGCTCCTACCCAAATATGTCACCATTACCTCGTAGCTCGTCTACCGCTTCAACCGGTTCCTCGAATGAAAATTGCCCTCAAACTAGTCACACTCAGCAAGCGCTATGGCACTCATGAAGCCGTCAATCGCCTCAGCTTGCAGATTCCTCAAGGCTCTCTCTATGCCCTGCTAGGACCAAACGGCGCAGGCAAAACCACCACCTTGAGGATGGTTGCTGGACTGCTTCAACCAGACAGCGGCGATGTCCTGATTCAAGGACACAGCATCACCAAAAACCCCAGCGTTGCAAAGCGGGTTTTAGCGTACTTGCCAGATGAACCGCTGCTCTACGGCAAACTGCGTCCAATGGAGTATCTAGAATTTGTGGCAGGTCTGTGGGGAATTCCTGCAGTACAGGCAGAAACTCGTGCCCAAGACTTGCTAAAACAGCTCAACCTGTGGGACGTGAGAGGCGACCTGAGTGAAACTTTCTCTCGCGGGATGAGACAAAAACTCAGTCTGGCGGGCGCATTCATTCACCAGCCACAACTCATCATTCTAGATGAACCGCTGTCCGGGTTGGATGCTGCTGCTGCTCGCCTGGTCAAAGATATACTGGCAGACTATGTACGGCAGGGCAACACGGTTATTCTCACGACCCACATCATGGAAATTGCCGAACGCATGGCTCAGCGGATTGGCATCATCAATCACGGACGGCTGATTGCAGAAGGCACTCTGGACGAACTGAGGATACAAAGCGGTGAAACAGGTGGCACTCTAGAAACCGTCTTTTTAGATTTAACTCAGAGCCAAGACATTAACGACCCGCAACCAGAGGGGCAAAGAGGATGAAAGCTGGTACTTTACCCTGGTTGCTGCGGCATGAGTTGCGCCTGTGGTGGCGTGAGATGAGAAGTAAAACCTTGTTGATTGCCCTAGCAGTTGCGTTTGGGCTATTGATAGCGGTGCTATTTACCCTGTCCTGGTTTGCTCTGTCCCCGGTGCGGCAGCAGGTTTCTTTTGACACGATTCCTGAACCTGCTGTGTGGGCTGCTGTAATGATTTGGCTGGTCGGATTTTTCTACGCCTTCATTCAAGCAATGGGTCAGAGTATTGTGTCCTTGTTTGATCGGGGTGATCTGGATCTGCTAATTGCTTCGCCCATTTCCAGCAAAGTTGTTTTTGCAAGTCGTTTGCTGGGAGTGGCGGTTGAAACTTTCCTGGGCTTTTGCTTGCTAGTTGTGCCGGTTAGTCTGATTGCAGTTCTTGTGGGTGTGCCGCGACTACTCGGTCTTTATCCGGCTCTAATTGGAATCAGCCTTTACGCTACCAGCCTATCGATGCTGTTGTCACTGTTGTTGGTGCGGCTATTTGGCGCAAAACGGGCACGCGTCTTTGCTCAGGTTCTCACCGTTTTCTTTAGCGCTGTCGTTTTTTTGGGTGCTCAACTGCCGAACCTGGTAAGTCAAGACTCGATCAACGGGATCAGCGGAGCAAGCGGAGCATTTTGGCTGCAGGTGCAGGGCTGGTTTCGTACAAGTAGCCTGCTTGGGGCAGACAGCCTGATCTGGTTTCCTGCTAAAACGATTTTCTTGGACCCGATCGCCACACTTTTGACGCTTTTGACTAGTGGCTTACTAGCGTGGCTCACCGTAGAAACGCTGCACCGCTCCTTCGTTGCAGGAACGCAGCAATCGATGACCCGCAAGCAGCGGCAGCTTCGTCCTGATCAGTCCACACGCTTTACCAGTGGGTTTAACCGTGTGGTTTTGTTCAAAGAGTGGCGCATTATTCGGCGCAATCCTTATCTGATTTCTAATATCTTTTTACAAATCCTGTTTTTGATTCCAGCGTTGGTGATTGTGTCGAGAGGAGATATGGGGGTGGCGATCGCCTCCCTTTCCACCTTTGTGGCCACCGTTAGCACCTTTGTGGGCAGCACCCTGGTTCAGTCCCTCACCCAAATCTGTGTCTCTGGTGAAGAAGCTGCCGATCTGCTCAAAGCCTCTCCGGTGAACAGTGCCACCCTGCGCCGTCTGAAATTACTAGCTGCCTTAATTCCGGTCTGGTTGTTGCTGTCTCCCCTGTTTATCACACTCATTGTGAAAGGCGAAGCGTGGCTGGCACCGCTGTTTGTGTTCCTTTGCGCCACCACCAGTGCGGCAGTCTTGCGCTTGTGGAATTCCCGTCCCATTTCTCTGTCTGATTTGTTTAAGCGGCGACAAAACGTTCAAGGTGACCCACTTTTAGGGTTCCTGGAATTCGTTTCTACCTTTGCCTGGGCTGGACTAGGGTTTGGTTTAGAGCAAACTCACTCCGGCTGGATTTTTACCCCATTAGGCATTGTGCTGATGGCGATAACCATTGCCTACGGGCGCAGTCGCCAGCTAGGAACATCCTTAGGCTTTTAGGGAAGCTGAACCTCCTTTCCCTTCAAGTTCTGTGAGCCAAGCAGGTCAATGAGTAGCGTGCTCTAACCCTTTAAAACTAGCGCTGCTACTCATCTCCATTGAAGTCTTCACGCTCCAGAAGCTCGTTGTAATAGTGCGATCGCTCACTGGGAAGATAGATCGTTTGCTGCAACGTTTGGTGCTTCAGACGAAACGATCGCGTGATATTGATTTGACTTAAGAAATCTAGATCATGTGAAATCACCCAAAGTGCGCCCTGATACTCGTTCAATGCTTCAACTATCTGATCGACGGTTGTAATATCAAGATTGTTGGTCGGCTCATCGAGAATCAGCAAATCAAGTTCTGAGATAGTAATCATAGCGATCGCTAATCTTGCCAATTCTCCACCACTTAACACCGATGCAGATTTGTATACATCGTCATTGAAGAACAGAAAATGTCCCAACTGTTGCCGCAATAGCTGATAGTTGAGAGCCGGATTTGCCCGCTGCATATTTTCCAGAACCGTTTGAGTACGATCGACAAACTCATAGCTCTGATCAAGATACATAATCTGCATCTGCGCGAGTCGAATATTACCCTGAAGTTGAGCTAGGGCTGCTTCAATCCCCACAATTGCTTTCACAAAACAGGATTTACCGGAACCATTAACGCCTGCAATCGAAAGGCGATCGCCACTCTCAACCTGAAGCTGAATCTCTTTGAGCAACAGACGATGATCAACCCAAAGATTTGCCCGATCGATTTCGATTAGATTTCTGTGTTTTTGACTTTTTTCCTCTAGTTGAATGCTGGTTGTTTTGTGTGTTCTCACTTTGGTCGCTGCAACTTTCTGAACTGCAGTCGCGATCGCCTGATCGTGTTTCACTTTCAACGTTGCCGCCGTTGCTTCGGCTTGCCGCTTTAAATTTCCTGCTGCAATGCGTGGCATGTCACCATTCAGCTGCCGCCTGCGACCGTTGCGGCTTGATTGAGCAGCTCGTTCCTGTTCGTGCAAAGCAGACGTTTTTGCATGTTTGAGTTCTTTTCGGGCGGTTTCATGCGATCGCATTCGTGCTGCGTGTTCTAGCTGCTTTTGTTCCCGGTATAGGGAATAATTGCCGCCATAAACTTGCAATCCTTCAGGTGTGAGTTCCCAACTCATGTTGGTCACTTGATCTAGAAAGAAAGGTTTGTGCGAGACAATCACAAATGCACCCTGAAACTGGCAAAGGAACTGCCGCAGTTCTTCGAGTGACAGGTAATCAAGATGATTGGTCGGTTCATCCAGAAACAAGAGATCGGGCGATCGCGCTAACCCCACTGCCAGAAGCAATTTGGTCAACTCTCCACCGCTCAGGTTTTGGATTAACAGCGACAGATCTAGAGTGGTGCTGAATATCGTTTCGAGAATCTGTTCAATTTCCCACCACTCGTTAGAGATGGCGTTAAGAAAATTAAAAATGGACTCTGATCGAATGGACTCTCGAATGGTGCTGATCTGGGGCAGATAATAGGTTGAACCATTGCGAACTACTGATCCTTGTCTGAGTGGAAACTCACCTGATAAAAGTTTGAGCAATGTTGATTTGCCGACTCCATTGGAACCGACTAAGGCAACTCGATCACCTGCTGAGAGACTGAGATGAATCCCTTGAAAAAGATGTGTGGAATTCAGTTCATAGCTCAAGTTCTCAGCAATTAAGTAGGGCTGTCGGGCGTTTGACATCCACTACCTCCTTACAAAATAAAACTGCAAGAGTGCTGATAGCGTAGCGATATTCGTTGTGTAAAAGCTTAAGAAGCCAGAGCAGAGAGTGATTTTAGCTCACGTCTGTTTTGCCATATCGAGAGCCCGGCTGATTTCAACCGTTTAGTAAACGACTCTGTTGGGTGCTCGGCTTCGGGATACTACTTCATTGCTGTTTGGACTTGAGGAGTTTTGATCAGGATAACGCAAATTTATCTACAACGTCTAGCGATCGATGATCGAGTTCATATTATTTCAGTACTGGTTAGTACTGACTAACCACCAAATGTCAGCGTTTATAGACCTTGCGTTAATCTTGCTGTGATTGGGTATAAGATATATTTTCATTTTACTTGAACACTTGTTCAAAGATCTCTAACTCTGTGCAACCTAGCAGTCCTAAATCAGCTGTAAGACAAGCAAGTTGCGAGAAGCATACCCTTCAGGGATACGCCTCCCACAACTGATCTAAGGTTGCTTACATCCATTAACAAAAGTGCGTCAGAAACTGGTTAACACGTCACTACTTTGCTTGAGCTACGCTTGTAGCGATCGCAAACCCAAGCCCTCTTCAAATTTCCTCAAGTCCTATTAGTTCGCAACAATTCTTTTAACGCATGTGTACGATCTGTAACTTTTTTGGTTTGAGCGACTCTCTGCCTCAAACAACTTCCAGCGCTGCTAAAACTTCAGATTCCACCGTGGGCGGTGCAGGTGTAGGTGATTCACTTTATCCGGGTTTTGGCAACAGTGGCTATGATACTCAACATTACACCCTTGATCTCAATGTTACTGATGTTGACACCAGTACGCTCGATGCAACTACCACAATCGAGGCGATCGCAACCCAAGATCTGAGCAGTTTTAATCTAGATTTTATCGGATTCACCATTGACGAGATTATTGTCAACGGAAAGCCCGCAGAGTTTAGTCGCGATGGGCAAGAGTTAACCATTACACCAGCAGATCCTTTGGCTGAAGGTGAAGCGTTTACGGTGGCGGTAGATTACAACGGTGCCCCAACCCAAATTGATTCGGTTGCCTTTACTTTCCCTGTACCAACCGGATGGGTCATCGTTGATGGCGGAAACTTTGTTCTGAGTGAGCCGGATGGAGCTGCCAACTATTACCCAGTCAATGACCACCCTCTAGATAGAGCCTCGTACACTTTCCGTGTGACGGTTCCAGAGTCCTATGAGGTGGCTGCTAATGGAGTGTTGGAACAAACGGTTGATAACGGCGATTCGACAACCTATGTGTTCGAAGCTCGCGATCCAATGGTGAGTTACTTGACAACGGTAAACATTGGCAGTGGATTTAACATTGAGACTTCAGAAAGCTCATCCGGTGTACCCATTCGCAATTATTTTGCGGAAGGACTTCCAGAAGAGAAGCTTGCGCCGTTTAACCTTCAGCCAGAGATGCTAGATTACTTTAGCGAGATCTTTGGACCCTATCCATTTGAGGTGTATGGCTCTGTTGTCGTAGATGCTGAAACGGGTGGAGCACTAGAAACCCAAACTTTATCTATCTTTGGCTCCGATTTACTAGACTCACCTACCCTGGAAGAAACCATTGCCCATGAGTTATCGCACCAGTGGTTTGGTAATGAGGTAGCTCTAGCAGACTGGAGCGATATTTGGTTGAACGAAGGGTTTGCGACCTACTCACAAGGGCTATGGCTTGAATACAGCAAAGGAGATGAAGCCCTGGATGAGTGGGTTGAAGGACGGTATAACCGGGTCGCTACTGGTCTTAATCAGTTGGTGTCGCCTGGTGAACCTCCTGCTGATGATCTATTTAACAATGGAGTGTACAGTTGGGGAGCATTAGGGTTACATGCGCTAAGGCTAGAGGTTGGTGATGAGGACTTCTTCGACATCGTGCAGACGTATTATGATCGCTTTAAGGGTGGCAATGTCAGAACGTCAGACTTAATTGCCGTTGCAGAAGAAGTCAGTGGACAAGAGTTAGTATCATTCTTCGATCGCTGGATTTACAGCGACAACCTGGCTCCCCTTCCAGAACTGGGTCTGGTATTTCCCGGCACGATTTCTGGTAGTGTTGCTAGTGAGCAGTTGGTTGGTTCTGATGATGCAGGCGACATTATCTACAGCTACAAAGGCAATGATGTAGTTGCTGGTGGCGGGGGCAACGATACGCTCTACGGTGAGGCAGGCAATGATGTACTGCGGGGTGATGCTAATAGACCCTCTAGTGGCAGTCTCGTAGGGGGCGATGACATCCTCTATGGAGGTGCTGGGAGCGATCGCCTCGGCGGTAAGGGTGGCAATGACTCCCTTTACGGTGACGAGGGCAATGATGCAATTTGGGGAGACAATGGGGACGACTTACTTTCGGGTGGAAGAGGTCGCGATGTCCTTCATGGTGGCAAGGGGATAGACACATTCGTCATTGCCCCGGGCGAAGGTACAGATGTGGTTCGGGACTTTAAGCTGGGTGAGGACAAAATCGGACTAGCAGATGGGTTAACTTTTGCTCAATTGTCTTTGGGACAAAGCGGCAATACCGCACTCATCAGCTTTGAGAATGAAGTTCTAGTCCGGGTTAATGGTGTAGCTGGCTCACTTACAAGCGCTGATTTTGTGGCGATCGCCTAAGCAATCGGTGTTTGTTATAACGTTTTTCTAAAGAGGCTACAGATGGAAGGGCACCCCGCTAAGCGGGGTGCCCTTCCATCTGTAGCCCTAATTTTTGGAATGGGTATTATCCGATCGCCAAAGCGATGACTCCTAAAACCATCAGACTCGCTGCTATGAGCCGGCCTTTGGCGTTGCCTTCAGCTAACAACTGTGTTCCCATTAATGCTCCAATGACAATACTGATTTCACGGGTAGGAGCAACATAGCTCACTGGGCGGCGTTGCACAATGGGTGAATGACCATTTCAAAGTAGGCACTTGTCGATGCTTCAAGTAGTAAATTAACAAGCGAATCGATGCCTGAAGCATCTCAATGGACTTGGAATAGCAGAAGGTTTTGCGGTGCAGCCGCGCCAGATGGTGCCGTAATCGACTATTTTCTCCTTCAACCCGAGTCATGGCTGTTTTGCTCACCAGATGATCGCCATCT
>NZ_JACJOV010000123.1:0-3546 GCF_014695745.1 Leptolyngbya sp. FACHB-671 | reverse complement strand
GTTCAATGTAGGCCGTTTACCAGTCCTTAGAAGTAAACCAGTGAGGGGCAACAGCATAATAACTCACACCACTTTTTTGCTTTGAACAGAGGAGAGATTCAGATGTCAGAGAAAAACAAAGCCATTTTAGAAGAGGCAAATGCGGCGAACGCTGCAGGCAACTATGAAGGATTCTTGTCGTTCTGCACCGACGACACGAAATGGACGTTCGTAGGGGACAAGACCCTGAACGGAAAAGAAGCTGTTCGCCAATATATGGCAGAGACATACATAGAGCCGCCAAAGTTTACGGTCGCCAACTTAATCGCTGAAGGTGATTTCGTCACGGCAGTTGGCGACATCACACTGAAGGACAAAGACGGGAAGGCGACTGATTACTCGTACTGTGACATCTGGCGCTTTCGCGGCGGCAAGCTGGCCGAACTAAGAGCTTTCGTCATCAAACTCGAAGTCAAGGATGAAACTAGCAGCGTACCGTAATTAGAAGCTCATAGATTCGTCTTTTGAATCCACCGCAAGCTAGAGGGTATAACTTTGATATTGTCCGTGGTGTGATCGCTGAGGTAGGGTAAATCGCGGCAGCGATCGCCGCTCTAGTCACAACGCTTCTGCACAAAGCTGCAACGCTTTTGTATCAAATTGCAATCCTTTTGCATCAGACCGCAATGTTTCTGTATCGAGTCATCTTGCTTCTGTCACAGGTTGCAATGTACAGCTATCAGCAAAAACTTGATTTATAACTCATAGTGAGCAACTTTAACACCACCTAAGAGGTTTTTATGCAAGAGACAAAATACTCTTCCTCAGTGCCTTTTGAGACTACTCACAGGCTCTCAAGCCGTGAATTGGAGGTTTTGAAACTCATAGCGGAAGGTCAAAGTAATTCTGAAATTGCAGCTCATCTATATCTGAGCCACAACACTATAAAAACTTATGTACGTGGTATCTTCAACAAACTTGGAGTTGACCACCGTGTACAAGCTGCTGTAGTTGCTTTACGTCAAGGGCTGATTTAGGAGGTGCAATGATGAATTCTGAAGAAGCACTGGAAGTTGTAGAGCAAATTTTACGGTTGTGTCGCAAAAACTTATTAAGGACAACCGATCGGTATCGTTTGCATTCCCTTAAGCAGCAATTCCAAAGATTGTTTCGATAAATCTAACGTGAGAGACAATATCCCCTCGATCTATGCCTTTCACTTGCCCTTTGCGAATCATATTCATCGCTTCGATTCCGCTCAACGTGCTTCTCGCGCTGTTAAACGTCTTCAATCCCATCATCGGTTTCACAATTCGCTTGATCGATCGATGGTCTTGCTCAACAATGTTGTTCAGGTATTTCACCTGCCGTAATTCTGTTGCTCCAGGCAGTGTCTCTTCTTCCTTTAGCGTTTCTATTGCCGCTGGGTAAGCGGCATTCTTGTCTACTGTAATGACTCGTGGAGTCATAGTGTGCTGGGCTTTGAGCACCTTGCGAAAGAAGCGTGCCGCTGCCTTGCCATCCCGCTTAGCGCTCAGCATGAAGTCCAGCGCATTACCCTCTGAATCCACGGCAAGGGTACAGATATTTCCACTTGCCTTTAATTTTGATGTAAGTCTCGTCAGTTCTCCACGAGTCGTTTGTCGGCTTCAGCTGGGGTCGAATTCGTTTATCCAGTTCTGGGGCGTACTTTAACACCCAACGATTGACTGTCGAGTGATCCACGTTCACTCCACGCTCAGCCATCATTTCCTCTAAGTCTCGATAGCTCAAGGCATAGCGGCAGTACCAGCGGACATTCAGCAGGATGATTTGGGGCAAAAAGTGCCGCCACTTAAAGGGAGAAGTAGTAGACACCAGAGGCAGAGGAAGCAAGATTGGGTTTGTCCACCTTATCATTCACTGGTTTTTGCGACACAGCCGCTTGACGAGCCTCAGAACGAGCAAAGTAAGAGCCTAAACGCTGCTGAAACGTTTTGAGGAGGTTACTCCACCCAGCAAGGGTTTCCAGAGCAGTACCAGTCAGAAATAAGTTTGGGCTATCCAGCATAGCTTTACCTACAACCAGGCATACTCAGTCCAACTTATCTACAACTGTAATACTTAGAATGTGATCTTTTCTGACTTTTGATCTGACTTTCTCAAACAGACAAACACAACGCCAGTTTCTATTCTGAATAGGTGAGCAATGAACCTGAGTTGAGAGAACTAAATTCAATCTAACTGTTCTCAGTTCACGCTCAAACTCTTACTTTTCAGGAGAAAAGTTATGGCTACTAAAGATGTGGACAAAAGAATCATTATGAAAGATGTACTGAAGAGAATCTTGGAGAACAAGCGAGCGTACTCTAATTTGCCCTTATTTCAATATATGCGCGACACTCGTTTGACTACTTTATTCTCAGCTTCGGTGATATCAACAAGTATATGTTGCGAAAAGAACCCACAATTGATCCATACCAGCAACAAGTCAACCTCCATACCTACGAAGATGACCATCACTGGCACTGGTATCTCGAAGATTTTACAAAGCTCGGTTTCGATCATTTGTGTGGCCCTACCGCCTGGATGCAGTTTCTCTGGAGCGATGAAACCCGCCAAAATCGCATCCTGACCTACCGTTTGGCGGCACTTATTTCAGAAGCAAGTGCAGTAGAACGAATCGCCATGATTGAGGCGATCGAGGAAACCGGAAATGTCCTCTTCAGCACCATGCTTAACCTAGCAAAGGCAATTGAAACCCGACGTGGGATTGAACTGCGCTACTGCGGTGAATTTCACTTTGCGTTGGAGTCTGGGCATTCGGTAGGCAGCGACCACGCGAGAATGGCTGAAATTCCGTTAGATCCAGCAACCCAGCTGCGCTGCCTTTCTTTAGTTAATGAAGTTTTCGCGCTATTTGAATCCTGGACGCATGAACTTCTTACCTATGCACAAAAACACTCATTGGTTCATCAGCAAACTCGTTCCTATACAATGGTGCATCATGCCGCTCGTAGTACAACAGACCTTGTTCTAAGCACTTTCTCAAGAGATGACAGTGAAGCTGGAAGGTAAGCAGGGTAGCAGACAGAGCCTACTGAAAGACTAAAAAATAGGGTGAATCGATTCAATTTACCCCACAATTCTAAAAATGTTGCCTTCATTCTATCAAGCTTGTCTGCAAGCGCAACTGAGTTCCATTAGCAACGCTATTGGCTCAACCAATTCAATATGAAAGCCGTCATCGAAATTTACAACGGTTTCTCCAGTTACCGCAACTCAAGATCAAAAGCTTGTGGTTTCCGATTCTCAAACATTGGTTCAAGCAACATTTTTATCGGGGTCAATCGTTGTCTCTCTTCATTGATCGCACGCAATGGAAACAGCATAATTTGTTGATGGTGAGTTTCGTTTCTTGCAAGCGTGCCATTCCTCTATTCTGGCATCTGCTGGATAAGCAAGGCACAAGCTTAGGGGCTTGCAAATAAATAGAATCCCAGTCAATTTAGTAGGCATGGAGCAGGGAGTACGTTTCTTTGCTCAAAACCACTAGAGCAGGAAATTCTCCAATCATGCTGACTGACA
>NZ_JACJOV010000122.1:0-5872 GCF_014695745.1 Leptolyngbya sp. FACHB-671 | reverse complement strand
ACTGCATCAATCGCTTTGCGACGAAGGTCATAACTGTAGGGGGCTGACATTGGCACTCCTAAACGCTTATCTATCTCTAAAATAATGTCCTAGCTTAATTGCGTAAAGCTATAGCGCGGCGGAGCCGCGCTACCATTCACGTAGGAAGTCTATTCTTGCTGTCTCGACGACCAACTCTTCTTCAAGATTGAAAATAGCTTCAGGTTATGGAAGCTTCCTTTCCAGTAACCATGTTCTCGCAGTATTCCTTCTTCCTCAAAACCTAGCTTCTCCAATAGCCTGATTGAGGCTATGTTTTCTAGCATTACCCTTGCTTCAATGCGGTTAAGCCCCATCTCTTGAAAGCCAAAATTGATCATGGCTCTCAAAGCTTCTGTCATAATGCCTTTTTGCCAGTGGATTTTGGCAAGCTCGTAGCCAATCTCTGCACGAAAGGAGTTTTTGACCCAAGAACTGTAGCCACATGACCCGATAATCACGTCATTTGTCTTACAGGCGATGCCCCAACGAATTCTCTGTCCGCTCTTAAAGAGTTCTGCTCGACGATTAATCAAAAACTGTGCCTGATCAAGCCTCGTCGCAGTATCTAGATCGTGATACTTTGTCACGCTGGCATCTGAAAAGATTTTAAAGACGGCTTCTGCGTCGGACAGTTGAATTTGCCGCAAAATCAAGTTTTCGGTTTCTAACTGCGGGAATTTGTCAAACAGTTCCATTGCCTTTCCCCTCAACTCTTCGCAAGTTTTCAGGACAAGTCACATAATAGGCTTAGAAAACTGCTTTACTGTGACGTGGGAGGTTGAGTTCCGTTGCACGCTACCCAGCATCCTCTCCAACCGGGACAAACTTTTCAAAGTTTTGGCTCCCATTTTACTTATCGGGTCGTCGGTCCCTGCTGTCGTTTGTTTGATCGGGAGGAACTTCCGTGGCCCTGCTGTCGCCTCCAGTGGCAGGGGAAGGAACCTAGTTGGCGACGCATCGGTAAACGCTTTGTAGTTGACCTTGCAACCCAAAATTCGCCGTCCTACTCGGTCGAGATTTTAGGGCAGGAATATTTTGGAGAGCCGATTGTGCTAACTCTATACGCGGTGAAGCTACCACAGCCCGTGAAGGAGTGGTGGCATTCAAAAAAGGCGAAGGATGAGGCTTAGGAGCGTAGGGTGTAGAGATTAGTTGGAGGAGGGGCGGGGCAGTTCCTTCGGAATTGCGCTTTGCCCTGATCGCAGCAAATCTTGCAACCGTGAATCTACAAAATCTGGAATTACGAGCATTGCGCCCAACTCATAAAGCTTCTGGGGAGATTGAGTTGAGGCAAGCCCAATAGTTGGAATTCCGGCGCTGACAGCAGAACACATCCCTGAAGGAGAATCCTCAAATGCCAGCGTAGTTTCTGGCGACGTTTCCAGAAAATTCATTGCTACCTGGTAAGGCATGGGGTCAGGTTTCCCTTTGGGCAAGTCGTCCCCCAGCACAACTACCGCAAAGGAATCTCGAATTCCCAAAACTTGCAACATGAACTCAGCGTTTTCTTTAGGAGCGTTCGTCACCACTCCTTGTTTAAGCCCTTGAACCTTTGCCCAAGCGACCAGTTCAAACAACCCAGGCAAAGGAGTCAGTAAGGTTTCAGCACGTTTGCGAAATTCGGCTTCCTTGCGATCGCCTAATTCTTGCCCCTCTTCAGGGGAAAGCTGAGGGAGTAAATCCTGGATGATTTGAACATTGAGCTTGCCGCTGAAGCGGGTTCTGTAGAACTCACTATCGATTTCGATCCCATACTCCCTTAGAACTTCCTGCCAAGTCTGAAAGTGGATGGGGTCAGAGTCAACCATGGTCCCATCCAGGTCAAACAAAAGTGCCTTGAGCATGGTTTCCCCTGCAATAGTTGTAGAAGGATTCGGTTAGCCAAATGTGGACTCGTTCCAGCCCCACATGTAGCCTTTGGCATCTGCGAATTCGATGTAGGTGCGATCGCTTGCAATTCCCAATGCCTGATTAATCTGCTGGCAAAAATCTCGGCTCATCGCTTGAGTTAACGTTGGGCTCATTGAACCCACACTTTTCACCTCGATATAGCAGACGGGATCAGTTGTGCCTGCAAAGGTCATCGATACATTGGGTTCAAATGCAGTCATCACATAGGATTCTGGTTTACCCAAATGTTTTGACAGGCTCTTAGAGAGGCTTTTCAGCAACGTCTCAACTTCAGACTTCTCTGGAGCCGAAATAGAGGTTTGAACTTTAATCAATGGCATAAAACTTGATCACCCACCGTAATTCCAACCTGTGCTTTCTAGAAGCAGCGGATCACCTTCGCGATGAACGCCAGCAGCAATGACTTCACCCACAAAAACGGTGTGGTCGCCATGCTCAACTGCGCTAATCACCCGACACTCTACATAGCCGAGCGAGTCAGAAATAATTGGACAGCCTGTTGCTTCACCAAGGTAAAACTCAATGTCTTCAAACTTATTGCCAACCCGACGCTGAGGTTTAAAGAATTTCTGAGCAACCTCTTTTTGCCCCGCGTCCAAGACGCTCAGTGCAAAAACCTGGCTGGATTTGATCATGGCGTGAGATTTAGAATCTTGCTTCACGCAGTTCACAACCAGCGGCGGCTGAAAAGAAGCCTGCATCACCCAGCTAGCCGTGTAGCCGTTTACCTCTTCGCCCTCTTTCACGCCGCACACATAAAGTCCATGAGGAATCTTACGCAATATTGTTTTTTTAGCCTGTTCGTCTAACAAGGGTTCTACGTCTCATACGCGCTACGCCATTCAGTTTAATATCAAACCCCGGCGTAGTATCTTCTTTCTCTTCAAAGCTCAAACCTAGTGGTAGCTCGATCGCTAGTCGTTTAACTTGAGGCTGAAATGGAAAGAGGTGATCGCCATTCCCTGGCGAAAGTAAAAGCGATGTGCTCTGACGCGGTGTGTGCCGCTGTCAAGCTGGAGGGAGATGCAGTTTTGGGATCTAGCATAGTCAGTCAGCCAATTCATCAAGGACTTGCCGTGCCCTTTAGAGCGTTCTGAATCATCTGAGACTAAATCATCGACATACAAAAACCGCCCATTAGCTAGCATTTCTAGGATTCTGAATCCAGCGATCGCCTTCACCTCATTCTCTTCCAAGTACACCAGATGGTAGCCATTCTCCTGCTGACGCTTGACTTGCTCCACAAAGGCAGTCTCGGTCAGATGGGGTCGAAGCTGAACAACGACTGGAAAACACTTTGCAATATCAGCGTCAGCGGTAGCGAATTCAATCGACACAACAGCAATCTCCCCACGTACAATTCTTAACTCGCAGAGTCATCTTTGCATAATGACAGACGCTTCAGAATCTCATAGGCTGAATTCATATCAATGACGCTGGCTAGATTATGGCTCGACTCAAAATTGTGAATCAGTTTGACAGCAGCTTTACGCTTGATCCAGAGGCGAAGGCAGCTTTGTTTGAACTGTTGACTCAGGAGAATTTTTTGGCACAGGTAGGTCGGGCTGTGAAGTGCGATCGCCCCGAATTTACCCAACTGCTATTTCAACCTATCCCTTACACCGAAGCTGCGCCCAAAGGGATGCCCGTTGAATACGAAAAATATCACGAGTCTCCAGACTACGCCATCATCAACGTGCCGCCCAACTTCATGTTTAAGGCAAAAATTTTTCAGCCCAGTCGCCTCTGTGCAATTTATCGAAAAAGATGACTTCCACTCCCAACATTCCATCACTGGACAGCCTGGATTACATTCCTTATATCGACCAGAACGGGCAACTGACCGACCAGTTTGAAGGCAAGGTCGGCGTATATGCCATCTTCGATCAGGAGAAGACGCTGCAATTTATTGGCTACTCCCGTGATGTCTACCTCAGCCTCAAACAGCATTTAGTCCGGCAACCACAGCACTGCTATTGGCTGAAAGTCCGGACAATAGAACGCCCTAGCCGTACTGTCTTGGAAGAAATCCGAGACGCCTGGATTGCTGAAAACGGTACGTTGCCTTCAGGAAACAGTGCAGATGAGGCTTTATGGAATCAGCCGATTGATGCCAAGCCTGCAATGACAGCCGCTGAGCAAGCAAGCTATGCGGCAGGTGATGGATTAACTCAAATCAAGCTGCTCAAGCAAGCAGCACGACGGGTAGAAGAGCAACTTTTAGCCGCGCTTGAAGCTCGTGGGGTGCAAATGCAAATCCGGTTTAATCCCAAACTTAAGGAAAGTGGATTACTCGATTTGAAGTGATCGTTGGGTAATTTATACTTCTAGATCCATGACACCAGCGCTCCTGAATAACCGCTATCAAGTCATCCAGACACTAGGGGCTGGTGGCTTTGGCACAACTTTTCTGGCTGAAGACATTCAGATGCCCTCTCGGCGAAAGTGTGTGATCAAACAGCTCAAGCCGATCGCCAATAATCCAGACATTTACCAGCTTGTGCAGGAGCGGTTTCAGCGAGAAGCAGCAATTTTGGAAGAGTTGGGTGATGGAAATAGCCAAATTCCTCGCCTCTATGCCTATTTTTCAGAAGAAGGTCTTTTCTATCTGATTCAAGAATGGGTTGAAGGCGTAACTCTGAGAGACAAAGTTCAGGCAGAAGGTGTCGTGACGGAAGCGATCGCCCAACAAATTCTGCGCGATATTCTGCCTGTCCTAACTTACGTTCACGATCAGCGCATTGTCCACCGAGACATCAAACCCGACAACATTATTCTTCGCAAACGAGACGGAAAGCCCGTTCTGATTGACTTTGGAGCAGTTCGAGAAACCATGGGAACCGTTGTCAATTCTCAGGGCAACTCGGCTAGCTCGATCGTGATTGGCACACCGGGTTTTATGCCTTCTGAGCAGGCAGCAGGGCGACCGATGTATTCTAGCGACCTGTACAGTCTAGGGTTAACGATGATCTACATGCTGACTGCACGGTTTCCGCAGGAGCTAGATCTCGACCCTCGCACAGGAGACATTACCTGGCGGAAATATGCGGTTCAGGTGAGTTCTCCGTTTGCTGACCTGCTGGACAAGGCAATTCAGTATCACCCACGCGATCGCTTTGCGATGGCTGATGAAATGCTAACTGCGTTGAAGAGCAGTGTGAGTACTCACTCAGGCTCACCTGTGCCACCAACCCTACCGCCCCAAACTTTCCATCAGAACCATCAAGATTTACCTTTGTCTATTGATTCCCCCAGCCCTGTTCCGGCTACCATAATTAGTGCTCAAACGCCTCAAACCATCCATCAGCCTGAGCAGTCAAACGGGAACCCCCTTGCTGCTCGGCTAACTGATTGGTCGGCAAAAGAAGTTCCCCATGAAATTCTGGGTTGGAACTGGGGTGCGTTTATGATGCCTGGGCTTTGGTGCCTTAGTAATCAGGTTTGGATCGGGTTGATAGCCTGGACAGGCACTTTTACTGGTGGCATCGGTTGGCTGGTAGCAGCAGGCTTGTTGGGCACAAAAGGCAATGAGTGGGCTTGGAAAAGTCGCAGATGGACCAGTGTAGAAGCATTCAAGGCGCACCAAAAAACCTGGGCGATCGCAGGCTCCGTAGTCTGGGGCAGCATTTTTTCTTTACTGGGAGTGCTGGTCGTCGCTGCAATCATCAATCCCGAAGCATTTGAAACACCAGAAGAGCAAAACGTTCCCAGACCGCTTGGTTCAGGACAACTTTTCTCACCTGTGAGTGCTGAACTTGATACCAGTCGACCTACTGACGGAAATCTTATCGAGATTTTTGGTGGGAGCGATCGCCGATCCAACTAAGACAGGACTTACGCAGCGGCACTAGGGATAGGGGGTGGTTAAGTTGAGCTATGCTCGCTACAGTTCCAGTATGAGTGCATCAAACAGCGATTGCGATGACATTTACTAAGCTGG
>NZ_JACJOV010000121.1:0-6276 GCF_014695745.1 Leptolyngbya sp. FACHB-671 | reverse complement strand
AGGCTTCAACTATTACGAGGATATAGAGCAGTACACACCCTTTCAACAGATAAATCAAGTTCTAGAAAAATTTATTGGAGATGCTTCAGACTCATATATAGAACTGAGACTAGAGATAGAGAATCAGGATATTAACAATTTAATTAATCTAAAGGAAAACAAAGAAAGTTTGAAGAGTGCCTTAAGTTTATACAGAGGAAACTGGTCTAATTTTGTAAATGAGATTGACCAATGGAATTTGAGTAGCCTCTCTCCCCATCAAGAGTTAAGATTTGTTATTAGAAATAACTCGATTGAAGGTTTAGCAAACGGAACTTCTGAATATACATTTTATAGATTTTTATTCCTATTTCAACTATTTCTCATAGCTGCGAAAAAGGTTGGCAACGTGAAACTTAGTCCAAGATACGTGTATTTTTCACCTTACAGAGGAGAAACACAGCTAAATCTTCAAGCCAATTTGTCAGGCGAAAATTACTATGAATTATTAGCAAGCTACTCTAGTACTACTTCTAAAAATTCGACATCTCTTATAAAACTTTCATCCCTTTATTTTGCTGAGAAAAGAAGATCTTATGAGAATTCTGCACTAAACCAAGGTTATCAAGACCAATGGAATAGTGATGAAGAAGTAAAGCTAGTAACAAAATATTTGAATCGGTTAGGATATTCCTGGGATCTATTGCTTAAGGATGCAAAGAAGAACGTTTACGAAATCACCTTAAGCAAAGAGGGTAGAACTTTTGACTTGACACAAGCTAGTTCAGGTGAGAAAGAAATTTTAAACTTTTTACTAGGAATCTTTGCTTTTAACATCAAAGACGGGCTAGTAATAGTTGATGAACCAGAAGTACACTTACATCCCCGCTGGCAGTCAATTTTAATTGATCTATTTTTTGATCTGGCTAACACTACTGGGAATCAGTTCATTCTATCAACTCATTCTGCTGTATTTATTAGCCAGAGGACCCTCTCAAATATTGTAAGAGTTTATAAATCTAATGATATTAGCACTATTGCAACTATCTCTAGAGGAAATGTTCAAGGGACTAAGGATTTATTACATATAATCAATAGCCACAATAATGAGAAAATATTTTTCGCAGACAAGGTAGTACTTGTTGAGGGGGTTACAGATAGGCTCTTCTTTGAGGAACTAATTAACTTTTATCAGCTTTTGTTTTCAGAAACACCCGAAGTGATAGAAGTTTTGGAAGTTTATGGAAAAGTTAATTTAGAAAAGTACAGAAGGTTTTTAGAAACTATTTCCGTTCCAAATTTTATAATTGCTGATTTTGATTATCTTCAGAATGTGGGTGATGAAGATATTAAAAAACTTTTTATTGTTGATCACTTGAAGATAGATCAACAAGTCATTAAAGACAAAAAGAGTATTGATGGTCAAACTTTATCTCAACAATTAGAAGAATCCATAAATAACGGAGACCTAGAAGCCCTTAAGAGCCTTTATGAATATATAAAATCGAGAAAAAGGAAGTTCAAGGATAACCTTACTTTTGAAGAATCTACTTCAGTAGAGGCGTTTCTCAATCAAAAAGAAGCTGAGAGAGTATTTATCCTGAGAAATGGAGAGATTGAAAATTATTTGCCAGATGGTCATAAGACTCTTGAAGGACTCATTGATTTACTGAAGGACAAGAATTATTTGAACCCTTTGCTTAGCAAGGAGTATTGTAAGCAAAGGCAAGAACTTACAAAAATCATTTTGTCTATTCTCCAGTTACCGCTTAAGCGAGATGAGGAAATTGTTCTTGCGCTAAGGAAGCATCAGGTTAACGCCCCTGAATAGGGAGATAGATAAAGGATTGTTTGTGAGCTTCTGAGCGCGTTAAATGCAGGCTAACGCACTCAGAAATCTCAACTTCCTATTTGTCCGATCGCACAGGCAGCGGTGTGTCTAGAATCTCCATCAGCAGTTCCAGACGAGACGGGCGTGTCAGCAGCGGTACGAGGTTGGGCAAGCTGTAGTAGTCTCCCGCAAAGGTAAACGTTTCTACAGGTGCTTGCTGTCCCTTTAGTTGGCTCTCTAGCCAGTTGCAGTAACCACCCACGCGGACAATCACTACGTTTGGCATCACTGCCAACTCCCGGCAGTAGGTCTTGTAAACCTCACCGAAGTAGGGAGCCGCGTTCTCACCTTCGTCTGTGACGACGATGATCTGATCTACGATCTGTCGCTTCTTTCGCATCGCCTCCAAAGGAGCACCAATGCTCGTACCCCCACCTGCCTTGATGTGCTGGAATGCCCGCTCCCAGTCAGTCAACTCCTTGCCCTGGGCGGTGACAGGATAGGGAATGTTGTCGAAGGCGTAAACAAACAGGTCTGCCTGGGTAATGCCGGAGATCAAGGCAGCGAGACGTTTCCCAAGCTCGATCGCATTCTCCATCGAACCTGACTTGTCTACGAGCAACGCAGTTGGACGGGTAATCACACCACGCCGCTTTACTTGCTCATTCGTTACCTTTTCCAACCGGGCAAGGGTATCGTCATCGAGATCCGCTGCATCGGCTGCGATTTGAGCCTTGAATGCCGCAACTCGCGCACTCTTCGATGCCTCGTCCAGCTTGCCATCAATCAATGCCTTCACCTCCCGGTGATCCATTGCTCCTCTTGCCTTGAGCGACTTGAGGTTATTGATCACTTCCTGGGGAGTCATGCTGTTGATTAATGCCACCAGAACCGTGGGAGTCAGTTGCTTGATTGCACCGATGGCGATCGCATAGGGCAGCTTAAACTCGACAATCAGTCGTGCCTGTTCTGCTGCACTTTGGGCTTTGGCAAGCTGCTTCAGCACGTCTGCCAGCGAACCAACCGGAGGCTGATCACGGAACAGAATTGCATTTGCCCGCTCACTGGGTTTGATGTGCAACGAGGCATACAGATGCTTCATTGCCTTGCGTCCCCGCAGAGCGGCGCGATCGAACAGGGCAGGGTTACTTTCCCGCACCTTGAGATACCGCTGCACCGCAGTCCGAGCAGAACGGGGTAACTTGTTGCGGTGCTGCTTCATGAAGTCCACTACACGAGCCACCTGGTAAGGGGGAAACTCTTGCAGCATAACGAAGCCAGCATCCCGGTGTTCTACCAAATCGCTGGTCAACAGATGAGCAACAAACACTTCCTTGTGGTCGCGCACGTCACCATTGCGCCCATACCACACTGCCAGATGTCCGTAAAAGATCGGGTCAAGTTCGACGATTAGTTTGTGAATTTCTGCCACTTGCTCCAGCTTGCGGTGAGGGGTGGTGAGCAAGCTATTGAGCATTTCCAGGCGCAAATCGCGTTCGGTGTTGTTCATGGGAACCTCCTCGGGTTGTAGTGGATGAGGAGGCAGATGTTGCACGCAACGGTGAAGAGTCACCGCGCAAGTTACAGAAGCTTGGCTGAAGGTTTGACCTTCAGGTTTGCCTGCTATCGGTCTCAGGCTTGCAGCGTATCCCTCCAGATACGCACCTTTGTTTGGTGGAGAGTATGTAAGCTTCTGCGATCGGGGCGCGGCAACAACTGCCAGTAAAAGTGAAAATGGATGAGGCTATTGCCTAAAAGTAGTGGCTGCGTAAACTACCGTCATACCTGCCGCTATTACGGCAACACCGCTTGAAAGGAACGTCCAGAACCACAGGGACACAAATCGTTGTTACCCAGCTTTTCTTGCAGTTCTTTATCACCGTGAACGATGCGATGTCCTCGTTTAACATGGGTCTCTGATGGATATCCTAGACGACGCTTGCTAGAGGGTTCAAAAGCAGAACGCTTGCAAGTCGTTGAGGTCCTCCAAATCGCTATTCAAGTTGGTGTTATCAAAATTAATTTGCTTCATTGTCCTCACCTCCAGTTCTGATAAATTTCATTGCTAATACCAATCTCATGTCTCCTTATCAAATTGCAGAGATTGGCTTGGTATGTCCTTTAGAAAGTTGATCTGCCTGACGAGTGGTTTCAGGAAGACGATACTTGGGGGCACATTTCAGAACAAAGTCGATCGCACTATTCAGGCTAATCCGATGTCCAACGGAGACGTAAACAGGTTCAGTAGATCGCAAAATGCTAAGGAAAGGGGTAGTGTCAGGGCAAACACATTGAAATCAAGCCATGACGAGCTACCCACTCTCATTATCTAGCACTCCTGCTTTGACCGACGAAGCTACCTTAGAAACCGCCCTGGATTGTTTGCTAGAGCATTTGCCGATTGAGATGGAAGGAGGCTATACGCCCAGCGATCTGTTTGCAATCCTGTTGCGGGCAGCTAGTCGCAACGACAGCATCGAACACACGTCTCAACGACTCGAAGGAGTGCCCAGTGGCAATGGCATTCGCTATCACCTGGATAAGTTAGACGACATCGCAACCGTGGAGCGGCAACTCAATGGGGCGATGCAAAGCCGGATTCCAGCCAAGATTTGCAAGGGCAAGCATCGAATTGCAATTGACCTGCATCTGATTCCGTATTACGGCACCCCCACAGATGCTGAAGCTCCTTACATCTATCGTTCGCAAGCCAAAGCCGGAACCACAACCTTTTTTGCTTATGCCACCGTTTATGTGATTTGTCGAAATAAGCGAGTGACTTTGGCTATCCATGCGGTGCATCGGCAGGAAACGCTGGTGGCGACTATCACTTATTTATTGGCAATGCTTCACCCGCTCAAGGTTCGGGTGAAACGGCTCTATCTCGACCGAGGTTTTTACAGTGTCCCTGTGATTCGCTGGCTTAAAGCCCTCAACCTGCCGTTCCTCATGCCTGCGGTGATTCGAGGCAAAACGGGAGGGACTCGACAACTGCTGGTTGGACGAACCAGTTATGCCACCCCCTATACCCTCAACAGCCCTCATTATGGGTCCGTTATCTGTCAGATGCGGGTCGTCTGTAACTACTACAAAGGCTTTAAGGGCAAGCATGGCATCCAGTACACCCTTTATGTCGTTCATCGAGTCAAAGTTGCACTTCATCAGTTACATCGCCATTACAAAGACCGCTTCGGCATTGAAACCAGCTACAGAATCAAGAATCACTGCCGCATCCGCACCACCACCAAAAACCCTGTAACCCGATTCCTCTTTGTCGCACTCGCGTTTCTCTTAGTTAATCTCTGGGTCTATTTGTTGTGGCACTTTGTTAGCCAAACCCAACGAGGGGGACGGGTCGTTTACCGAGCATTGTTTAGCCTCAAAACCATGTTGGAATTCCTCTGCCATGCTGTTGAACGACATTTCCCACCCATCACAGCTATCTATTTACCGACTCCCTAATGAATTTGCGATCTACTGAGGTTTGACATTTGCTTGAGTGCGAACGATCGCTCCAATGACTTCCCCGTTATCTCGAATCGGTTGCCATGCACCTCGCTGCTCTGCGAGGGGTTCATGCTCCCTCAGGTAAGGCGTTTTTGCCACACCGATCGACGGTAAATCACTGACAATACCAAGATGACAGGCAAAACCACAGCGACGTGGGTGAATATAACCATTGCCATCACACAGCAGCAGATCTGGTTTTGTCTTCAATTCCGCCAGTGCTTCCATCACCACCGGAACTTCCCGAAGTGCCAACAATCCTGGAACATAAGGAAAGGTCGTGGGACGGCGGATCACCACCGATTCTTGAAGCGTCAGGTCGGGAAATCGAAGAACAGCGATCGCAGCACAAGCAATCCGGTCATCCTCTTCAAATCCCACATCGACTCCGGCAACGGTTTGCACTTCACCAAAGTCATCCTCCATCACCACCAACGTCCGTAACTCCTGTTGAAGAGCAACTGCTGCCTCTAGAGTGGCTGTCTGGGTTAGGGTCAACAGTGGGTGGTGCATGAGGAAAACCTCTAATGAAAACTGGAACAATGATCGAAAGATGCGATCAAATGAGGGACTGCAAAAGTCACTTCATGCAAGTCAAAAAAGCGGTGTGTCATACACAGGATTTGAACCTGTAGTAGCTTGATTCTAAGTCAAGTGCCTTATCCATTCGGCGAGTATGTAAGCTTTTGGGGTTGGGGCACGAAGTGGAAAGATTTATCCGTAAACGGCTTCAGGACGAATGATTAAGTCACCACCTGGACGGCGATCGACCACATACGCAGAGAGTCGATTAGTATTGACATCTAGGTGTCTAGAAACTTGTTCTTTCACCGCGATATCACTCATGCCTGTGGTAATTCCCAGTTGAGTTTCTGTGATGTCAAGCGATCGCCCTTCAAATCGAATATGAACCATTGCTATCACCTCTTACTTATCTATAAAAAAACGGAAGGAGGAGG
>NZ_JACJOV010000120.1:0-2693 GCF_014695745.1 Leptolyngbya sp. FACHB-671 | reverse complement strand
GTACAACAGAGTTTTGCAGATCCAGAGACATGGTTAAGAGAAATGCTTATTGGACTTTAGGCCTAAGCACAAGTTTAATGGTCAAATTTGATGCAGCTTTTGACTTGGCAATATAAATATTCCCTTCTGCTTCAAAGCTTAAACCAACCTGCACCTCTGCCGTTTCAACCTCCATATCCTGATTGACTTCATTCCAAACCGCCTTAATCGGATGACAAACTTTCAACAGAAGCGGCTTCACCCTATCTAAAGTCGCATCCACTGTTGCATCGATCCGAGCAGCTGCACCACCTGAAATGGGGTGCACTTGGTCAGGCGACACCTCTACCTCCACCAAAGTCCCATCTTCAAACTGAATTAATTTAGTAGCCATCAATACCAAATTTCCTGGATTCCGATTATCGTTTAAGCTGATTTTAATCGGGATTCTGGCAATCCAAGCTATGCAACCAGTCCAGAACTGTAGAGGAAATGCCAAATAATTGAACTCGCCAATGGATGCCTGTTTGCGGAAGTGCATTTCGAGCAAAGCGCTCTGCTCAACTTAAGCGCCGATGTGCTCGTTGCTCTCTGGTCAGAATGGGAATCGTTTGTGCTGGAGAAGGCAGAACAACCGGAACCGATTCAATGATCACTTGTTGACGGTGTAGCTGCTGTTTGAGATCGCGCCTCAAGCGGGTAGCTGGCCAGTCAAACCAAAAGATAGGTTGATTTACAAGGTGGGCTTGAGGAGCCTCTGAGCCTGGAGTGAGTTGCTCAAGCCTGGGAAGTTGAGGCTCAGGATCAGCGGTAGATAAACGCTTGCGCACGACCGTAATGCGTCGCCCACCCGTCCCTTTTGACCCATCCGCTAGGCACTGATCCCGAAGTGTGCAGTGAGCACAGGTGCGAGGATTGATGCCAAACATGATCAGCAGATCGCCCAAGCGATTTTGGCGCAGTTCTCGACGGTACATTGAGTGACCTGCTGGACAGCGCAGGGTGCGCTCATTCACCAGCGTAAAATCACTTCCTGAGAACTTCCCTCGGCTGCGTGCCCAACTTGGTGCAACTTGCATGGGAGCATAATCGCGATCTGATTCCGGTGGGTGAGGAACACGAGTCTTTTGAGACAGTGCTAAAGGTTCTGGTGGAGCTACCGTCTGATCTGATGGCACCTCCATTGTTTCTACTGCTTCGGTCCAAAGTGTTTGGCGCACTGGTTGAGGATCATTTGCATTCCCTATCCACAGTCGCCAATTCCACACCCACTGATTGAGAATCTGCCAAAACTCTTGTCCGGGCGGATGCCAACTACACCAACGTTCACAGGGTTGCTCCTGATCTTCATCGCCCAGTACTTTTTCAAAGCCCCCCCGACCGTAGTAAAGACTCAACACATCCGTTCCACTCAATCCTGCTTGAGCATGACTTGTGATGAACAATTCGTAGACCCATTCTTTCACCTGTTTACCGACACGCGGCTTCCGTTTTGGATCATACGGCGTGCGGATCACGAGTAATCGGACTGGGCAGGTATAGCCTGCAAGGGTATCTTGAACAAAGCCCAGATCAAAGACTCCCCGAACGGTATGGCTCTCTGGGTGAAACCAGGCTTGAGCTTGCAGTTGAGTTAATCGAGACTCAATAGCGGGCTGCTTGAGTAAGTTATAGTCTCGACCGCAGGAGATAGCCTAATTGATGATGTTGCATCCGATTGACAAACTGAGGAGTGCCATAGAAGCCATCCAAGCGCACAATGGCTCTATCTCCGGATAATCCGTAGTGCTGCAAGTAGTGCTGGATGGCTTCGCAAGCGCGATCTAAATCGGGTCCAGGTGTCCCATTTCCCGCAAACCCAAATGTCCCTAACCACTCGGTTGTATGGGCTTGGCTCACTGCGCTCCGGCTGCGAATGCCTTCTCCACGTTTGCGTCCCAAGTAGCCAGGTCGGACTGCCGCTTGGCTGCGTCGTCGCAGCGCAGGATAGGTCTCGTTCTGGGATACAGATCGTTGTCGTGCCACTTGGTGCGTTCCATCCACATCAAAGACCCAGTATCGTTGTCCGCTTCGATCTAGCAATCCGCCATTGTGGTTGCAATCAAACCCATGTTCGAGTAAGTCTGCCTTAAACAACGTTCTCAGTTGCTCCACAGCCGGAAATTCTACTGCACTCAAAGACCGTGATACGGTTGATGCCACTGGGCATTGCTGTCGTTGCCACACAGACAGTACAACAGATTCTACGCTGCTCAGTTGGATAAAAAACTCTTTCAGGGTTGCAACTCCACTGACCGCATAGGCAAGCAGCAATAAGACAAAATCGCAAACTTCGTACTGTCCCATGCGTCCTCGGCTGACTTTTACCTGCTGTTGCAATCGTTCTAGGAGTCCAGTCGTGCGCCAGTATTCTCCCAGCAGTAAGACTTCTCCTTACCAAGACGGTAGGGCTAGATTCTCATTGGGGCTACTCGCTAGGTCAATGCCAGCTTCGGTTGAACTGAGTCTGATCTCGGACATCGTTGCTTGCCTCCATGCCGTGAGTCTCTCAATCTCCTTTTTCTGACGATCTCACTCTGAAGATTATGTCTAGGAGTGCGGATTACCGGAGGAAAGTCACTCAGTTCTCAGACTCGCTCGGTCGTGAATCGGGCCGCCAATGCTTTTCGTTTAGCGGCTCAAGCTGTCAGCCATAGTCATTCAGCCTTAGGGGC
>NZ_JACJOV010000012.1:0-1755 GCF_014695745.1 Leptolyngbya sp. FACHB-671 | reverse complement strand
ACTGCTGTTTTGATAGCGAGTTTTTAATTCCTCACGACTGAGGTGTTTTGCCAGTGTAATTGTACGTCCCATCCTTCTATCTTATAGTGTTACTCCACAGCCGGATTCCGTATCAGATATGCGCCGCGTAGTGCAAACCTGTCTAGAAAAAGTGGCTCGATGGACATGATTACAGCCGCATCGGGGGTAGAAGGGCTGCTAAAGGCATCTGTCGAGCAACTAGACGCGATCCCAGGAAACCGCCTCAGAATTTCCTCATCAAATGCTTATCTTTCAGCTTTAACGTGGTAATCAGAATTCCTAAAGCAGATCCTGCTTGGGTGGCTTTAATAAACATTTCAAACTCAGTTTTTAGGAGAATCACGAATGCGAATTGCTCAAGTTGCCCCTTTAGGAGAGCGCGTTCCTCCCTTAACCTATGGTGGCACTGAACTTGTTGTTGAACTGTTGACGAATGAGTTAGTCCAGCGAGGACATGACGTTACGCTGTTCGCCACAGCAGATTCAATGACTCTTGCCGAATTGGAACCTAGCATTCCAAAATCTTTCCGGCAGTTAGGAATATCGCCTCACGAGGCGCAGATCCATAGCATGATGCAACTCAGCAAAGTATACGATCGGGCAAACGAATTTGACATCATCCATTCTCACATCGATTTTCAAGCCCTGCCCTATGCCAATCTGGTAAAAACTCCGACAGTTCACACCCTTCATGGGATTTTTGCCCCACTGATAGAGCAAATGTATGTGAACCATAAACACCAAAATCTCATCAGTATCTCTAACTCTCAACGCCGCATGGATCTGGGACTAAATTATGTGGCTACGGTTTACAACGGAGTTGACCCAACCGCCTTCATCTTTCATTCAAAACCCGACGATCCACCATACCTGGCTTTTCTGGGACGAATCTCACCTGAGAAAGGAACCCATTTGGCAATTGAGATTGCTAAACAAACAGGTTGGCACTTAAAAATCGCAGGTAAGATCGATCGCGTCGATACGGATTATTACGAGCAGGATATTAAACCTCATATTGACGGTAAGCAAATTGAATTTTTGGGGGAAGCAAACCATGTTCAAAAGAATGCCTTGATGGGGGGTGCCGTCGCAACTCTCTTTCCCATCACTTGGCAAGAACCCTTTGGACTGGTAATGACCGAATCAATGGTCAGTGGAACGCCCGTGATTGCAATGGCGATGGGTTCTGCACCAGAAATCATTGCTCATGGCAAGACTGGTTTCCTTTGTCATACCGTTGAGGAGTGCATCGAAGCGTTGGCGAAGGTTGCCGAAATCGATCGCCATGCATGTCGCCAACATGTAGAACAGTGCTTCAGCTTAAATTCCATGGTGGATGGCTATGAGGCAGTCTATCAGCACGTGTTGGCAGACCAATTCAGCCGCAACGGTCGGCTCCAATTCAGCTCTGTTGTACCTTAGTGGTGCAGAAAACTCAGAGTAGTCTCATCATGAGAACCTAACAACTTTGGAGAATTCAATCCGGCAATCTAAAGCATCGCGTTTATAAGAAATTGTGGCTTTACCTGAATTTTGGATAGCAGCATACTCAAATTTACAGAGTCAAATTTTGCGACAACAGGTTTTAAATTTAAAAATTGGACAAGTTATCCAACTTTTACAGGACTTACGCAGATGTACTAAATGTGGTGGTCAGCTTAGCCCAATTTCATAGCAAGAGTGGGTGATTTGAGTTGCCCAATCAAATAGTGGGATAACAGTCTGCTCTTGAGT
>NZ_JACJOV010000119.1:0-2789 GCF_014695745.1 Leptolyngbya sp. FACHB-671 | reverse complement strand
GACCGTCGCTGTCTAGCACTACCTGCACCAATTCACACAAGGTTTCGAGGATTTTGATGCGGTGGTCGTAGCAGGTGCTGGAGTTCAGGGCGTGCCATAAAACCTGCTCAGCTTCATCGAGAATGACGATTGCCCCTTTCCACAATTGAGGATTGAAACGCGCTTGAGAGGTAGAGTGCAGAGAGTCGATGCAAAGCCCATATCCCAACAGTCCCTGGGTTTCTGACTCTTTCACTTCTTCAATCCAATCAATGCCAATACTTTCACAAATGGCACGACCTAATTGAATCCGATGGGTAATCACCAAAACTTTTCGTCCCAGGCTCGTGGCTTCTCGGATAAGGGACTGGAGTGCCGTCGTTTTGCCAGTCCCTTTCGCACTCTTAATGCAGGCTAAACCAGACGTGGGATAAGGGAGATTGCCTAAATAAGGGGAATTGAGAGTTAGAGATGGGGTATACGTGAGTGCCCATAACTTGGTTGCCAGCCAGAACTCCAGCGACAGAGCGGAGTCATAGAGGTCTGCAAAGGGCTGGACTCCTGCCACGATGAAATCATCAACCCCTTTCTGCGGTCCTGGGAGTGAGATAACGTTGACAACACACCCAACGCGGTTCAGCAGCTTGCCGAGCTTCGTTGTTGCCAGGTTAATGTCTTTGATGGTTTTGGGCTTGGTTTCGTAGTCGAAGCAGATGTAGACTGAGCGCTCTGCTGTAGCAAAGTGCGCTAGCTCTGGAATGAGTTTCTTGGTGTCTTTGCGATAACCGTTGAAGATACCCGGCAGGGCGATCGCCGCGTACCCCTGCGTCAACAAGCAACCAGCTTTCTTCTCTCCTTCTGTCAGAATGACGGGAATGGCGTGTTTCCAGATCCAGTGCCAGAAACCGAGGGGACGATCGCCATCAGCAATGGAAATGTTGTAACGTCGAGCGACTTTGTCCCAAATATGTTGTGGAACATCAAGAAGAACCAGACGACTGGAACCAGGTCCGAGGCTTGGGCTGAGGTACTTGGCAGGTTTCCCTTTTTCCCGATCCATCACAGGTGTTGCAGCATCGGGTTTGAAGCGCCCCCACTCCATGCGCTGCCAGTTGTTTAGGGGATCAATCCCGCTAACCCACCAACCACGCAGGTTAGAGCGGGTTTTCTGCCCAAATCGAGAAATCTTCCAGTTTAGTCGCTCAGCAATTGGGAACAGGACATCTGAGTAGTCATTGGTTGCGGTGTCGGTGAGGGTTTCGACATTCAGTGCAATGATGCTAGGGTCAACCCCGCTGTCTAACCATTCCTGAACATGGTCTGTTGCAGCCTTGCCTAGCCAGTCAGATTGAACGGGTGGATAGTTAAGCATAGGGATAAGCGTCGGGTTGTTCAAAAACGAAGAACCCGTATTTCTCTGCTCATTTGCCAAGCGATTGACTGGCATAGTTTTAAGGTGCAACCTGAAAATTCTGATTTCACAGGTTAGCACCCTCGATTTTTTGACCCGACAAATTGCGACCTGATCAAATTGATCAATATGATCAGGCAAGTACTAAAGCCTGAAATGATTGATGCATAAGAGCCTTAAAAATCTTGCGTATCACTCAGTGGAAGTTTCCGTATCACCCAGTGGAAGTTTCCGTATCACCCAGTGGAAGAAAACGAGTACTTTTAAGTACTCAAGATTAGATTCGGAGATTCTGAAAAGCTCTTCAAGCAATCGATTTAACGATCTACGAATTAGTACTTGAATTGCTTCTTATGTATCACTCAGTGGAAGAAAACGAGTACTTTTTCTATTTATGGGAAAGATTTTACTGAAGATTGCCGAAAGAGCGGGATACCGTATCGTCTAGTAGAAGTTTTCAAGTACTTTTACCGTATCACCCAGTGGAAGTTTCTGAGTACTTTTTACTTGAAACTCCTACAATCGGCTAAAAGACAACACTTCTGTCAACTTTTACCGTATCACTCAGTGGAAGTTTTCAAGTACTTTTTCTTCTAAAGGTCTTTAGGAAGTGTCAAGTTTGAGACGCCTAAAGATAGTCAAAACCTTGTCCTAAGGGCTTTCTAGCGTTTTGATTGGACAAAATTTTGTTAAGTACTTTTTGAGCATCTTCAGGGACTGCCAGATTTAGCAGTCCCTGAAGATGCTCAAATCATTGCTACATGGGAATTTGTCTATTTGAGAGTGCTTGCAGAATCTTCAGAAGTGTCAAGTTTGGCAATGCTTCAAGACCGGTAAAAGTCTCGGATGTGCCACCGTATCACTCAGTAGAAGTTTTTGAGTACTTGCGGGTTTGTCTCTATTGAACTTAATGAGGAATCTTTAGGATATTTTGGATTCGTTCAGCATGAACTAGTTTGAGAGGTTTATCCTGCCATTTGTTCTCAATATTGCGAACCCAACTTTGACTCATCCCTACAGCGATCGCTAGATCCATCTGGCTCAATCCAGCTTCCTGGCGCAGCTGCTTAACCATCGCGCCAGTTAATTCTTGAGACGAGGAGGCTTTGTTTTCGACGACCTCTGCATTAACAGTAATGACCTCTCCTGCTGCATCGGTTGGTACAAGCTGATTGCGACCTGATCTGCTCAATTGCCTGATTGCCTCAGCTTTGCTGGTTTCAAATTGAGCTAATTCTCCCTCTACCGGGGAGGGCGTGGTAATGATAACGACTCCCTGAAGCCAGGTATCGAAGAATCCATCTGGCATTCGCTGCTCTTGAGGAATGTCGTCTGCCATTTCAACTTCGACGTCTGCTTGCTGCGGCATTACTGCCCAAGACGGCAGTAGATCTTGAGG
>NZ_JACJOV010000118.1:0-59248 GCF_014695745.1 Leptolyngbya sp. FACHB-671 | reverse complement strand
ACTACAGCGGCAAGCACAAACGGCACACGCTGAAAGCCCAAGTCGTGATTGACCTGGAGCGGGGGCAGTTTCTCGCCGTTGCCACGGGCAAAGGACGTACCCACGACTTGCGCACTGAAATTTCGGGGGCTAAACTTTCTGCTCAGTGTAGTTTGCCGGATATGGTTAGCCATGAGGCAGCTTGAGCAACTGCAGTAGGCATAGGTTGAAGTCGCTGAAGACACTCCAGCAACAACATTCAGGCTAGAACGCTGGCTGGCAACACGTCGAAGAACAGGGTTTCTAAACGTGGCGTTGTAGTTAATCTGATAGCCAATGTGATGAGTGGATTGATTAGCGATCGCAAATGACTCGATCAAATACAATCGCTTCACTCCAGTCAGATTCTGTTAACCCAGTGCCTCTTAAATCTGCTCCGTTCAAATAAGTTCCAGCAAAATTTACTCCTGCTAGCTTCGCACCGATGAGTTGTGCTTTGGTCAGGTCAGCATTCGATAGGTTTACTTCACCCAAGTCTGCGGCATTCAAGTTCGCGCCTCTTAACTTTGCCTCACTCAGATTAGCTCCCCATAGGTTCGCGCCACTTAGGTCAGCTTCCGTCAAGATTGCTTGGCTCAGATCTGTTCCTGATAAAATTGCCCAACTCAGGTTGGCACTCGTTAGGTTGGCACCCCTGAGGTCACTTCCCAAAATCGCTCGATACAGGTTAGCTCCCTTGAAATTGACTCGCTTCAATTTAGTGCTGTGAAGGTTCAGCCCACTCAAGTTTGCGCCCCACAGGTTTGCGCCGGTCAAGTCAGCATTTGTTAAATCAGCGTCAATCAGGATGACCTGATTCAAGATGGCATCCTGCAAATTAGCACCTGTCAAATTCGCGCCGCTCAAACTGGAGCCTCGAAGGTTTGCGCCTGCCAGGTCTGCCTCAGATAAGTCTGCTCCAGACAAGTCTACGCCGCTTAAGCTAATCCCCCTTAACACCGCTCGATGGAGGTCAATTTTGGCAAAATTGCGCTCTTTCATCTCGTAGCGCGCTAACAGTTCTTTAACGTCCATCGGGTTAAATCTCTTCTTTAAATTGTTAGTGCCAGAGAGTGGGTGCGGTTGGGAATCGCTTTATTTCTCAAAATCAGTTTGGAAAAAATCAGATGATCTTCAGCAAGGTTGGCATTAATGCGGCAAAATGATCCTACGATTTGCCAAATTCGGGAAGACTTTATGACCATTCATCCCTCTCTTCAGAGTTCCCTCAGTCGAGGCAATGCCCTCAAAGTCATTAGTGGTTTAACCAATTTCAACTCCGACCGAGTTGCAGCGATTGTCAAGGCAGCAGATTGCGGTAGTGCAACGTTCGTTGACTTGGCCGCTGACCCAGATCTGGTACGGCTGGCAAAACAGCTTACTGGACTACCGATTTGCGTTTCAGCAGTCGAGCCAGAGCAATTTGTGACTGCTGTAGAAGCGGGAGCCGATTTGATTGAAATCGGGAATTTTGATGCGTTTTATGCTCAGGGGCGGCGATTTGAAGCAGCAGAAGTGCTGGAACTCACTCATCGGACGCGATCGCTCCTCCCTCACATCACCCTCTCAGTCACCGTGCCCCATATCCTGGAGCTAGACCAGCAGGTACAGCTTGCCGAGGAATTGGTTAACGCCGGAGCCGACATTATTCAAACAGAAGGTGGCACCAGCAGCAGCCCCAACCACTCTGGCACACTGGGATTGATCGAAAAAGCAGCGCCTACTTTAGCGGCGGCTTATGAAATCTCCCGTGCGGTTTCTGTGCCCGTGCTGTGCGCTTCTGGTTTGTCAAACGTGACAGTGCCAATGGCGATCGCCGCTGGTGCATCGGGTGTAGGCGTAGGCTCTGCAATTAATCAACTGAACAGCGAAGTGGCAATGATTGCTGCTGTTCGCAGCTTGGTTGAAGCGCTAGCAACGGTGCAGCGGAGCCGAGTAACGGTTTAACAGAGTAACGGTTTAATTCAGTAGTGAAAAAGTGCCCAGCGCAATGCTGGGCACTTTTACTTTGCTCATTATTTCCTTGTTGCCAACCTAGAGCTTGCAAACTAGATACGCTTCTAATACGGAATTCGTTTCGTAAAGAAGCATATTGGGTGTACGACGAAGCATTCGGCAAAAGAATTGTGCTTCAGTTGCAAGGATTGTGACCGAATGGTTCACCCCTACCGATACCGCTACTCTACGGACGGATTTGGTATAAAGCAGCAGTTTGTAGGAGAGTTAACGATCAGACAAAACTACAGAGGCAACTTGTGTAGAGTTAACGATTGCTTGAGATTCGCTCACGGTATTTCGCATAATGACAGCCGCAATTCCACTTGAAATTAACAGTCCCAAAAATATTCCTAAAGCCATCGGATAAGCCTGTTGCATAGTTAATCTCGCAGATGCTAGTAAAACTTCTTGGTTACAAATTTAACTAGCGATCGCCAGGGCAACTAGCGAACGATCACGGAGACTTAGCCCGGTGGTTATCCGCAGTCAAGTACAAATACTTAAAGCTACTAAGCTTGATCCTGTACACAGCGAAACCCTGCCAGGATTTGGCGTACACCAGGGTGATACCAGTTCCGAAAGGTGGAGCGGAGTGCCCAGGGACGGGTTGCCCAACTGCCGCCCCGCAAAACTTTGTGCTGTCCGTCAAAGTAAATCTGCGAGTAGCCTGAATACAGGAAAGGCTTAAAACCGGAATAACCTGTAAACCAATCCGCTGTCCATTCCCACACGTTGCCCAGCATATCTTCACAGCCGTAAGCGCTTCGTCCCGCAGGATAGGCATCGACGGGTGTGGTGTGTCCGATCCAGTGATCGTGGTTGCAGTGTCGGGAGGTTGGTAAAGCTTCACCCCAGGCATAGGTACATCGCTGTTCTAGCTCTGGATTCCAACTGGCAGCCTTTTCCCATTCGGCTTCTGTGGGCAATCGCTTGCCGACAGAGTTGGCGTAGGCTTCTGCTTCATACCAACTTACGCCACACACGGGATGGTCTTCCCACTCCGGATTGTCTGACCAGTAAAGCGGCTTGCTGACTGGATGCTGCTGCAACCATTGCCAACCTGCTTCTGACCACCATTTTGATTCTTCATAGCCGCCTGCCTGGATGAACTGGCGATATTGTCCGCAGGTGACAGGATACCGATCGATCCAGTAGTCATCCAGGTAAACGGGATGCACCATGCGTTCGTTGTCCAGGGCATTGAGGGAGTTGCTGCCTTGCTCGAAGTGTCCGGCAGGGATGAGGATGGGGGGGTAAGAGTTGGGAGTTGGGGGTTGGGAGTCGAGGGCTGAGGGTTGGGGGCGATCGCCAATTCCTGATACTTTTGCTTGCTGAAGTTGAAGTACCAAGGTAATGGTCTCGTTGTGCTGGCTTTCGTGCTGGAGGAGCCAGCGCCAGAGGCGTTCTTGCTGATCGACGGGAGCAGTTTTAAGGTAAGTCAGGACTTGGACCCGAATGGCATCCAGGTAAGTGCAAAGCTCGGGCAGAGTGGGCAGGTTAGCTCGCTCTGCTTTGGGTAAGCCGTCTGCGGCAAATAGCCGATGGTACTGCGGAAACTGAGGCGGCTGTCCGGCGCACTTTTCTAGAATCCAGAAAGCTTCGGTATAGGCGATGTGTCCCAAATGCCACCCAATCGGGCTGAAGTCGGGGTGCGCCTGACGGGAAAGACTACTGTAGTCTACGCCTTCAAAAAGTCCCAATGTTGCTTCTCGACACGCCTGAAGCTGCTGCCGAAGCTGTGCTCGGCGATCGCCCAGATCTCCTCTTGTAGAGACGCGATTGCTTGAATCTTGACCCAGAAATCGGGTAGACACCTGCTTGCTCCTGCTTTCGTTTAGGAAATTGGAAACGCGATCAGACGCATTCCCATCAAACTTTGATTCAGAACTGTTGGATTTGAACATCAAGATCTTCTCCCACACTGAGAATGCTGCGTTCTGGGCAAGCAACCCAATTACCAGCAAATAACGGCTCGGAAGCAATCACAACTGCCTCAGGGAAGAAGGCATCGTCCCTGAGCCAGTAGAGGGAAGGGGCGGGCGATCGGTTAGAAAACCGAGAAGCGACCAGACGGTGCCCATCCGCCAGAATCAAATTAGCGCCTGCTGAAACCTGATAAAGCTGGGCCAGGTCAAAGACGGTTACCAGCGTGTTGTGTAGTGCTGCTTCCAGGCTAATTCCGGGGGAATTGTGCCATTCGTTGAGCAGCAGGGCAAACAAATGCTCGGAGTCCGTCATTCCTTGGATCGACTCATACAGCGCATCACTCAGGCGATCGCGCATGGGTCGATATAGCGTTTGTCGAAAGTTTTCAATGTAGCCATTATGAATCGCCAAGATGAGATCTTGCTGAAAAGGCTGACAATTACTCAGGTCAACTGCCAGTCCTGGCGTTGCACTGCGGACGCTCGCTAAAACACAGCCTGATTCTACATAGCGGCTCAATGGAGGCAAGTTTACGTCATTCCAGATTGGCAGCACACTGCGATAGCGGAAAGGTGGCACCTGCTGATTGGTGTGATACCAGCCCACGCCAAAGCCATCTGCATTGAGCAGTCCTGCCGTCATCTCACGCGGCTGATAGCTCTGTACGATTAAAGAATGTTCTGGTTTGTAGAGCAGTCGATCTAGAGGAATAGGCAGTCCCAAATATCCGAGTAGACGGCACATGTTTTGATTACGACAGTTCAGTTAGGATTGTAGCCCCCTGTCTGTAAAATCCTTTCGGAGAGAAGGGAGTAACCCTCACTCTGGTTGCCCTATGGAATCGGGCACTCAAAGGACAAAATACAGCACTTTAAGTTAAGTCCTTGCCCTGAAGGAACCCGAACACCAGGAGCAAGGGAATAGAGGACTGCTTTGCCCTCTCGCTGCGATTTGACGAGCTCGTGTTGCCGCAAAATCTTCAGGTGGTGAGAGAGCAAACTCTGTTCTAGAGCCAGTTCTGCATTTAACTCCCAAACGTGTTTCGGTCCATCGAGCAGAATCTTGAGAATAGCGAAGCGATTTGGATCAGCAAGAATTTTGAGCTGCTGGGCGCAGAACGAGGGTGAGTATTGCTTGTCCGGCGTAGGGCTGGCTTCAACAGCTTTATTATTAAAATCGCTATTCATATGAAAAATAATTCATGCCACGAGGAAACGGTTTATCATTGAGCCTGTTGCTCGAATTCACCGTCCGATGTTCACTAGACCTCTTGATTTGAAGGTTTTGAAGCAACAATTAGAGGCGCATCTAAACCGATCGCACGGTCACTTAGAGTTAGAGTTTCTGGCTCACGGAGAAGCCAATGTCATTTTTAGATTAAACCAGACTGATTTAGTTCGGGTGGCCGTTAATACACCAAATCAGCGGTTTGAAGGAGATGTGAGGCGCGTTACCCAGTTTGAGCGTGTCATCTTGGATTATCTCCAGCAAACTGACATTGGGCATCAGCTACAGACAGCCAAACTAGACTCAACTAACGACTTTCCCTACACATTTTTAATTACAAATTATCTAGAAGGCGGTTCACTCGATTACAGCCGCACTCATTTACAAAAATGTGCCGAAACTCTGGCGCGGCTTCACCGTTTACCGACGATCGCAGGCTATGAGGTCGATCGCCTTTTGCCAACGGTGCCAGTGGTCGAGCAGCCCTTAACGCTGTTTTACCACGAAGCAAAAAGCTATGCTCAGCCTTACTTGGACTCACCGAATGCAGAACCAGAGATTGTCGAAATGCTGCACGCAGTGTTAGATAAGGCGCGATCGCGATTGTCAGCAGAGCAACTGTTAGAAGCCTATCCCCATCGCTGCTTAGTCCACAGTGACCACACCTACGAGAACTGGCTCATTAACGATCGCCAAGCTTATTTAATCGATTGGGAATGGGCTGAAATTGGTTCACCTGCCGGAGATTTGGGGCATTTTCTTTCCCCTGTAACTGTTCGGCGACGACAAGACTATCGCTTACCGGCTGAGGATCGCGCCTTCTTTTTGCAGTGTTATTACAATGCGTTGGGAGAGCCGTTAGCGACTCGAATTGAGCGTCATTTTGCTGCATTTGGAGTTTACCCAGCGGTGCGATCGCTCTGTTGGACGGCTGGATATTGGATCACCGCTAACCGCTGGTACGCAGATGCAGAAGATAGCCCCAATACGACTGAGCGAATGGTGCGATGGCAGCGAAGCCGTCAGCAATTTTCAGAACTGTGGCAGGAGGTTATGTCCTGGTTAGATGAGGAAATTTAGAAGCTAATCTAACTCTCAGGGAGAATCCAGCCAACTTTTATATGAATTACTTTTCATATCATCCTGTGCTGTATTGGCGAGTGTTCCGTGTCCCCTAATTCATCCAGAACTCAGTCATGACTCTTAAGCTCCAATCTCCTCGACATCAGACCTCTCCGAATCTGGCACAGCCTTTTCCCTGGCAGGCTTATCTGCTGATGCTTCCGGCAGTGGGAATCGTTGGATTGCTGTTTGGTGGTGGGTTGGTGTTGGCATTGCTTCAAAGTATTGGGGCGATCGGGCTGTTGGGAAGTCAGATTTCGTTAACGGCATATCAAGCAGCGTTGACGAATCCAGAATTTTTGCGATCGCTGACACTTAGCCTTTACATCGCAGTAGTTGCCACAGGACTATCAACCGTTTTGAGTGTTGGCTTAGCCCTGCTCCTAAGAACCGCCGGACGCTGGGCTAGTTTTGCTTGTCAAATCACGCTACCCATTCCACATTTAGTCGGAATTGCGGGCGTTTTGCTGTTGCTATCACCGAGTGGATTTATCTCGCGATCGCTCTATGCATTGGGCTGGATTCAGTCTGACCAGGACTTTCCACTGTTAGTCAACGATGTCGCCAATATTGGTGTGTTATTACATTTCCTTTGGAAAGAGATTCCTTTTATCACATTAATCTTGCTGGCAGTCCTGCGAAGTATCAATCCTGCCTACGAAATGCAGGCACAGATACTTGGTGCAACTCCCTGGCAGCGTTTTTGGAACGTGACCCTGCCGATGATGAGAACCGGAATTTTGTCATCCAGTTTGATTGTGTTTGGCTATATTTTTGCTTCGTTTGAAGTTCCTTTTTTGCTAGGGTCAACTCGCCCACGTACATTGCCAGTATTGGTTTATCGCGCCTTTACGGATAGTGATATTACTCGCCGTGCGGAAGCGATCGCCTTGGGAATTATCCTATCGATTCTCTCACTGTTGATCATTGTGGCGTACTCGTGGCTGGTGTCGCGCGGTCGTCAGAACCGTCAGCCTATAAAAGGAGCGTAGGGAATCAGGATGTTGCGAAAGGGACTCATTGTTCTCGTTATTGTGGTGTTGTTTCTACCGTTTTTGCCGTTGGTGATCTGGTCCTTTGCACAAGGATGGTTTTTCCCGCAACTCATTCCTGACCAGTGGACACTTCAGCACTGGTCGCAGCTTGTATCACCCGCTTCTAGAGTGATCGAAGGGCTATTACAGAGTTTGGCGATCGCTTTGGTCACCACAATTCTCTCACTGTTGGTTGGGCTTCCCGCAGGACGGGCGATCGGAGTGATGGAGTTTCCAGGAAAGGAGGCTCTAAAGTTATTTCTGTTAACCCCTATCATTGTTTCACCATTAGCAACCCTCATGGGTATTCAGTTTGTGCTGATTCGGCTAGGGCTAAACGGTACGCTTCTGGGTGTGATTTTGGTACATCTGATGCCGACCATTCCATACATGACGCTGGTGTTAACCAGTGTGTTTGCCAACTTTGACACCAGATATGAAACGCAGGCGCGATCGCTCGGTGCTTCTCCAGTTCAGGTGCTTTCACAAGTCACTTTGCCGCTGATTGCTCCTGGTATTGTGGTGGGTGCATTATTTGCCTTTCTGATTTCCTGGAATGAGTTTCTCCTGACGTTCTTTGTGGGTGCAGGACGGGTATTTACTTTGCCAATGGTGCTGTTTACCTTACTGCAAGGAGGAAACAATGGGCTGGTTGCGGCGGTGGCAATTACATCCGTTGTACCGGGATTGTTGTTTTTACTGTTGGCAAGCAAGGCATTGGAAAATGATACGGCGTTAGGAGGGTTGGGAAATGTATAAGCCCGTCCCTCATTCCCAATCTCTTATGCCTCATCTTCACCTCCAAGATCTCACCAAACATTTTCCAGGAGTCACTGCCGTCCAAAGTCTGTGGCTTGAGGTGCAGGCAGGTGAGATTTTGGCGCTATTGGGTCCATCGGGTTGCGGTAAGTCCACAACGCTTCAGATGATCGCGGGGGTAGTACAACCTGACTGCGGCACGATTACCCTGGATGGTCAAATTCTCAACCGAGTCCCACCTGAGCGACGAGATATTGCACTGGTGCTACAGCGTGGGTTGCTGTTCCCACACTTAACAGTGGGTGAGAATGTCGCGTTTGGGCTGAAGATGCGCGGAGTTGGTCAGGCTGAGCGAGAAGAAAAGGCGATCGCCATGCTGCTTCAGGTTCAGCTAGAAGGGTTTGCTCAACGTAAGCCATCAGAGCTTTCAGGTGGGCAGGCACAGCGGGTAGCATTGGCGCGATCGCTGATTATTCACCCCAAACTGCTGCTGTTAGATGAGCCTCTGTCTGCTCTAGATGCCAATTTGCGAGAAGAAATGCAGGACTTAATCTTGCGATTGCAGGCTCAAACGGGAGTGACGATGTTAATTGTGACTCATGACCAGGCAGAGGCAGTGGTGATGTCTCAACGAATTGCCCTGATGTTTGATGGATGTTTGCGCCAGGTTGACACACCCGAACAAATCTATCAACAGCCCTGTGATGAAACTGTTGCTCGATTTATGGGAGGGGTCAACTTCTTTGCTGCTGAAGCTCACGGTCGGCAATGGACGTTATCCAATAATTTAACGTTGCTGAATGAGTATGACCACTACGGTTCAATTCAAGTCACCATTCGTCCTGAGCAAATCCAGGTGTTTACAGAGGGGCGATCGCAAGCAAACACCCTACCTGCCACCGTAATTGCCAACCGATTTACTGGAACGCAACGACGCTTGACCCTGGCGATCGCCCCGGAGCTAACCCTACAAGCTTGGGTTACGCCTACTCAAGATTTTCAAATTGGACAATCCGTTTGGGCCTATCTCCCACCTACAGCCCTTTGGTACTTCCCACACAGCACCGTGCCCCATCCCGTCCAAGTTTCCTAACTTCCGTTCAACTATCACTCAAAACTCATCTTCTGCAAACCACTTCAACTCTAAAAAACTAATCCATGAACCTAACCCCCAATCCCCACTTCCCCCTAAACCGTCGGCGTTTCCTCTGGCTATCTACCGGTGCTTGCTTAGCCACATTGACAAGCAACTGTACCCAACAAAATTCTTCCTCTGAAACAGCTAGCTTTGATCCCACAGCCGCCTCTTGGGATGAGATCGTAGCGGCGGCTGAAGGGACAACCGTAAATTGGGCCATGTGGGGCGGCAGCGATAAAACGAATGCTTACGCTGATCAGTGGGTTGCCGATCGCCTTCAAAGCCAGTACAACGTCACGCTTAATCGAGTTCCCCTTAACGACACGGTAGAAGCGGTCAATAAGGTGTTGGGAGAAGTGCAGGCAGGGCAGACCTCAGGCGGCAGCATTGATCTGATTTGGATCAATGGTGAGAACTTTCGCACGATGAAGCAGGGGGATCTGTTGTTTGGTCCCTTTCGTGACAAGCTGCCCAGCAACCAGTACTACGATGCGGATGATCCGGCGGTGAACTCTGACTTTGGCTTGCCCATCGAAGGATATTCTGCGCCCTACACGGGCAGTTATTACGTCATGGCGACGGACAGCGCGAGAGTTCAGCAGTTTCCCACAACCTTTGAAGAACTGCTGGAATGGGCGAAGGCAAACCCCGGACGTTTTGCCTACGTTGCACCTCCTCAATTTGACGGTAGCCGTTTTCTCCTGACCGCACTGTATGGCGTGACGGGAGGCTATGAGCAATATGCTGGAGCCGAATTTGATGAGGCCTTGTGGAACGAAAAGTCGCCTCAAGTGTTTGAATATTTGCAGGAACTGGAACCTTACCTCTGGCGGAGCGGTGAAACTTATCCACCTACGCAAAACCGTCTGCAAGAACTCTTTGCCAATGGCGAGATTTGGATGATGCCTGTATTTATCTCCGAGGTGGCAGAAGGAATCGCGAGTGGACGGCTTCCCGACACGACGCGAGCCTTTACAATGCCGGGAATTTCATTGAATGATCCCTCTTTCACCGCCATTCCTATTAATGCTGCTAACCCCGCAGGCGCAATGGTTTTGGCAGATATTCTCTCTAGCCCGGAGGGACAACTGGAAAAATTTAAGCCGGACGTTTGGGGTGACCCACCCTTGCTGAGTCCTCAAAAGGTTCCAGCCGAACTACAGTCCGAATTTACTAAGGTAGAGGGGGAATATGGCATTCCTTTGGATGAACTGACTTCCACTACTGTTCCTGTCGTTAATGCTGAATACACTACGCGACTGGAACAAACCTGGGAAGAGCAAATTGCTTTGTAGAAATGCTTTGTAGAGTAGGGAAGTATGGTTTTTAAAGAGCGACAACCCCGCGATAAAGGTGTGATCACCGACGATCGCCTGATGGAACTTCACCTCTATCCGGGTAACCAGTGCAATCGGGATTGTTCATTCTGTACGGTGTTTGGTAGCCCCAAAGGTTGGTACAGCGAATACACCGTCGAACATCTAGATGCGGTCTTGCAGACGGTGATGCTGAATGAGCAAGGCACAATCAAATTCTATGGGGGTGAGCCGACGCTTGATTCTGAGAATGTTATCTGGGCGATCGCCTATCTACGGCAGCAGGGCTACCGGGGGGCGATCGTAATTTATTCCAACGGCATTCAGGCGGAACGGTTGCTGCACATTCTAGAATCTGACCCACTAGGTCAGACGACTGCTTCCTTGAACTATTCCATCGCGACGGGGGATGGTGCGCCTCAAATGCCGAAGAAGTCGCTGGAGCAATTGGAAGGATATGAGACGGAACATGCAGGGGCGATCGCTATAGGTCATCCGGATGTGGTTGACTCAGGGCGAGGCGTAGACCCTTTTACTGGAGAAGCAACCCGTCCTAAAGCCAATTCTCGTTGCCCCCATTGCTATCCGGTTTTGACGACAGAAGGAAAGTTTCACGCTTGCCCCTTTGCTATCGAAAATCGATCGCCCCATTTTCAGCTTGGAGACATTCACAGCGATCCGTCTGAGATTGCCCAAAACTTTCGAGAATTCTTTCACTGGCTAGACACGGTACACGAACCCTATGCGATCGCCCATAACTTGCCCGCCTGTACGGTTTGCTGGAAACATTTAGATCAGCTTCCAGTTCCTCAAGGGTTTGCAGAAGCGCGATCGTAGCAGGATGGCTAAGGCTCCAGTTTCTAAAATGGATCGGATCTATGCCTGAATTCTGAAAAGTCTTTATGCTGGGATTTGGTAGTGTTTGTCACTGATTCCATGATTTCAATGAGTCGGTCAGTCTCTTTATCAGATTTTTGTCGAAGCAATCGTGCCGCTCGGAGCCGAGTCATCTTGTGGAATCGAGCTATCTTTGCGGTGCTAGCAGCGATTTTGCTGTTTTTAGGAACGCCTCAAGCCGCTTTAGCCCAAACCGCTGCTCAGGCTGAGCCAGAAACCGCTGATCTCAGCACCTACATTGATGACGTAATTGATCGCGTTACCGAGTTTACGCTCGACAATGGCATGAAATTTATCGTGCTAGAGCGGCATGTGGCTCCAGTAGTTTCTTTCATGACCTATGTAGATGTAGGTGCTGCCTATGAGGAAGATGGCAAAACGGGAGCAGCCCACTATCTAGAACATCTTGCATTCAAGGGCACCAAGCAGATTGGCACGACTAACTACGAAGCCGAAGCCCCTGTGTTAGAGCGGCTAGATGAACTGTTTGAGCAACTTCAGGCGGCGCGAGAGGCTGGAGATGAGGCGGCGATCGCCCGGATTCAGTCCGAGTTTGAAGCCGCTAAAGCCGAAGCCGCAAGCTATGTTCAACAAAACCTAATGGGGCAAATCGTCGAGCAGGCGGGTGGAGTTGGCTTAAACGCAACCACCTCTGCTGATGCTACTCGTTACTTTTACAGCTTTCCCGCAAACAAGCTAGAACTGTGGATGTCTCTGGAGTCAGAGCGGTTTTTAGACCCCGTCTTTCGTGAGTTTTACGAAGAGAAGGACGTGATTTTAGAAGAGCGGCGGATGCGAACCGACAACTCGCCCATCGGTCGAATGATTGAGGCATTCCTGGAAACTGCTTTTCCTGGACATCCCTACGGTCGTCCGATCATTGGTTACGAGGAAGATATTCGCAACCTCACCCGCGAAGATATTCAAAAATTCTTTGAAACTCATTACACGCCTAATCAAATCGTCGCTGCTGTAGTTGGGGATGTTGATCCTGACGAGGTGCGGCAAATGGCAGAAACTTACTTTGGGCGCTACCAGACCAGAGACAGTTCACCTGAAGTCACTGCCGTTGCACCAGCTCAAACTGAAGTGCGAGAAGTGACCCTGGAACTTCCCGCAGAACCCTGGTATCTGGAAGGCTATCAGCGTCCTGCAATTAGTGATCCCGATAACGTGACGTACCAAATCATTGATGCGATTCTCACGTCTGGACGCACTGCCCGACTTTATAAGTCCCTGGTCGAAGAACAGCAGCTTGCCCTGAGTGTTCAAAGTGCGAATGGCTTTCCGGGCGATCGCTATCCCACGCTGATGATGATCTATGCCCTGACTGCTCCTGGACATACCGTCGATGAAGTCGCCGCTGCGATGGATGCCGAGCTAGAACGCCTCAAGGCTGAACCTGTATCCGCAGAAGAACTGGATCGCGTTAAAACTCAGGCGCGAGCAGGACTTTTGCGAGTGCTGGCTTCCAACCAGGGTATGGCTAGCTTGCTGCCAGAGTATCAGGCAAAAACAGGCGACTGGCGCAATTTGTTTAACGAACTAGAGGCGATTGCTGCCGTCACTGCCGAAGACGTACAGCGTGTGGCTCAGGAAACCTTCCAGCCTCAAAACCTCACCATCGGCAAACTCCTCACCCAATCTGAACCCTAGAATTTTTCAGGTAATTTTGTGTACTGAACTCACAAAATTATCCTCTCTTAATCCCAATCCCCAAAAGGAGTCCCATCGATCATGCAGTGGTTCCAATTCCAGCGCAGCCAGCGCAAAAAGCTAATTCGCTACAGCTTCATTGCGCTGGTCACCATAGCAATGATTTTGCTCGGGCTGGGTCGAGTACCTGCGCTGGCGCAAACAGCCCGTCACTACACCGAGTTAGAATTTGAGCCGCTTCCTGAAATTCAACTGCCTGACTATTCTCGCTTTGAGCTAGACAACGGCATCATCGTGTATCTGATGGAAGATCACGAACTGCCTCTAGTCGGTGGCACTGCCATGTTTCACACGGGTGAACGGCTTGAACCAGGCGATAAAGTGGGGCTAGCCAGCATTACAGGTTCGGTGATGCGGAGTGGTGGCACCGTGCAGCACCCGCCCGATGAACTCAACCTGTTGCTAGAGCAGCGTGCCGCCTCTGTCGAAACTGGAATTGACGAAACCACGGGCAGTGCTAGCTTCAGCGCTCTGACGGAAGACTTATCAGAGGTGTTTGGGCTGTTTGCCGAGGTCATTCGACAGCCAGCCTTTCCTCAAGACCGGATCGATCTGCTGAAGAACCAGATCCGAGGTGGAATTGCCCGTCGTAATGATGATCCCGATGAAGTGGTTGGGCGCGAATTCCAAAAGCTGGTCTACGGCGCACAAAGCCCTTACGCCCGCACTGTAGAGTACTCCACGCTGAATAATATTTCCCGCGACGATATTATTGGCTTTTATGAACAGTATTTCCACCCCAACAACATGATCTTGGGGATCGTGGGCGATTTCGAGAGTGAGGAAATGCGATCGCTGATCGAAGCAGAGTTTGGCGACTGGCAGCCCAACCCCAACCTCGAAGCTCAGTTGGATTTACCCGAAGTCGCTCAGGCACAGACCGGTGTGTTTCTGGTCGATCAGCCCCAGCTAACTCAGAGCTATGTTCAGGTCGGGCATCTGGGTGGACAGTTAGATAACCCTGACCACGCTGCTCTCACGGTCGTGAATGAAGTGCTGAATGGATTTGGCGGCAGGCTGACGAATGAGGTGCGATCGCGCCAGGGGCTAGCTTATGTCGTCTATGCTTACTGGAATCCTCGGTTTGACTTCCCTGGCACCTTTATTGGCGGTGGGCAAACTCGTTCTGACGCAACTGTGCCCTTTATTCGCTCGGTGCTATCAGAAATTGAGCGCATCCGCACGGCTCCGATCACTGAGGAAGAACTGGCACGCGCCAAAGACTCGGTACTCAATGCCTTTATCTTTAACTTTCAAGATCCGGGGCAGACATTATCGCGACTGATGCGCTACGAGTATTACGGCTACCCTGCCGATTTTATCTTTCAATATCAGCGTGCTGTTCAGGAAACCACAATTGAGGACGTTCAGCGGGCTGCTCAAGAATACCTGAAGCCAGAAAATATTGTCACGCTGGTAGTTGGCAATGCGGCTGCCATTCAGCCCCCGCTCAGCAGTTTGGGTTCTAATATCGAAGTGACTCAGATTGACATCACCATTCCAGAACCGCAGGGTTAGGAGTCGTTTTAGAAGTAGAAACCTCGTAGGGATGGTTCGCGAACTGTCCCTACGCTCACCTCAATTGTTTCGCAGGTTTTGGTGACGATAAAAGGTGAAAGTATCAAACAAAATACCAACCAGGCTGCAAACCAGCCCAATGACCAGCAACCCATTGACGGAACTACCGCTGCCAAACACGGACAGAAATTGGGTGATTTGCTCTAGCCCAGCCTGACTGATGGAGCTAAATAGCGGAACGTAGCCCACCATAGAGAGGCATAGCAAAACTCCTATGATGAATAGGGTAGGAGTCATGAAGCTAAAGATTCCTGTAATCAGAATTGAACGCAGAAAGCTTGGCAAAGTACTCATAGAGAGGCTTATGCTCTAAGGGTTGAAGATCCTAACAGGCTGAAGGTATGGCTATACCTGCCAGTCCCTACGATAGGGGCGATCGCCTCAATCCAGTCCAGATGTCAGAAATCTTAAATCTCTATTAAAAAGCTTGTTGAAGATCTATGAATCCAACTCATAATCCAAACAGCACCTTCACCTTAAAGGACACGTCAAACTAGCCCGAAAATCCACGAAAAGTGGAGATACACCGCAGTGCATCCCCCCCTCAGAACCTCAGGGCAACAATCCGCTATTGTTTACATTGAGGTTCATTTTAGGTAGGCAAACTGCTTATCTGCGTTAACCACGTTTACTTAAACCTTCATCAAAGTTTAGGGGTACAGCACCATTGAGTGAAACCGCTCAGACTTCTGGATTAGGGCTATGGAGTCAGCGACTACTTGCTGCCATGCTATTAGGTGGACAGGTAATCGTCCATCTGATTGCGGGCAAAATTCATCGCCGCAACACCCTCGATCAAATGGCTGCCGTCGGGCCAGAGTCGCTGTTGATTGCTTTGGTTACGGCCGCTTTTGTGGGCATGGTGTTTACCATTCAGGTCGCCAGAGAATTTATTAACCTGGGCGCGGGTACAGCCGTTGGTGGTGTTTTGGCCCTTTCTCTAGCCCGAGAACTCGCCCCTGTCCTGACTGCGGTGATTTTGGCAGGACGGGTCGGCTCTGCTTTTGCCGCTGAAATTGGCACGATGCAGGTGACTGAGCAAATCGACGCGCTGCAAATGCTCAAAACCGACCCGATTGACTACTTGGTCATTCCCAGAGTGGTTGCTTGCTGCTTGATGCTGCCGATTCTTACTATCCTGGCATTTATCACAGGGATGACGGGTGGACTGTTGATTGCCGAAGGGCTTTACGGCATTTCATCGACCGTATTTCTCAACTCAGCCCGAAACTTCCTCAGCGTTTGGGATCTGGTTAGCGCCCTGGTTAAAGCTTTTGTGTTTGGTGGGCTGATTGCGGTAATCGGCTCAAGCTGGGGTTTAACCACCACCGGAGGAGCAAAAGGAGTGGGGCAATCTACGACTACCGCAGTTGTGACCGCACTTTTGGCAATCTTTATTGTCAATTTCTTTCTCTCCTGGATCATGTTCCAAGGGACAGGCAGTGCTGTTCTGGGTGGCTTCTAGCAGGTCTCGTTCTGCCTGGGTTGAAGCACCAGGAGCATCACCCCTTAGAATGGAGATGGCTGAACTAAGCTGTAACTGAAGGGATTCGCGCTTGTGACTGTCACGCCCTCTCCGACTTCCACTGAAACGACTGTGCTGGCTCCCAGCTATGCGTTGCCGATCGCCTTGATTGCGATCGCATTGCTTTTAACTGCGCTACCCATAGGGCTGGGGCAACCTTGGGTGAATGGAGCGATCGCCCTCTTAGGGCTATTTCTGCTGTTTCAAGCGGCTACCCTGCGGCTTCAGTTTACCTCCACTGCGCTAGACATCACCCGTGGAGACACGCTGATTCGCCACTTTCCCTACACCGACTGGCAAAACTGGCGTATCTTTTGGACTGGCATCCCGATTTTGTTCTACTTCAAAGAAGTCAAAAGCATTCACTTTTTGCCGATTCTCTTTGACCCTAAAATGCTGAGGCAATGCCTGGAGCAACACTGCCCCATCTCCGATGCCTAAGAGCAACGGCTACTTGACTGTGGAAACCCTTGCTAGTTCACTCTCGATTCAAAACTTAAAACTTACCGTCCCACTTGCCCATGAACTCCAACGACTCGCCAAGCCGTGAATTTATCGCCAAACCCCTAAATGATATCGTTGCCAAAGAACAAGCTATCGAAGACGCTGCTGGTGGTGATGAGATCCTTGCCGAAGAAATGTCCCATGAGGCGTTGGGTGATGAGATAACAGTCCTGACCCAGCGAGTTGCGGATCTGCGGCGACAAGAAAAAGCCTTACAAAAAGAAATTGCTACCCTACAAGCCTCCTACGACAGGATGTTGCGAGGGCAGATGGCAGATGTACAGACAACAATCGGGCGTATGGTCAAAGAGGGGTTGAGTGAGCTGGAGCAGCGCAAGAAAACTCTGCAAATCTCAGTTGAGCAGCTAGAGCGCCGACAAGAGCGCATTCGCACAGAAATGCGAACCACTTTTGCGGGAGCGTCTCAAGATTTGGCAATTCGAGTTCAGGGCTTTAAAGATTATCTAGTGGGCAGCTTGCAAGACTTGGCGACAGCAGCCGAGCAGTTAGAGCTAGTTGCCCCTGCCAGAGAGCCGGAAGTGCGAGAAGCCCCTCGTGATCTGCGAGGCTCCCGGGACTTTCGAGATGCTGATGAATTTGAGGATGATCAGGTTCTTACCCCTCGATTTGCCGAGCAAAATTTTGAAGACCAGGCAAGACAAATTCGCAAGATCTTAGACCAATATCGGACAATGCCCGACTACTACGGGCCACCCTGGCAGCTGCGCCGTACCTTTGAGCCAATTCACGCAGAACGGGTATCAAACTGGTTCTTTGCTCAGGGTGGACGGGGTGCGCTGCGGACGATGGGGTCACGCTTGCAAAATATTCTGATTGTCTCGGCAACAATCTCGGTTCTGCGGAATCTGTATGGCGATCGCGTCCGTACTCTCATTCTCGCCAACTCTCCCGAACGCTTAGGTGAATGGCGCAGAGGCTTACAGGATTGCCTTGGTATTTCACGGGGTGACTTTGGTGCAGAGCAAGGCATCGTCCTATTTGAAGCACCAGAACCGCTAGCTCAACGGGCCGATCGCTTGGTACGCCAAAAACAACTGCCGCTGATCATCATTGACGAATCCGAGGACATGGTGAACCTGTCGCTGCTGCAATTCCCGCTGTGGCTGGCGTTTGCCTCAGATCCGATGAATCCGACCGTCATCTAAAAACAGCAGTCCTAAATCAGTTGTAAGAAGAGCGAGTTGTGAGCGCATCCCCAGGGGATGCGCTCACAACTCTTTTAGGATTACTATATACTGCGGGTTCTTTTGGAGAGATTAGTTGCAGAGGCTCATCAAATTGCAGAGCTTATAAACGATTCTGGCTCCCACATTGCCGTCCCACTCGGCATTGCCAACCTCGACCACATCAAAGCCAATAATCTGCCGTCCGCTATGAACGACCTCTCGGAATAGGCAAAACGTTTGTTCCAGTTCTAGCCCACCGGGGACAGGAGTTCCTGTGGTGGGGCAGAGTTTTGGATCTAAGCCATCCACATCAAAGCTGATGTAAACCTGCTGGGGGAGCTCTGCCACAATCTGCTTGCAAAGCTCTAGCCAGGAAATACCGCCATACAGCTTTTGCTTCAGCATCGGATCGTAGTAAGCGGACACTCGCCCGTTTGACTGTTGAATTAACTTCACTTCATCGTGAGATAGATCGCGAATACCAACCTGCACCAGTTTGGAAAGTTGTGGCAACTTGAGCGCATTAAACATGATCGAGGCGTGGGAAAACTCAAACCCCTCGTATGCTTCGCGCAGGTCAGCATGAGCATCGATGTGCAAGATGCCAAAGTTGGGATGGTGTTGGGCGATCGCCCTCAAATTTCCCAATGGCACACTATGATCGCCACCAATCACTACAACCCGTTTGCCTTGAGCCATAGCCATTTGTGACTGTTCAAACAACCATTGGTTAACAGCTTCGCTCTCCTGGTTAATGGTTTGCAGCAGTTCAACCAGTTCTGGACTGTCCTCAACCTGCTCGCCCTGCTCCATGTGCTGAATAATCCGGGTTGCATCCTGCCGCAATGTATCACTTTTTTGCTGAATTGACTGAGGAATCTCAGCCATAAAGATGCCTTGCTTCCAGCCATCCGGATTGTCAAAGTCAAACAAATCCAGTTGCCGAGATGCATCCAAGACAGCCTGCGGCCCAGCGGCCGTGCCTGCGCCATAAGAAACAGTCACTTCCCAGGGAACGCCAAACACGATGATGCTGGCTGAGTCGTAATCGAAGGGTAATCCCAACAAATTACCGTTATCAACGCCGATGCTACTGGGATCGTAGTTTTGTAGGATTTCTTCTTCAGTAATCATGGACAGGTTGGAGTTTCTAATGAGCTAAATCTAAGAACTTATTCCATTCTCTCTAATACTTCTGATTTAGGACAGTAGATGTGATGTGCGATCGCCGTTCCCTTTATCAGCCCAAATTACTCACTTTTTGCGATCGCCCATTCCTCGGGAGTATTGCAGTTAAACAACATTTGCACATTATCCAAAGTGAGTTCCTGAACGGGTTGGTGAGTTAACCACTTTTGGAACGATCGCCCCCCACTTTCTACAAAGTTTGTCAATTCGGATAGACAGTTGCTGCGATAAAAGCCGCAGAGGGGTTCCCACCAACCTTGTGGATTTTTAGGGAGAAAGGCGATCGCTTCCACAGATGCATTCTCCAATTCCGCTACCCAATTCTGTAGAATTTCAAGTTTTAGATAGGGTAAATCGCAAGCTAGTAGCAGAACCCACTCGGTTTGTATATACGTCAAGGCTTGAGCAAAACCGACTAACGGCCCGTGTGGTTTGGCTTCTTCTGGTTTCCAGGTTTCTTGAATAAACCGACAGTTTGCTGGAAGAACGTCACGATATCGTTCTATCCAGGGAGTTACAACATAAACAGGGTCAGCACACTGTTGAGCAATTTGATACGTTCTTTGAATCAGCGGAATGCTGTCCAGTTCAAGCAGTGCTTTATCCTGACCCATGCGAGAACTTTGTCCACCTGCCAGGGCGATCGCCGCTAAACTAACCATCGTTTATATTTATCCTGGAGTTGGGTTTGACTTTGACTCGCAGCGTTTCCATATTGGAATACACTCAGGTTTGAGCGGAGCATATTCACATTATTTCAGTCTGCCTAACAGACCGATAACTTTTCCAAAAGGAATCGGTCTGCTTGATCCCAAAACTTAAGAGAAGATAGAGGGGTAGGTATTTTTTCGCATCGCGGGGAGGAAACCGCTCATGGTCGTACTAACCGATCGCACGCAGCGTAGGCTAACGATGCAAACGGCTGAAATTGCGCCAGAAACATTGACAATGCGATCGCTTGACTGGGATCGCGATCGCTTTGACATCGAGTTTGGCTTAAAAAACGGCACGACCTACAACTCGTTCTTGATTCGGGGTGAGCAAATTGCCCTGGTAGACACCTCCCACGCCAAGTTTCGGCAGCTTTACCTGGATTTGCTGAAAGAAACAATTAATCCAGCCGAAATTAATTACCTGATCATTAGCCACACGGAACCCGACCACAGCGGCTTGGTGCCCGACATTCTTGCGCTTGCACCCGACGTGACGGTGGTTGGCTCAAAGGTGGCGATTCAGTTCCTTGAAAATCTGGTGCATCAGCCCTTCAAGCAGCGGATTGTGAAGAATGGCGATCGCCTCGACCTGGGCAACGGGCATGAACTAGAGTTTGTGATTGCGCCCAACCTGCACTGGCCCGACACCATTTTCACCTACGACCACAAAACGCAAGTTCTCTTCACCTGCGATGCGTTTGGGATGCACTACTGCGACGATCGCACCTTTGATGAGGAACTATCGGAAATTGAAGACGACTTTCGCTATTACTATGACTGCCTCATGGGTCCTAATGCCCGCTCGGTGCTGTCGGCGCTAAAGCGGATGGATCAGCTTGAAGCCGTTAACATCATTGCCACAGGACACGGGCCACTACTGCAACACAACGTGGCGGAATGGACGGGGCGCTACCGCCAGTGGAGCAAAGAGCAGGCGAAGTCTGACAAAACGGTGGCGGTGTTTTACGTATCCGATTATGGATATAGCGATCGCCTCTCGCAGTCGATTGCTAAGGGCATTACCAAAGCCGGAGTTGCGGTCGAAATGATGGATCTGAAGTCAGCCGATCCGCAAGAGCTACAGGAAATGGTCAGCCACGCCGCTGGACTGGTAATCAGTATGCCGCCTGCTTCCGGTGACATTGCGACTTCAATCCAAGCTGCGCTCAGCACCGTTCTGGCTGCCGCTAAAGCAAAGCAGGCAGTTGGGCTATTTGAATCTTACGGAGGCGATGACGAACCTGTTGACCCACTGCTCAACCGCTTTCGGAACCTGGGCTTGGTTGAGGCATTTCCAGCAATTCGGGTAAAAGATGTTCCAGGTGAGTCACTTTATCAGCTTTGTGAAGAGGCGGGGGTTGACCTGGGGCAAGCGCTGACTCGCGATCGCACCGTCCAACAAATCAAATCGATTGACGCAGATCTAGAAAAAGCACTGGGACGAATCAGCAGCGGACTTTACATCATTACGGCTCAGAAAGGCGATCTGATGGGTGCAATGCTAGCGTCCTGGGTAATGCAAGCTAGCTTTAAGCCACTGGGCTTCACCATTGCTGTTGCTAAAGATCGAGCAATCGAATCTTTGATGCAGGTAGGCGATCGCTTCGTTCTCAACGTTTTAGAAGAAGGCAACCACGCTGGCTTGATGAAACACTTCCTCAAGCGATTTGCTCCTGGAGCCGATCGCTTTGCTGGAGTCAAAACCTATTCCGCCGAAAACGGCTCTCCTATCCTGGCAGATGCCCTCGCCTATCTGGAATGTGAAGTCACCAGCCGCATGGAGCAGAGTGACCACTGGGTTGTTTACAGCACAGCTAACGTCGGACGAGTTTCTAAAGCCGATGCCTTGACTGCGGTTCACCATCGCAAGCTTGGGAACTACTACTAAGGTGCTTTGGGCGGTTTTCAAGTAGTTTCGTCGTGGTACATCAAGCTGGAGGCGTTGGGTTCCGCTGCGCTTCACCCAACCTACTAAATTACGGATGGTAGAACATGTAGAACCGTAGGTTGGGTGGAGCAGCGTGGAACCCAACGCTTTAAATTTGCTGCGTGACTACAACTCAAGAAGCGATTTACGTGCAAGGTTTAGGCTTTTGCCGCTTTAAGATGTCGAGAAAGGCAAAGACGGCCGGGGTGTGTAGCTCATTGGATAAGACGGCTACACCAATGATTCGCATCAGGGGAACGGGTAAGCTGTAAACCTGAATTCCGGTTGGGATGGGTTCTGCTGCTAAGCGGGGCAAAACGGTTGCTCCTAATCCTTGAGCGACCAGGTTGACGATGGTGGCGTCGGTTTCTACTTCGTAGGTGACTTTTAAGAAACAGTCAAACTGTTTAGCGTGAGCATATACCATCTGCATCATCACGTTATCCACGGGGGGCATGATCAGCGGAAATGTGGACAATTCTGCCCAGCTTAGCTGCTCTGCCTGAGCTTGAAAGGTAGGAGGAAACAGGGCCACAAATTCGTCGCGTAAGACTTCGCAGGTTTCCATGTCTTCGCTAGCGGGTAAAAAGGTAAAGCCGATGTCGGCTCTTCCTTCGCGCAGGGCTTGCTCGACGCGGGGGTAATCGTCGTGCTCGGTGAGGCTGACGGCGATCGCTGGAAAGCGTTGGTGAAATTGGGTGATCACCAGCGGCAAAATATGAGTGGCAACGCTGCGAAAGGAGGCAATTCTTACTTGCCCGCCTTCTAGCCCTTTCGCCAGTTCTGCTTCTTTAGTAATTTCCTCGGACCGATGCACGATTTCGCGGGCGTGTTCGGCAATTCGCTGTCCGACGGAAGTGAGGCGAGCCCCGTGCCGCCCGCGCAAAAATAGCACTACGCCCAAGTGTTCTTCTAGGGTGGCGATCGCGTGACTCACTGCGGACTGAGACATTTCCAGTTGCAGGGCCGCTTCGCTAAAGTTTTCGCGATCGGCAACGGCAACTAAGATCCTGAGCTGAGACAGCTTCATCTGTCTGTGATGACTCTCTTTCATGATGCAACCTCAGCCCCTGCTTACTAAGCCTAAGCGAGATCTATCATTTGTTCTCAAAAGCTGAAGCTGCCAAATTGACATTACTCAAGGTAGATTTCCAGGTTGCTAATCCTACTCTAGAAATCTTCCTTCAGAATTATGGCGCTCCTTTAAGGACGCTGACACACTAATCAAGGTCAGCAGTTAAAGAAACTTAATCACTTTAATTGCTAGTAATTATATTTTGGCAAGCTTATATGGTTCAGACTTGGCTTTGGATAGGCGTAACTGGCATGGCAGTCGGAGCCGTTTTCTTTGGCTTTGGAGCGCATAACGCTAGAACAGAACGTTGGAAAATTCTATACACGCTCAATTTTTTCATTTGTATCATCGCCAGTGTGCTTTATCTATCAATGGCATTGGGGCAAGGGTTTAACGTGATACATGGTCGTCCTACTTTTTGGGTTCGTTATGTCACCTGGTTCCTATCAACGCCACTTTTGTTGCTTGATCTCATATTTTTGGGTCGAACCAGTTTACCGACTGCCGGAAGTTTGTTGGGAGCTAATGCACTCATGATTGCAACCGGATTGGTTGCTGCCCTCTCACCCGATCCGATCAATTACATCTGGTATTTAGTGAGTTGTGGTGCCTTTGTGGCTGTTTTTTATCTACTGGTGTCACCCTATCGCCTAGAAGCGGAGCAACAGCATCCTAGAAGCAAGAAAGCATTCCGCAAACTGCTCACGGTTCATCTGGTGTTGTGGACTGGATACCCGATTGTGTGGCTGCTTGCAGCGAGTGGTTTTGATGTCTTGACTCAAGGGTTAGAAACAATGTCTTACACCCTACTAGATTTGGTGGCAAAGGTTGGTTTTGGTATCCTTTCACTCAATACATTAGGGCAATTAGAACGGGCGGGTGAAGTTGAGAAGGTGTTACAGACAGAGGTGTCTGCTCGATAGAAGCGATCGCCCTTTCCACCTAATTCACAGCACTTTCGGATAGGGAAACTTTTAGTAGATAAAACACTCATAGAACCAGGTTTAGCCACAACGTAATCAGTTAAATGCATAGACGCTGACAAAACCTGTCCATTGCCTGCGGTAGGGGCACGGCAATGCCGTGCCCCCTCGAAAATTACTCGTCAAATGTGTAAAGCCTGCAACGGCGAAGGGATCTTATAGGGGCGATCGCTCCGCTCAATTATCCAAATCAAGACACTATCATGTCGGAAAAGTGCTTTGAGAGCTCGAAAAGGGATTTTGGGATCTCGGAAAGAGATTTTGTCGTGCCGGAAAGAGGTTCTGCTGCCCTGGAAAAGAGTTTTGTCGTGCCGGAAAGAGGTTCTGCCACGCCGAAATCCCTTTTCAACGTGCTGGAAAGAGGTTCGTCTTGTTTAGTGCAAAAAGTGCCTCAAAAATGGGAACTATTAGTTCTTAACGATCAATAGCTGATCGCTTGTGGAAACTTTTTGCCTAGGGCCGTCAAGACTGGACAGGGCGTTTTATCTTCCAGGTTGTCGGGTTTGCTCCAGGTGAAGGGAGCTTTTTGAGCGGCGGACATCCACAGCAGGCGTTTGGCTCTAGTCATCGCTACATAGAGCAGGCGAAATTCTTCAGCGACTTTAAGGTATTCGGCGCGTTCCCAAGCGGCGGCGAGTCCGGGCATTGGATATTCCTCATGTACACGGGCGCGAATTTGCGCTCTGGCGACCTCTGGCAAACTAAAGTCGCCAATAAACTGTGCTTGGGGCGGAACTCTCAGACTGCCAGGGATCAACTGCTCATGCAGGAAGGGGATAAACACAAAGTCCCAGTCCAGTCCTTTGGCTTTGTGCATGGTGATGATGGTGAGTTGACCTTTGCGCGTGTAGCGCTCTTCACTATCGCCAATTTCAACGGGCTCAAATCGCTCGGAGTTAACGATTTCACTCAGCACATCGATGGGGGAAGCTCCGGGATTGGCAGATGTGCGTTGGTAAATTTGATCGCTCAGTTTGTCGGCGGTCGCCAGTTCGGTTTGCTCGTACTTCAACGTGAGCGCCAGGAAGGGAATCAGTTGATATTGGGGCAACTCTAGCCGCGCCCGTAGCAGTCCAGTGCAGTAGCGCTGCGCCTGAAGCACGGGGTCGGGCTGAAGCGGGTCGAGCGGGCCGGGGTAAAGGAACTGTTCGGGCAGACTGGTCAGCAGGTTGAGATCTTGAGTAGGAATCAGCTTGCGATCGACCAAAACTTTGAGGGCAGCTTTGAGGTTGTCGGGCGAATGAGGGCGATCAAGAAACTGCATCAGTGCCAGGATCTCAGCGGGAATGTGAGACTGGCGATCGCGTTGTCCCACGTCGTAGATTTCGATTCCCAATTCCTTCAGATTCACCTTTAGCCCGTGCTGTTCTGGGTTTTGCAGCAGATCCGCGACAAATCGCCCCTGCCGGTTTTCCCGCACCAGAACCGCTATGCGTCCATCGGGATGCTGAGCAAAAAGTTCTGCGACTCGTTGCCCAATTTGATCGACCGTCTCAAATACATCTTCTGGTATGACGATTTCTAGCCCCCGTCCAACGGGAGCGGGGTTTGCATCTATTTGAGGATCGTCTGCCTCAACAGGATGAATTGCCTGAGAGCGGAATGGATTTTTGAAAGAAGCGATCGCCCCCTCTCCATCTGAGTCGCCGCTACTTCCTCTGCCATATCGACGATTGACCCAATCGAGCATGAAGTTTGCCGCATCCATAATGATGGCGGCGCTGCGTCCTGCCTGATCCATCTCTGCCAATCTGCCCTGAGCTTCACAGGTTTCGCAAAACTGCCGGAAGAACACAGGGTCAGCCGGAGTAAAGGTAGAGTTAATCGCCTGGTTCGGGTCACCCACGCGCACCAAATTGGCTGGTCGATTGCCATCGGGGTCAGACGCAAGGATTTCTAAGAGACGAGTTTGCAGCGGAGACGAGTCTTGCGCTTCGTCTTCGAATACAGCAAACACCTGCTGTTGCCAAAGCTGACGGGCATTGTCGTCTTCTAGCACTCGCAGCGCTGCCAAAATCATGTCGTCGTAGTCAATCAGTCCACGATTTTTGAGAAGTAACTGATAGCGTTCATAAAGTCCAGCGGCGATCGCCAGCACATCATAGTTAACCTCATCTATATCCTGGTGCATCACTTCCTGACTTAACTGCCGCAAATCGGCAGGCAACAGTCCCGAACTCTTTGCCTCATGAATGACGGTAAGTGCAAGCTCAGGCAACACTTCTGTTCGCAATACCGACTGTCGCCTGAGCCGTTCGGTTTCTTCGCCGTCAAACTGCCGCCCCTCTAGCAACCGCTGATAAAGCTGAGGGTTAGAGCTAATCCACTGCTCGACACAGGTACGAACCAAGCGATTGCTCTGGTTGGGCAACACTAATGTCACGCGGTCAAGGCTCAGCCCAGACAGATCGGGATAGCGGGTAGCAATGTTTAGCGCCAGTCCGTGCAGGGTATAGACGACGAATCCGCTTGGCGTGAGTGAAAGCTCTCGCAAATATTGACGAATTTTGGCTTTAAGATTGGCGACTGCAGAGCGAGTAAAGGTCACAACAACCAGTTGTCCGCTATTGGAATTGCCATCTGGTGCAGTCGGTTGCATTCCCCGATAGCGTTTGGCGAGAAGAATGGCGGAGGCGATCGCCATCCCAGTTGATTTGCCCGAACCTGGCACGGCTGACACCGCTAGCGCCCCGCTCTGCCAATCTGCCATTCGCTGTTGCCCTGGACGCAGGCGCGATCGAAGCTGTTGCAGCGTTTCTTCCCAGGTAGGAGTGGGGTTTTGCGGATTTGCTGAAGTCACCATGCTGCTGTTATGCCGTTAGTGCGTCTGATCTTCATCATATTCGGGGGATTGAGGGTTGAGGTTGAGGGCACATCTTTCTAAGCGATCCACAGCACTGCTACTGTGTGTCGGCGATCGCTTGCTCTAAGCAGAGGCATGAGGGCTTGAGTTCTAACGTCAAAATTTAAGCGCACATTGCGCAAATTTGTGAAGCGCAATACTGAGCTTCAGCAACGGATCGAAGACACTCTTTAGCAGATGGAAGCAGACGTATTTGATTCGAGCTTGGGTACTCATAAACTAAGTGGCAAACTTGATGGTCTTCAGTCTTGTTCTTGCGGCTATAACTGTCGTATCGTTTTCTCAATTGAGCAAAATATTGAATCCGAACCGGGCGTGGCATTCGGTCAGAAATCAACGGTGAATGGCGCAATGAATTTGCCGAATGCCGCGCCCCTACCCCATGCGTTGTCTGCTGCTGCCCGTCCTGCCAACGCAAATAGGCTGATACACGTATGATTAAACTGGCGTAATGTTTTGATGTCCTGGCATGAAGGGATTGCGGTTTCAGATTCAGCAGTTAAGCCAGCGCTGCAACTGGCATTACGTCGGGCTGGCAGCAGTGCTGCTGCTGGGAGCGGTTCTACGATTTTGGCAGCTTGACGCGAAACCACTGTGGCTGGACGAAATCATCACGGCAATCTTTAGCCTCGGTCACAAGCAAGCCGATTTGCCGCTGGGTATGGCATTTTCAGTGACTCAGCTCAAGCAAATTTTTACGCTCAATCCAGGGGTGAGCTGCGCTCAAATTGCCCAAACGGTGTCTACAGAATCGGTACATCCGCCGCTGTTCTTCTGTTTGCTCTACCGCTGGATTAGCTGGCTCAACCCCAATTCGGAGAACTGGATTTGGGCATTGCGATCGCTCTCCGCCTCGATGGGAGTGGGGGCGATCGCCTCCATTTACTGGCTGAGTCGACTTGCTTTCTCTAAGAGGGCAGGGCTGATGGCAGCAGCCGTAATGGCGGTTTCTCCCTTCGCTGTCTACCTGTCTCAAGAAGCCCGCCAATATACTCTGCCGATGTTGCTAATTTCGTTAGCGCTGGTAGGACTGGTGCAAATGCAGCAAGACCTGCATCCCGGTCGGCGGTTGCGTCCGGCGGTATGGCTGGGCTGGGTGGCGGTGAATTCGTTAGGGCTTTACATCCACTACTTTTTTGCCCTGGTACTGGTGGCTCAAATCATGGCGCTGGGCGGCTGGATGCTATGGCAGCGGCGCAGCATTGCGCCTCGCGGCTGGATGGCATTGGGGTTGGCGATCGCGGGCATTACTTTAAGCTACTTGCCCTGGCTCACCGTCCTGCTAGGGCACATCAGTCGTCCTGAAACTACCTGGCTCAGTTCTCGGGAAATCGATTGGGAAAGCCGAATTGCGCCGATTTATCAGGCGATCGCCGGATGGGTCGTGATGGTGATTACCCTCCCGGTCGAAGACCAGCAAGAGTACATTGTGATTCTCTCAGCCACACTGATGCTGATTTTTGGGGCGTGGCTGGTGTGGCAAGTGAGCCGAGGCTTGAGAAAAGCCTGGAGTCGGCTTGAGATTCGCCCATCGCTGTTGTTGCTGACGGGTTTTGTCCTCAGCGTTTTGGTTCAGTTCTTTGCGATCGTCTACATTCTCAACAAAGACATTACCGTTGTGCCGCGCTATAACTTTGTCTATTACCCAGGCGTTTGTGGGCTGCTGGGCGTGGCGCTGGTGCATCTGCCTTTTCGCAAAGTCGTTCTGCCTTTCTTACTGGTCGGCATCCTTAGCAGTGTGCTTGTTGTGAATAACCTGGCATTTCACAAAGCCTACTACCCCAGCCGCATTGCCAGAGATATGTATGTTGACCCAGAAACACCGCTGATGCTGGTGGGCAGCTATACCTCAATTCAGGAAATTGCCCTGGGGCTAAGCTTTGGGCTAGAACTGAGCGAATACTTCCCCGACCGCCCTGATGAATCTTTGGGCTTTGCTTTTATCGATCGCACGGATGGATTTGAGCAGGCATGGAAGCAACTTTCGCGGGTCACTCCTGGTTTTCCGTTGCCGCTCAACCTGTGGGTGATTGCTGCACCGGGAATGAAAACCAGGGATTATCCCCCGAGGCTCCAGATTACTCATGCTGGAGAGGGCGATCGCTCCTCTAGAGTCTTCTGCACCCTTGACCCTGAGGAGTTTGGGAGAATTGGATTCCCCTACCAGTTTTATCGATGTCGGTAAGGGCCGATGTTTAAGCAGGTGTAGGTTGGGTGAAACAGCGTGAAACCCAACGCTTGTTTAGATACTGTTGGGTTCCGCTTTGCTTCACCCAACCTACTGGCTACTGGCTTACACGGACACTTGCCCCTTCTCAAAATTCTTCAAGAAGGGACAGCACTTACTCATCCACCTGCCACGGATCTTTAGTGAAGTCCTCATCCAAAATCTTTTTCGGACGAACAATTACAATCACCCGCCCCAACAGTGGCACTTCTGGTGTTTCCTCAAACCACTGAATCTGCAACTGCCCATCCTGGTCGATGATGAAAAAGTTGTCTGGATTCCACTGTCGCTGGGCACGATCGATCACGACTAAGACCTGTTCGCGCTTTCCTTCCAGCGGTTCAGGAAACTGGTCAGTATCTGCTAGCAGCACTACCGGGTCTTCTGCCCCCAGCACCACCTGCCATCCCGGAACGGGTACCCATGCTCCTGTTCCTGAAAAACGCACCAGCCCAAACGGAGCCTCTTCCTCAATCAGCGGGACGGCTTGCAGATCAGCCGTCGTTAGGGGAAGCTTACCTGCAACCGGTAAAACCCTTGCCAGTTCTTCTTCTGAGTCGAGCCGATAAAGCGGCAGACGGGGTGCAGGACGCTTACGAGTAACAGTGAAATCGGTCAACAGTTTCTCGGCTTGTTGGCGGGCTGACTCACTCTGAGCAAACCGCAATGCTAGAGCAATTAGGCGCGATCGCAACTGCAAGTCTGACTGCTGCCGTGCTAGTCGCCAGTAGTGCAGCGCCACTGCATCACTGGGATATTCCGAAAATTCTTCAGGTGGAGTCGCGAGTCGTGAAAAGTCTTTGAGCGCTTTGGCTACCTCACGAGCGCCTTCAGAGTCGATGCCTTTTTCAACGACCAGTTCTGCTGCTGCTGCTCGTTCTGGCTGAGTCAAGATGCGAAATTCGTAGAGCGTATCGCTGCCTGTGCGCTCAAACCGCGATCGCACCTGCTCTGACACTCCGCTGCTCACAATTGAGCTGTAAACCTGTGAGGCAACGGTAATTTGATTCTGGTGAACTGGCTCAAATCCGGTTTCCTCAAAAATTTGCTGAGGGCTATAGCCAGCCTTTTGAAGCTGCTGACAAGCTTGCCCCCAGGCAACCCAATTTTCCTGCTTGCGGCGCAGAAGAAGGATTAAGTCTTCGATCTGGCGATCGCCTGACGCAGCATCAGGCTGCTCAGAATTGACTTGTTCAGGATTGGACTCAGATGATTCGGTCATAACAAACGACGGTGCTCTGGTCTATTGGAACCACACAGCAAATGTACCGCGATTCCAGGTCAAAGCGATCGCGCTACAAACCAAGCTTGCAAATCAGCCAACTCGCTGAAATCTAGCAGCGCTTCACTCAACTCTTCTAAAACGGGGAGTGGCAAATCAGAAATAGTGGAACGAACCTCTTGGGGAAGTGACCCAAATCGTTTAGTCAACAGTCGAACTATCAGGTTGATAGTTGCTTCTTCACGTCCCTCTTCACGTCCTTCTTCTTTAATTTCTCGATAAACTCTTGTCTCCTTCAGGCTGATATCCAGCATTGCCTCTACCTCCCCACGACTCAAGCGTTCAAAACGGTACACCATGATCGTTGTGATTATTTCTATTATGGGCTGTCTGGTAGACGAGGGTACTTCCTGCCAAGTTCTATCTAATAAATATCGAGCTGTCTCTGGAGCCTGCTCTTCATCTACCGTGGTCAACACCATCAGTGCTACCCAGAGAGGAAGTTGTTGAATGTCTCCCAACTCGTCTAGATACACCCGATGCACCTGATCGCCATTCAGCAATGATCGATAAGGGTAATTCTCACTTTGTTCAACTCGACGCGAAGGATAAATAATTACAGTTTGCCAGTCGCTAAATCGGGCGCGGTTGCGGTAAAAGTACAGCAGAGATTCGGCGAATACCCTTTCGTAAAGCTGCTCATCTTTCTGAAACTGCACCTCACAAAAATAGATAACTCCATTCCCTTCCTCTTCGGGAGGTATAAATATGCCATCGATTTCAAACTTTGGTTCTTTGATTGCGACCGAATCAAAGCGATACTGCGCTGCGTTGGCAGGAGGATTAGTCAAAAGTTCAAATAGGAGTGTTGGGGATTGCTGAAATAGTTTGTAGAAGATTGAGTCACGACGCGTGACTGTTTTCTGAAGGGTTAGCTGAATTCTTCGTTTCGTCAAAACGACTGGTAACTTGCGCCGGCAAAAGCAAGAGGCAGAGCTTAGCTCTGCCTCTTGCCAAATCTTATCTTGTATCGCTATAGCTACAGAGCTGTATAACGCTCTAGCCACTGTTGATATTCGTGCTGAAGCTTAGGATCGCTAAGAAGCAAGGTGATCTGTACCTTCTCGCACCCAGAGTGAGATTGGTCGGCGATCGCCTGCAAAAACTGGCTAGCTGCCCTCACCGAAGTAAACTCACCGCTGAGGACAGATGGCACACTCGCGTAGGCAGCTTCCCTAATCTCAACGCTATCGTGTGTTTCACCCAGATCAATTGAGGCAAGCTGTTTGGCTTCTGTACCAACTTGCTCAACAATTAGCTTTTCGCGTCGAACAGGAACTTCAACAATTCGAGTCTCGATTTCTTTACGAACAATGACTTCACCGAGCTTGCGTTTTTCACGATTGACGGTCAATTGCTCTTCTAAGAGGCGAACTGTTTCTGTTGCTCCGCCTTGCCCATTTGGTTCAGGTGTGACGAAGCTGTTAGTTTTGTTACCGTAAGCAGGATCGTAGGCTGGCAAACTGGCAACTTGAGCAGAGCTGAGTCCATTAAGATATAGCTTGCCCGCATTTGAGTCGACCCGAAATCGCTCTATTGGTAAAAGAACCTGCTTGGGGGCGATCGCAGAATCTAACTCAACGACTAGATAACGAAGATGTCCTGCTTCGTCCGCCAACCCATCAATGACTCTGCCAACTAACTCATCTCGGTCAGTGCAAACGACAAACTGGTGAATATCATGATTGCCAAAAGCTTCACGATAGCGAGGATCAAAGTTATCAAGTCTTGAAAGTACCATATTGTTCTCCAGGGTGTCAGGTGGAACCAGGAGTGGTTCCACCTGCATTAGTTCAGGTTCGAAGCTTGCTAGAGTTGTCTCTAGAGACGTTCATCAGATAGCGGGTCAAGTCTTTTATCCACATTTGGATGTCCCGTCGTAGTTACGTCCAGTTTTTCTCGACGAATTTGCTCTTCCGCATCAACAGTTTCCCGATTTACTTCTTTCCTGAGATTCACTTCTTCCCGTACTACAGCTTCTTTGTGTACATCAGGAGTTTCTTCGTAAACTTCTACCCTGGCAACCTCACCTTCTCGGAAAGCATCTTCTCCAGGTGTTACTACGGTTCCTGCGTCAGTTGGAACTGTTCCTTGGATGATGACACGCTCTTTCTCAATAGGAACTGTTGCCGTCGCAACTTCAGTTTCAACTCGCTTGCTAACGGCAACCTCTCCTACTTTTTGACGAGTTTTATCAGCAACCAGACGCTCTTCATAAAGCCTGAGTTCTTTATGGTTTTGCTCATCCAGGTTATAAAGTGCTGCATCTTGTTGATAGCTATAACTATTACGGTCATAGCCTGAAGCTGCTACATCGGCTGAACTAACGGCTGTACCCGTTGTAGAAGCCGTTGGACGGTAAACATTTCTGACGTTCTCCTCATAGTCATAATCGACTAAGTCAGACTCGTTGTATTCTGGGAGATTCTCGACCTGAGCCCGAGTGAGGTTGTCCGCATAAACTCGATTCTCATTGAAAGCAATCCGAGTACGACCAACAGGCAGCAGTACTTTCTTGCCAGCAACCCAAAAGCCAGTATTGATCACAAGATAACGAAATCGTCCCTCATCATCTACTAGCAAATTGTCTATGGAACCAACTTTTTCACTGCCGCTGTAGAGATCAAAATCTAGAATATCTTGCTTGTTAAATGAGTCTCGATAATTAGGATCAAAATCTTTAATCTTATGGAGTGCCATGTTTTCGTCTCCTTTTCAGTGCTAAGTCAAAGTTAAAAAAGCCTGTAGTTCACCTCATCCATCTGTTGGCTGAGTTGTTTGTGCCTAGCCAAGTTGTTGTGAGGAATGGAGATTGTGTTGAATACAGGTATGTTTGGCAGTTGGGGCGTTTCATAAAACGCCCCAATTCATCTCTCTTGTTGCTCAAGCTAATCGTTATTAAATGGCCAGGTTTTGCAGGATGCGATCAATGTTTTCTGCCTCTCTTGTGCGTCCTTCGGATTGACAGATTGTTCTCGATTGCTCAATGTGAGTAATACCTTGCTCTGTCAGACCGTACTTACACAAAACAACACCTAAGTTGTAGTGTGCTTCTGCATAGTTGGGGTCTTGTGCAACGACAGACTGGAAGGCGGCGATCGCCCCTGCCAAATCACCCTGTTTACCTAATGCAATTCCCAGGTCATATTGTTCCTCGGCCGATATTAAACTAGAATCTGTGTCGGTTGAGGAATAGGCTGTATCGGTTGCATACCCTGGCGAGGACATGGATTCAGTTGCATATCCTGTTGAGGACATGGATTCATAGTTTGGGGACTGGTCTTCGATGTAAGCTGAGCCAGAATTAATGGGCTCAGGTGAATAAACATCATCCGCAATATATCCTGATGAGCTCTCAGTGTAATAGCCCGTAGAGCTATCTGCGTAGCCTGAAGAGACGTTCATGGTGTCAGCAGCACTACTCATCAAAGCTGAGTCATCAACATAAGATGTATCTTCAACATAGGCTGAAGTTGCATCAAGATTGCCTGCTGAGTAGATGTCGTCTGCAGTTGAGGTGGGTGCAATATCAGCATCTTGGATCACCGTTTGGTCATCCATGTAGGTATTACCAAGGTTGCTGGATGTGTAGGCAGTCTCAACAGTGTACCCAGATGTGTATGCTGGAGAATCTATTTCGGGTGCAGAGAGACTTTGCTGCGGAGTAAAATTCTGTGCGTTAAAGTCTGCATTGCTAGAGCTAGGGTCACTGTCAGCACTAGAAGTTGCGTCATCAACTTTAGTTTTGAGGGTGTTAATAGCTTTGGCTGCACTCGGGTTGATGGTGCTGGCTTTGCTTTCTGCTTGGTCTAAGGTACCCATCACGGAAGGCTTAATTTCCTGAGCCTTCTCTTTTGCTGTCTCTACTGCGTTGTCTACAGCGTGGCTAATCTCTTCCCCTTTCTCATTGCTGATTGCGGCTCCAGCAACTCCACCCACTACGGCACCAATGGCTGCGCCTAATCTTCCAGCTACCATGTTGCCAAGGACTGCTCCAGCTAAACCGCCGCTCACAGCCCCGATTCCAACAGATGTTGGGTGGTCAATTGGTAAGTCAATACTGGGTTCAGCAGCTTCATTGTGCTGAGCCATAGTGCGATCGCTATCTGTCATCTGATTATCCCCCGTTTACTTAAAGCGGCATAAAGCCTGGTTTGTTAAAGCCTTATGGCCAAATTTAACAACCCAAGCAAAGCCTTACACTTGGCTAGAGGGGGACATTGCCAACCTGGAGATCAGTCTATAGTTGTAATAATTGCCCAGTAGGGAAGATAAACGCTTTCGGTACTGGATATCGAAGCCTCTACCTCAGCTTATTCAGATACTTCTCCGGCTGATGGTTGTGAGTTTTGTTGAGCCTCGTTATTTCCAGTGTTTGTCATTTCACTATAGACATTAAGCAACACTGCTAGAGTTAAAACCCCGCCGATCGCGGCCGCGACACCTCCTAAGTTAAAGGCAACTGATTCCACAGGATTTCCAGCGTTTCTTTGATCCTTAGACATGGCAATGGGGCAAATGAAAGACTGCTAACCCCGTTTTCATGCAGCAAAACTTTTTCCCGCCAAATTCTTATCAAGTTGCTGTAATCGTTTGTAAAGAAGAATTTAAGTTTGCTAGAACCCTATGGAGCGATCGCTTAATAGCCACAGATATATCAGATTAAAAACTTTTGGGTTAAGAACTTCGGATAAATATCCTGTACTTAGACAGATGCCAATTTCAGCCCGTTCTACTGAAATTGAAGGGATAGACAAAAAATCTTAGATGTTGGATGAGGATGGTGCCCATGGCTGAGGAAGTTAAAGAAACAAAAGTGACTCCTGAGGAATATGAAGATCAAGATGTAGGTGAAGATCCGGAAGTGGATCAGTCCCCTGCTGAAGCTGTGACTGACCCTAGCAAGATTACAGGTGAAACAGAGGAAGACAATCCTACAGATGCAAGCGATATGCCGACAGAAAGCTCTCCTGCAGACGCACCTGGAGTCAAGTTGGATAAACCCATCAACAGTAAATAATTAGAAAGGCTTTAAACACAGCCCAAGTCTCTTGTGTGAATCAGCTTTACAAAGGCTTAGTATCAGTTATGCATTTTTCAGAGGAGTTAACCCTGAGTAGAGGCGAACTGGTGTTTGCCTTTGAGGGACTTACAGCAATTTCTACTTGTATAAATCACAAGCCCTTGTAGGGGCGGTTCGCGAACCGCCCCTACGCTATAGCTCACCCATTTAGAAATGGCTGTGTGTTTCATACAAGTAAAAATTGCTGCGAGTTAAAACCAGAGAAGGGAAGCAAAACTTTTTGCTTCCCTTCTCTGGTTTTAGTTTGTATAGCTACGGTCACAAAGAAATCAGGAGTCCGTCAAAGTCTATGACACTCTAGGAACTGGTGAGGATGTTGAGCACCTAAATTCTTGGTGTGCGATAAATAAGGACGAGCTGTGAGAAATTATGTAGCAGGTACTACATAGTTGCATTGGCTTTGTAAGGTGAAGGGTCGGAGACATATGAAGTCTCTTTTTACCTAGGTTTAAGCCTTACATTAATCTTGCTTCATCCTACCTCGCTTTGTCAGGAGTTCTTTCAGTGAAACGGTTGGTTTTGCCGCTAGCGATTGGTTTAGTCGGATTACTTTCTTCGGTCGAAACTGCGTCTGCGACTCAGCAGGCTTTAGGAGAGACATCGCAAGATGCATCGATCGCTCAGGCGATGAGTGATTCTGCAAACGATTCAGGTAGTGCGGTTGATCGGTCCTAGCAACTAATCGAGACGGGACAGCGGTATGCAGCAACGGGGCTGCGTGAACAGGCGATCGGCGTGTTGCTCGAGGCTGAGCAAGCTGCCAGAAGCGTTACAGACCCAGTGACGCAAGATCAGCTTTTAGTCAGGATCGTGGCAGAGCAGGCAAAGCTGGGCAATGCTGATTTGGCGATCGCCATCACTTCCACGATGGGCTACGAAACCTATGCCCCTGAATATTGCTGCATTCCCCTCAGAACAGAAGCGGAGAGGGCGATCGCCCAAGCCTATCTAGGCGCTGGGCAACTTGAGCAGGCAGTCCAGTTTGCCCAAAGCATCGAGTCGGCGGATTCAAAGTATCAGGTTTTAACTTGGGCGATTAATGAGTTAGCCAGTCAGGAACGCTTTGACCAGGCGATCGCCCTTACGAATAGCATCGTGGATGATACCTATCAAAAAGTGTCAGCTCAACATACTGTTGTCAGAGCCTACGCTCGGGCTAATCGCTACGACGAAGGACTTGCATTTACCAACACGATTCCCCAAGAGAACAATGAGCGATCAACCGCTCAATATACGCTGGCGCAAATGGCTATCCGCAATGGGCAGTACGACCAGGCGCGTCAGATTGCCCATCAACTTACAGACGTTAGCTCCAAAATTCAGGCTTTTACCAAGATTGCGTTTGCCTATGCAGGCATTGGTGAGTCACAGCAAGCCGTTGAGCTTATTTCTCAAGCTTATGAGTTGGCTCAAGCCAATGCCCAGATACAGCTTTATTCACAATGGGTATATAACTTTGCTCAGGTTGGGGCGTTTGATCGGGCTTTGCAAGTTGCCAATAGTGCGGAGAATGAGTACGACCAAGCTGATTCTAAAATCAGCCTTGCCCGGGTTTACCTGAACAATGGGGAGTATGAGCGTGCATTTGAGATTGCTCAAACAGTTCAAGATGGTGAGTTGCAGCCGTTTGCAGATATTCCAGATCCAAAAGTTGAGATCTTTAATCAAATAGTCGAGCGATCGCTTGCTATCGAGCAAGATGGTCTCGCGTTGCGGGTTGCTCGAACCTATGGCAGCCCTGTCAATCAGACGAGAGCGCTGCGATTAATTGCTCAACACTATACGAAAACAAATCAGCCTGAGTCTACCGTCGCAGTTTTGGCGGAAGCGCTGGAAGTTGCTAAAACGATTGATTCAATTCCTGTTGCGATCGACCGCAACACGGTTTACAACACGCCGAATTCTAGTTCGCTACTCAATATTGCCACCGATTATGCTCGTCTAGGCGAAACGGAGCAAGCGATCGCAACGGTTGATTTAGCCTTGCAATCCGTCCAAACCTATAATTACGCAACCAGCGGCTACTACAGCAGTATTGCAGGATTAAGAGCTTCGGCGTTAACTGCGATCGCTGCCGCTTATGCAGACCTAGAACAGGACCGTCAGGCAGTTGAGACATTAAGCGCGGCTGTTTCTACGGCTGCAACCATTGAAAATACGGCTGTACGAGTTCGGGAATTAAGTCAAATTGCCAAGACGTATGGTGCAGCAGGTCAGGAAGATCGGGTTCGCGAGACTTTGACAGAAGCCTTGCAACTGAGTGAAAGCATTGCAGACCCTCAGCAAAAACTTGGGCTATGGAATGCGATCGCCGAAGCCTACGCCGCAACGGAGCAACAGGCAACTAGAGAACTGATCAACACCGCCCTACAAACCATTCAGACGTTAGATGAAAGTCAACAAGACGGACTGATTGGGCAATTGGCGATCGCAGTTGCTTCATCCACTTCACCGACGCTCTCCTTGGAACTGGTTAACCGGATTTCTGATCCCATTGTGAAAACCACAATTCTGGTTGAGATTGGAGCAAAATATGCAGCCGCTAACCCCAAACCTCACGCTGAAGTCATTGCTGCAATTGTTCAAGCCGCTGACAGCATCCCCGACAGAAATCAGCGCAATAATCTTTTGAACGACCTGATCCGCAACCAGTATGCCCCTTCTTGGTCAGGGAGCAGCCTTTGGCAGTACGATTTTGCATCTCAACTCAATACCATGCTGCAAGCGCCTAACTTAAAAGCCTACAACTGGTCCTTGATTGCTTGGGGCTATGCCAATTATGGGCAATCAGAACGGGCGAGTGAAGTGCTAGAAATGGGACTTGAACTGGCTGATGCGATCGCCGACCCTATTGAACAGGAGGAAATGCATTGGCAAATGCTGAATGATGCGATCGGACTGCGGCACTACGACCTGGCAACACAAGTTGCCAATAGACTAAAGCAACCTGCTCAGCAAGCTGCGGCTCTTCGTCAAATTTTTTACCTCCAGTAATGCCCCTTTGACTAAGGCTACAGATGGAAGGGCACCCCGCGTCGCGGGGTGCCCTTCCATCTGTAGCTTGTTTTTGTAGAAACGGTATTAGTTAACTTTCAATTCATCCCGGCGCTTCTTTGAGCGAGAAATGAGTCCAAGTGTGCCAACGGTTAGCATTCCCAAAACCATAGCGGGTTCTGGAACAGATTCAGCTGCTTCAAAAGATTCGATTTGACCGCGAATTTCGCCGCCAGGGAAGGCTGCGGAATGAACGTTGAAATAGTAGCCACCCGCTAAGAAACTGTTGAAAACTACGTCGGGAGTCACTACACCTGCGGCAAGTACATCGTTGGAAGTATAGTCTCCGACGATGGTACCTGATGTGGTGCCTCTAAAACTGTCGATGCTGTCCAGAAAGTGAACCACAGGACCATTGGTGCCGCGCTCGCCAAGGTGAATATGTCCGTCTGCAAGCGGCCCTTCCAATCCAGCGTATTCGACCGTGTAGTTAAATACCCAACTTGTTACGTCTCCAACTAGTGTTCCTGTTGCAGTACCCTGAGCTGAACTGGTGCTAATGTTAGGCGCGACTTCTTGCTCAGCTTCTAGCGGAACGGAATAGGAGAAGGTTGCTGCTTGTGCAACTTGGGGGGCGATCGCTAAACCTGCACCCAAAAGACCAATCATCCACAATTGCTTCATAAGAAATTTCCTCACAGTTAGAAAGTTAACGGGTCGGCTACTCAGAGAAACCACTGTCTTTATCTACGAGCTCAACTTCCAATTGGATTGATCTTTCTTTTTTTGACTGGAACTTAAAAATTGCTTGACTTTCCAGTCAACTGGAGGCTCTAAAACAAGAATTAGACCTGAACTAGATCTGATGGATAGTCTTAGATCCAAAAGATGTGTTCTTGTCTATAAAGAGTTAGGAGTATGAAGCAGAAAACTATGAAACTCAGAAGCACTCTACTAGCACTAACCCTTAGCGGTTCATTAACCGTTCTGTCATTTGGACTTGCTGCCTGTTCTCCTTCCGAATCTTCGACCCAACCTGAGGTCAGCCAAGAATCCAGTACCGCAATGGAAGGGATGGACCACGGCGGACATGCCATGAATATGGATTTAGGCCCTGCCGATGAAAGCTTTGATCTGCGCTTTATTGACGCGATGATTTTGCATCATCAGGGGGCTGTCGAAATGGCACAAACGGCGTTGGAGCAATCCAGTCGAGATGAAATTAAGCAATTATCCCAGACGATTATCGCCGCCCAAGAGCAAGAAATTCAGCAAATGCAGGAATGGCGACAAACCTGGTATCCTGATGCAGCAAATGAACCAATGATGTATCACGCTGAAGCAGATCACATGATGCCAATGACTGAAGAGATGAAGGCAAGCATGGCGATGAATATCGATTTAGGATCTGCTGATGAAGAGTTTGACTTGCGCTTTATTGACGCAATGGTTCCTCATCACGAAGGGGCAGTGACAATGGCTGAAGAGGCGCTAGAAAAGAGCGATCGCCCCGAAATTCAGCAGCTAGCTCAGGAGATTATTGACAGTCAGCAGCCTGAAATTGATCAGATGAATCAATGGAAGCAAAGCTGGTATGGGCAATAGTTTGGCATAGCTAATAGTCATTGCGGTATCGCTTCATTTCTGCCTCCAAAGGGAGCGATGCCGCTTCTTTGAGTTTAACCTCAGTTTGGAGTTTGGCGAGGAGGAAGGATTGAATGTACCCGATTTAGTAATTCTTCATACTCGATTGGTTTACGTAAAAAGCCATCGGCACCCACCTCAAACCCTTCTGCTGCCTTGGGTTGGTCATACGCTGTAATCAGTAAGATGGGAATAAACGGAAGCTGGCGGTTTTGACGGATTTGTCGAGTTACCTCAAAACCGCTCATGTCTGGCATCATGACATCGAGTAACACTAAATCTGGCGGTTCTTCTGCAATTTTAGCTAGAGCTGCATAGCCGCTATCTGCGACTTCGACTCGATACCCTTCCTCCTCTAAAAGAACCTTGAGTAGAAATGAATTATCTGGAAGATCATCCACAACCAGAATTCTGTCAGCGGTGACAGCTACCTCATTCAACAGAGCAACCATAGGACAACAACCAGGTATCAAGTCTTAAAAGACTATTTAAACTAGATTGTCGTCGTTTGAAGACTCATTGTCCTCACTCATTAGAAGCATTGTTGCCATTTGTTAGCCGCTTGCCCACTGCTGGCAGCCTACCGGAGTTTCACATCGTTGTTCCGAGGGGGGGAATGGCTTGAATCTTCTGTTTGCTTAGAGTCAAAGTCAGAGCAGGCGATCGCCCGTTCCGTAGCTGCGTCTAGCGGATTCACTGCACACTTAAGGTATGCGCTGCTAGTGTAAAAGCGACAGTTTTTACAGGGAATTTGGCTAGCAGGTTGAAGCTTCTTAAGCCTGCTCTGGGTAAATCGAAAGCCTTCCGAGAAGGCAAAAAACAGTACAACCCAAACGATGGCAAACCAAAGCGGCAGCAACAACCAGGCAGCATCCGTAGCTTTAAATTCTGATCGAGTAGATTCAGAGGTAGACTGAGCGATCGCGGTTTCAGTCCAGACTGCGTTTGTCAAAGGTTGAGAAGCTGGCTCGTCAGTCGTTGCGTGCATCAACTGTGTGGTTTCAATGCTCTCGCTTGGGCGACTTCCTGACGTTAGGTCACTCACGTTTCTGGTCAATCCCTGTTCAGACGATGTATCAACACTCATGTTGCTTATAACCCTACCAGAAGCACACGCCTGTACAAACTTGTCAAACAACCTACCCCAAAGTCAGAGTAGCTCTAGTCCTTTGGATATCTTTATAACTAATTTGTGCTGGGCAGCGTCTCTGCCAAAGGTTCGGGTTTTATTGGTTCGAGGCATTCAAGATCTGCTTTAGTTACACTCTCGTGAATTAATTTGTGAATTAATGAGTTAAGTTGGCGATCGCTGCGACTACTTCTGCGGGTTGAACGGGCTTTGTAAGGCAAAGCTGAACGTTTTGCAAAAAGTCATCTTCAAGTTTGGAGGCAGTTAGAGCGATCGTCAAGATTTCTCTACTCTGAGCGTTCTCGACTGCTTTAATCTGATTCATCAAAGCAGGTCCGTCTATTTCAACAAAACTAGTATCGATGATCACAACATCTGGCTGAAGCTGGTCAAGTTTGACGATCGCCACTTTGGAGGTAACTGCAATTGCCCAAAATCCGTGGGCCTCCAAAGATTCTAGAAGGCGATCGCCTTCTGCCAGTGGTGAAACCACCAGGACGCACAAACTGCCAAGCGGCATGAAGCTAGATCGATATTCGGGCCGGTGTGCTTTGCCCCAGTTACACATCAGTTCCATGATGGGGCGAATTGTCTCACCATAAGGTGTGAGCGAATATTCAATGCGAGACGCAGTTTCACGATGGGCTTTGCGACGAATCAAGCCATCTGCCTCCAGTTCTCGCAACTGTTGCGTCAGCACCTTGTGAGTGATGCCGGGCATTAGCTGTTTCAACTCGCTAAAATGCTTTGTTTCCTGCCTCAACCACCATAGGATGACACACTTCCATTTACCCCCAATAACTTTAAGCGTGATTTCTACCGGCGAGTTGTACTTTGGCTCAGACCTTCTCATTGCCCTTTTGGTATCGTCCTTGTCTCTATTGGGTGGCTCGTGCCATCTTGTAATGCCTCCGCCGGTGGTTGAATCATCAGGTGGAAACCCTGAAAATCCTTTGATGATAAGTCCCGACAGCAATCACAGCTTTCAGCTAGCTAATTAAGTGAGCTAGTTAGACTTAGTTGAATAGAGTCAACCCTAATGGCAATGGTGAAAGTGAGATGTATTCCTAGCTTATGGTGTAGAACTCCTGTTTTGTGAAGAGGCTCCAACCTCCGGATAGACACACGGACAAACGCAAACAGTAGATGCTAGATGAATGAATTTGGGATCATGCTGCCAGTGTAAACCCTATTGCCCAGAAGATCCGTAGCGATCGCTCTGGAAAACTTCACACTTGATCACAATGTTCCTTAATGAACTGTATCGCTGGCGTGAGATTGTCTAACTCTTAAGGTAGAAGTTAACCATAAGGGGAGGCAGTATTCTAAGTCCAACAGTGAGTTAAAAGCGATACGAAATACTCAAAGTTAAAGATCCTTCCTTTAATCCAGCTATGACGTTCACACCTAAACTGTGAACAAGAGAATGCAGGGCTTAGACTCTAACTAGAGGTTTCATTCCTGCACCGTTTCCATCTCAATTGAGGTTGAGATGGACTGTATCCGTTTTATCGCTTCCGATCTCGTTGCTTACCTCACTGGTTGATTGCTGGTGAAGGATAGATCTGGGCATAAAAGACAGTGTTGATGTTCAAACTTGTCTTGAACCAAGCACCCTCAAATCTTAGCTTAAGGGAAGTCATCTGGAATGTAGGGGTCCAAACCTTAAATTCCAGGTTCATCAGTTGAGATCTTCAACTTGAGTGAGTTTGATCAACGTCTCTTGTAGGCAAATTACCTTCTGACTCTTCAACAGTTGCGTTGAGGGGCAGCTTTTAGTGTGGTGGAAATAAATGTATAACCTTCTACGGCTCTCTCAATCCTTCCTACTCGTTAGTTCTCTCGTAGCAGCAGGCAGTTTGATCGGGTCTTCTCCTGTGAAGGCCGATTCGGTAGTGGTAGATGAGAATGGGGCAACGGATGTAGCGATCGCACCTAAAACCGAGTTTGAAATAGCTGATTTTGAAAGTGTTAGTGAGAATCATAATTCAGCTATTGAACAAGCTACTGAGCCAATAGCATCTGTTAACAGTACCGCCGTTAATCCAAACAGCAATTCAATTTCTCAAAGTCTATTTAGTTTAGAGACTGATTCTCAACCCGATTTACAAACTAATCCTCAAACGAGTTTGCAAGATAGCTCTCAAGCTAGTTCTGAGGCTTTTGCTGAAGACTCTACAGCTGCATCGCTCCCAGCATCAACTGAGCCAGTATCAACTGAGTCGGTTGTAGCTCCGTCGGTTGAGCAGTCAGTTGCCCAGTCAACGGTGGCTCCAAGTGATACTCAAGTTGAAGTACTTGCTAATCCACCTGAAAACTCTCAGGGGATGGGGCAGCTAACTTCCGTCTCTCAACTTTCTGATGTGCAACCTACCGATTGGGCTTTTCAAGCGTTACAGTCTTTAGTTGAACGATACGGTGTCATTGCAGGCTATCCCGATGGCACATTTCGGGGCAATCGTGCGCTGACTCGATATGAATTTGCGGCTGGACTCAATGCTGCCCTCGACCGAGTCAATGAACTAATTGCGGCTGGCTTGGCAGAAACGGTCACGCGAGAAGATCTGGCAACGTTGCAACGCTTGCAAGAAGAGTTTGCGGCTGAACTGGCAACCCTTCGCGGTCGAGTCGATGTGCTGGAAGCACGAACAGCTGAACTGGAAGCTAACCAATTTTCTACCACTACAGTATTGAATGGTGAGGTGATTTTTGGACTGGTTAGCGTCATAGATGGCAACAACGCTAATGATGAACCAATCGATCGCAATCCTACCTTTGGTTATCGGGTGCGGCTAAACCTGGAAACTAGCTTTACGGGTGAAGACCTGTTGACTACTCGTTTCCAGGCAAATAACATCACTCCTCTAGGTGGCACTAATGAGGGTGTGCTGCAAACCAATGAAGGACGAGTCGAATTTGACGGCGACAGCGACAATGAGTTCCAACTAGGGCTATTGCGTTATCGCTTCCCGCTGGGCGATCGCACCAACATTTACCTTGCCGCCACGGGCAACGGCTTTGTTGACTTAGACGCATCTGCCCAACTCACCCCCTACCTCGACGGCAGTGCTGTTTCCCTGTTTGCCCTGCGTAACCCGATTTACAACTATTCCTCAGGGGCAGGTTTCGGCATCAGGCACTTCTTGACTGACGATATTGAAATTAACTTGGGCTATCTCGTGCCCGATGCAGGCAACCCTGACCCCGGCAGTGGTTTGTTTAACGGTAAGTACGGCGCACTCGCTCAAGCGATCTTCTATGGGTTTGACCAGCGCTTGCGGATTGGCTTGAGCTACATCAACAGCTACACCCCTTCCGATGAGTTTTTTGGCCCTGCCACAGGCAGTAACCTGGCAAACGAAACGTTCGATCGCCCTGTTTCTGTCAATTCCTACGGCGTTTCTGGTACGTTCACCCTGACTCCTGGTCTTGCTGTCGGTGGATGGGTTGGCTATTCTAACCACCGCTACATTGGTAGAGGGGATGGAAATGTGTGGACTTGGGCAGCTAGCGTCGCCTTCCCTGACCTGGGTGGTGAAGGCAATCTGGGAGGCATCCTTGTGGGGATGGAACCTCGACTCACGGAGATCGACGACTCAGTCAACGGTGGAGAAACTGACCCCGACACTTCACTACACTTAGAGGCGTATTACAAGTATCGGCTGTCAGACAACATTGAAATTACCCCTGGCGTGATTTGGTTAACTGCGCCTAACCACGACGCTGATAATGATGATGCGATCATTGGTGTTCTGAGAACCGTGTTCCGCTTCTAACGGAGTCGGATTGTGTTGAGGGTGAGTGTTGAACCATTTGCCAGTCCTCCCGATCGTCACCTATCGTTCACCGTAGCAAACCTTGAATTGTCCATTAGTTAATGGTGAAACGCCGAGACCTGCGACTTCTTAAAGAAGTCGCAGGTCTTAGCCTTTAGGTGACCGTCTGGTTAGCGATCGCCACTATGCTGCCATATCGAACAACAGCACTTCTGCATCTTCAGCGGCTCCTTGAAGCGTGATCTCAGATTCCTCCGAGATAGCCGCTCCATCCCCTGCGGTGAGGGTTTGACCGTTGAGCTGAACGGCACCCCGTGCCACTTGCACCCAGGCAACCCGTCCGTCTGCCAGCGTGTGGTTTGCAGTATCTCCTTCGCTCAAAACACTGGCATATAGATCGACGTTTTGGTGAATCGTAATTGAGCCATCTCGACCATCACGAGAACCAACTAGCCGCAGTGTGCCGCGCTTTTCTGCATCAGAGAAGGTTTTTTGCTCATAGCCTGGTTCAATTCCTTTTTTCTCGGGCAGAAGCCAGATTTGCAGGAAATGCACCGGGTCAGTGTTGGAAGCATTAAACTCACTGTGCTGAATTCCACTGCCAGCAGACATCCGTTGCACGTCTCCAGGACGAATCACTGAGCCAGTGCCAATGCTGTCTTTATGTTCTAATGCACCTTCAAGCACATAGGAAATGATTTCCATATCACGGTGTCCGTGAGTGCCAAAACCCTTTCCAGGAGTTACTTTGTCTTCATTAATCACGCGCAAATCAGCAAAACCCATGTAGCTGGGGTCGTAGTAGTTGCCAAAGGAGAAAGTGTGACGACTATCGAGCCAACCAAAGTTTGCAGCGCCACGTTCTTGAGCCGGTCGAATGGTAATCATCTGGATTCCTCCTGATTCAGCGGTTGAATTGCTTTTGGAATACTTTTATTATGGATTGAATCTTCTGAAAAGACAATATACTAAATTAAAGACATATTGTATCCAAAAAATCTACAATCTCTACGCTATGGACAAGTTTGATGGAATTCGCGCTTTTACTCAGGTCGTGGTTTCAGGCGGGTTTGCGGCGGCTGCACGAGACATGGGACTGTCGCGATCGGCGGTCAACAAACTGGTAATTGCTCTAGAAAACGATCTGGGGGTGCAGTTGCTGCACCGCAGTACGCGAGTCGTGACTCCAACCGAAACGGGTCTAGCCTTTTATGAACGGTGTGTAGAAATTTTGGCGAGTCTAGAAGAGGCAGAGCGATCGCTCACTCAGCTTCAAAAGGAACCCAAAGGAAGACTGCGCGTCAATGCGCCGATGTCGTTTGGCATAATGCATCTGTCTCCTGCCCTGGCTAACTTTTTGGTGCAGTATCCCGATCTTCAGGTGGAGTTGACGTTGAGCGATCGCTTTGTTGACCCAATCGAAGAAGGCTTTGATATCACCGTGCGAATTGCCAAACCTCAAGCGAGTGCCAGCCTAATCGTTCACACCCTTGCTCCAGCTCAACGGGTACTCTGTGCCTCGCCCACTTACCTTAAAGCTCACGACATTCCAACCCATCCCAATGAACTGCAGCATCACTCCTGTTTGCATTACGGACAGCTTGCTTTCGAGAATCAATGGACACTCATCGGACCCGATGGAGAACATACTTTCTCCGTCAAGGGCACTTTATGTTCTAACAATGGCGAAGTGCTGAGAGATGCCGCAGTTCGAGGGCTAGGCGTTACACTTCTGCCCCGATTTATCGTAGAGCCAGAACTCCAGCAGGGCAAACTTCAGGTTGTGCTGCCAGACTACCACCCGACTGAACTCTCAATTTACGTGATTTATCCCGTCAATCGTCACCTTTCTACCAAGGTTCGGCTACTCGTTGACTTCCTCCAACAGCAATTTGGTTCTCACTAGGCGATTTCAGAATCACTTACTGCTTCTCAAATTGACGATCTACGTTTGGCTCTCTCCAAGATGAGTGGGATGGTTCGTCGGGGCTTTCAAGCCCAAATGACGGTGAAGTATGGTGACGGTAACGCTCGTTAAGCGGAGCGGGTATTCGGGTGGGGCAGATCTTTAAAGAAACGTTATTACTACAGTAGGAGAGATGTATCAAAAAAAATATTAATCTAAGGTGCCAACTTGTCATAGCTGTAGTTATCTTAGTTCTAGTCAACCTTAGAGCGAGCAGGTGCAAAATGCTATCCCAGCCTTCAAGTAAGTCAAAATGCTTAAGTGACGCCCCTGGTGGAAGTATCAATAGAAACGCAGCCAACATTGATTCCATTAACTCTCCTATTTAGAGAGGGAAATAATGGTTTTTATACCAATTTTCCTCAAGGCTGCTATAGAAACGGTATTAGCTGATAGTTATTTGTTTCATGGGTCAAAAATAGCTACATCAATCTTCTAACCAGGAACTTCAGGACTGATAAATGACAAGCCAAAAATCTCCGCAGAGGCGAAGCTTCTACCGCTTTGACCCAGTTGCAACTTTGCTAATCAAGCAATTTAATCTTATTCCCGTTGTCTTTGGACTGTTGTCAATTCCAATCGTTTCCATCTTTTATCTATTGGTTGCCTGGATCAGCGATACGCTGTGGACTCAAGGAGAACAAGTCGGACTATTACAAGACTGGTTTCCCTGGTTCTGGACACTACTCATTAATCCAGTCGTTTTAGGGTATTACTTATGGAGCTTTGAGGCAATCAGTGATGTCATCGAAGATCTCGAAGAGTCTGATGTTGTGACGACTCAACAAGCGGAGATTGATGCAATTGTTTTGAATCCCTATTATCAAAAGCTGCATAAGTACATAGCTCTGGGTTGTGCAGTTGCTTACAGTGTTTTCGTTTTTATTAGCCAACCCAGCTTGAAGAATAACTGGTATGGTGCTGGGGTACTACCAAACTTAGCCGTCACGAGCGCCACTTTTGTGGGTGTGTACGTCGGTAGTATGTTGGTACTTACTCTCATTACCAATATCAGAATTCTTCATCGCATTTTTGAAGAAAAAGACCTTAACATTAATCCTTTGCATCCTGACCGCTGTGGTGGGCTTCACTCGCTCAGCAACTATTCCTTGAAAACTGCTTATCTTGCTGCTGTTTTAGGCATCATGGTTGGTCTAATCGAATATCAGTTTGTGACTCAGGGTGTTGGAAAAGTTTATTGGTTTGTTCATTTGATTATTCCAATACACATCGTTTTATCAACAGCCTGTTTTTATAGTCCGCTGTTGGCTGCCCATAGGGGTATGAAGAAGGCTAAGGAAGAACTTCTCCACAAAATTGCTCGACAGTTTCACGCTGATTATTCCCGAATTCACGAAAGCTTAGCTGGAGACGCAGAAATCTTGAAGCAGGGAACCGAGAAAATTCAAGGATTACGCGATTTCTATAAGTTTACTGATGAGTTTCCTGTATGGCCCTTCGACGTTCAAACCTTTCGGCAGTTCTTGCTCACTGTTCCGGCTCCTCTGCTGCCTATTTTTCTTGGATTGCTGCAAGAGTTTGCTGGGATGTTGCTCAATAACTTAGGTATTAATCTTGGCTAAAGGCTAAAAGAGGGATAGTTCTTGGAACTACTTGCTAACTCTTTATCCGATATTGTAGGTGTGCCAAGCTTGTAACTCATGGTCGCTAACCAAAAGCTGTTTTAGGATTTGCTGAACTTGCTGTAGGCGTTTGCGGCACAGAATTGACCGCAAGATTTTACAAGTAGAACAGAAACCAGATAGCTGAATGTTTGTGGGTTTCTCTAAGCTAAAGAAGTATCGTTCAAGGCTCGTATCTAAGTTGCTTAGTTAATCAAGGGATGAGGTGCTAGATATGGCAACTGTTTATCACTGGTCTTTTGCAGTCAAGCTATTTTCAGCGTTGGGTTGTGGGCTTATAGCGGGTGTCTTTTTTGCCTTCTCCACTTTTGTGATGAAAGCGCTGGCTCAACTTCAGCCCGCTCAAGGTATTGCTGCCATGCAGTCGATTAATATTACGGTAATTAATCCCTGGTTTTTTCTTGCCTTCTTTGGCACGGCGATATCTTGCCTGTTTCTAGCTATCTCCTCCTTGTTGAGATGGCATCAGCCGGGAACTGTGTTTTTGCTGGTTGGCAGCTTACTTTACTTAATCGGCACTGTTTTGGTAACCATTGCATTTAATGTGCCGTTGAATGATGCATTGGCGATCGCCAGACCTGATAGCCCAGAGGGGGCTGACCTGTGGGCAAGTTACCTCACTAACTGGACAATTTGGAATCACGTTCGCACAATTGCAGCAATGGCGGCAGCAGTATTACTCACAATCGCCTTTTGTTATCAGGTAGTGAAGTGAGAGGTGATTGGCAGCATTTAATCAGTATTGTTTCAGCTTATAGAAGGCGTATTATTGAGTGCTGAGAAAAGGCAAGTACTCAATCCTTAGTACACAGCACTTCTGAAACACGCTTTAAGACTGATCCTGAAGAACTAGCTGCTGTAAGCGACGGCTTTCCATCTCTAAAACTCGTCTGGCAAAGTCACTGTCATAGTCAAACATCCTCAAATTTCTCAGAATCACTACAAATGATTGTCCCCTCTAGAAATGCTCTAGAGGGGAACTCAACGAGCGCATTTTTTGAATTGAGTGGTTAATTACTCAGTATCATCATGGGCAAAGCGGTTGTAGAGGAAGTCTAACGCGTGGTTGCGAAGGTCATAATATTCTGGGTCTTCCATAATTTGGGTGCGATCGCGCGGACGCGGAAAGGGAATCTCCATCACTTCGCCAATCGTAGCTGCGGGACCGTTGGTCATCATGACCAGGCGATCGGCTAGAAACAGCGCTTCATCAATGTCGTGAGTAATCATCAACACGGTGCAGCGGTGATCATTCCAAATTTTCAACAGTTCTTCTTGAAGTTCTTCTTTGGTGATTGCATCGAGTGCGCCAAAGGGTTCATCCAGAATCAACACTTCAGGACGAATGGCTAGGGCACGGGCGATCGCCACCCGCTGTTTCATTCCACCTGAGAGTTGGGGCGGCTTTTTGTCTGCGGCATCTGCCAAGCCAACCATTGCCAAATGTTCCCGCACAATTGCTCGCTTCTCGGCTTCTAGCTTCTTGGGATGGACTGAATCCACTGCCAGGTAAACATTCTCAAATGCAGTCAACCAGGGCAGAAGTGCGTATCCTTGAAACACCACCATTCGGTCTGGACCTGGCTTCGTGATTGACTTGCCGCGTAGCTGCACACTTCCTTGACTCGGTTGGTTGAATCCAGAAACCATGTTGAGCAATGTGGTTTTACCGCAGCCAGAGTGTCCGATTAAACAAATAAACTCACCTTGCTTAATAGAGAGGTTGACATCTTGTAGAACTGGATAAGGACCCTTTGGGGTGGGATAAACTTTTGAGACGTTAGCGATTTCCAAGAAAGACTTAGCCTGAGGCTGCTGGAAGATTGCTACGGACTTGGTTTCAACTTGTTTTAGCATTTGCATTGTTGGTAGTTGTGGTTCGTGTGGAGCAAACCCCTGTAGAGATCTTGTTTGCTTGTCTACAGGGGTGTAATTGGGATTTGCCGTTGGTCAGTTAGTACCGGATTCGTTGAAATCATCATGCTGTGAAGCTAGGTGCTCTTTAAGCAGCAGTCCTACGAGAATCAAGCATGACTTCTGCCACGCTAAAGTCACGTTTGACCGACAGAGCATTCAGGTAACTGATTGGATCTTCAGCATCGAACTTAGCACCATCAAATAGTTGGATAGGGCCTCGATGATATTTGATATCCACCATTCCTAACTCTCGTGCCGCTGTGCTAAACGCACCGACCCGGCAAACTCGCTCCAAGATCTCTAACCAGTTGCGCGGAAAAGGAATATCTCCCCAACGAGCCATTTGCGTCATCATCCATAGATGCTCAGTGCGGCTGGGACGGTTAACTCCTTCTCCATAAAACAGGTGGTGAGCGTACTCACGCATGGGCTGATCCAAACTGCAAGTTTGAGTATTAGGATCACCCAGTTTGATATAGTCAACCGATGTTCCAACATAAGCCTTGGCAGAAAGGATTTGCTGGATCTCCTGGTGATTCGCTTCATCCGCGCAGTATTGGCAGGCTTCTAGCAAGGCTTTGATCAGAGCAATGTGAGTGTTGGGATAGGCGATCGCCCAATCTTCCCTTACGCCTAACACCTTTCCAGGATGACCCAGCCAAATCTCCAAATCTGTTGCAACAGTAAACCCAGTACCTTCGACCGCAGCACGAAGATTCCAAGGCTCGCCCACACAGTAACCATCAATGGTTCCAGCTTTTAAGTCGGCAACCATTTGAGCCGGGGGAATCGTAGTGAGTGAAACATCGTGATCGGGGTCAATTCCACTGGTAGCAAGCCAGTAACGCAGCAGCAGATTGTGCATCGAAGAAGGATGTACCATTCCCAATGTATGGCGCTGACCAGGTGTTTCGAGAATCAAGCGCTTGAAGTCGGTAGCGCTATACACACCCTGTTCATAGAATTTTCTTGCGAGTGTCACGGCATTACCATTGCGAGTCATCGTGAGTGCACTCACCATAGGCAATGGCTGGTCTTGATGCCCGCCTGCTGTTAGCCAAACTGGCATTCCTGCTGGCATTTGAGCTGCATCTAGATATCCACCTGCAATCCCATCGACAACGCCGCGCCAACTTGTCTCACGTACCAGGCTGACCTCATCTAGACCATGTTTAGCAAAGAAGCCTTTTTCCTTGGCAACTGCGATCGGGGCACAGGCTGTGAGTGGTACAAAACCCAGTTCGAGATTGACTTTTTCTAACCCATGACGGGCGATCGCCGTTGTCTTTTTGGCCCGCAGTTTCTTAATTCGCTTCTGTTGGTTGAGAAAATAGATTAGCTCAGACCGCAGGCTGTAGTAGCTGGGATGACTCACTACGTCCATTCGTTTGCGGGGACGAGGAATATCTACCTCTAAAATTCCACCAATCTTAGAGGCAGGGCCATTCGTGAGCATGACAATTCGGTCAGAGAGGAGAACAGCCTCATCCACATCGTGAGTCACCATTACGGCAGTCACTTCGTTCTCCTCACAGATTTTCATCAACTGCTCTTGCAGATTGCCTCGCGTTAGAGCATCTAATGCACCAAAGGGCTCATCTAATAGCAGGAGTTTAGGACGGGTTGCCAAGGCACGGGCGATCGCCACCCGTTGCTTCATACCCCCGGATAGCTGTCCCGGCGGCTTATCTGCTGCGTGTTGCAGCCCAACCATTTGAATGTGCTGTTCTACGATCTGCCGACGTTCTTGTTTGGGTAAGGCTGCCAAGACTTCATCGACCGCTAGCGCGATGTTTTCGCGTACTGACATCCAGGGCAGCAGTGAGTAATTTTGAAACACCACCATCCGGTCCGGCCCTGGGCGCTTTACCAGCTTTCCCTCCAGAGTCACAATGCCCTCGGTTGGTAAGTCTAATCCAGCAATCATATTGAGCAATGTAGATTTACCGCAACCCGAGTGACCAATCAGGGAAATAAACTCCCCTTTTTTGATGTGGAGGTCGATTCCTTTGAGGGCAACATAACTGCCCCCGCCGCTCAGGGGAAATACTTTATCGATTTGATCGACAGCAACAAAGGTAGACATAGGTTTAGGGATAAAGGATGAGGAATGAAGGATGAGGGTTAATACAATTCAGAAGAACGTAGGGGCGCAGCATTCAGACAAAAAATCTTGGTTGATTTCGGAGGCTATCTGCCGGATGCTACGCCCTAGCAGGAGTTCATCGCTGTTCTTCAGGAAGGATCATCCGTTGGAGATATGCCATTGCTCTATCTAAAAGCAAACCTACCGCACCGATATAAAACACCGCTAGAATCACTTCGCTGACGTAGTTGTTCTGGTAAGCGTTCCAGATGAAGAAACCAATTCCGATTACACCAGACATCACAATTTCAGCCGCGATAATTGCCAACCAAGCTAGACCAATCGCAATCCGTAGACCTGTGAAGATGTAAGGTAAAGCAGAAGGAATCAGGACTTTGAAGAAGTATTTGCGTGGAGAGATTTGGAGTACTCTAGCCACATTCTTGTAGTCCTGAGGGATTTGCTGCACACCTACTGTCGTGTTGATTAGGATGGGCCAAACCGCAGTAATGAAAATTACGAAGATCGCTGCTTGCTGCACATTCTGTAAAGCGATCAAACTGATGGGAACCCATGCTAGAGGCGCAATCATTCGCAAAAATTGGAAGATCGGATCAACTGCTTTGTTAATGGTTTGATTGGTTCCAACCAAAATTCCTAGACCAATCCCCACAACTGCTGCCGCTGTATATCCTTTGGCGACTCTGCCCAGGCTGTACATGGTTTGCCAAAACAGTCCCTTATCCAGTCCACCCAAATCGTAAAAGGGATAGAGCAATAACTCTCGTGTTCGCTGTTCAGTCACCAGGCTAAGCGGTCCAGGTAGTCTAGTTAGCCCGGTTGAGGAAAGCAATTGCCAGACGAGCAGAAAAACGAGTACTCCAATGAGGGGGAGCATGATGTTCTGGCCCTGTTTCTTCCAAAAAGTCCGAGCAGAATTTGCAAAATTAGAGCCTGTAGAGCGAGTTCCTGGATTAGCAACCATTCTTTCTCCTTGAGTGTTTATGCGAAATAGTCCAAGCTTGAGCGCGAGTAGAAAGTGACTGAGTAGTGAGCTTTATCTTTTGTCCCTTAGGGGTTAAATCCGCTTAATCTGTAAGCTGTTGAGGTAGGCTTCTGGGTTTTCTGGATCAAACTTTGTGCCGTCAAAGAAGGTTTCAACCCCTCTCGAAGTACTGGTCGGAATGCCAGAGAAACCTGCTTCTTGCGCTGCTTCTTTCCAGAGGTCTTCACGGTTGACTCGATCGATGATTTGACGGGCTGTGTCGAAGTCGGCGATCGCCCCATTATGGAAATTCCAGCGCATCGTTTCAGTCAAGAACCACAAATCATGACTCTTGTAAGGATAGGAAACGCTACCGATGTCATCCGACCAATACAACGGACTCTTCTTAAAGTCATCAATAGCCGCTTTGCCATCAGCCATCTCGTACTTTCCTTCATATGGAGGAGTTAACACATTGGCTGGCACGTCAAAGAAGTTACGTCCTGAAACAATCTGAATGAGTTCTGCCCGGTTTGCAGGATCATCACACCATTGCTGAGCCTCCATAATGCCTTTCAGAATGGCTTTTGTTGCTTTAGGGTTGGCATCTACCCAATCAGCTCGAATTGCCAAATATTCTTCTGGATGGAATGGCCACATCTCAGCGGTCAGAGTTGCCATGAAGCCGATATCATCTGACACAATTCGGTAGGGCCAGGGGTCGCCTGTGCTGAAAGCGTCCATTGATCCAGTCCGCATTCCCTGTACCGTTTCAGCCGAAGGTACCGCTAGCAAATCAATATCGGTATCCGGGTCAACTCCACCCGCAGCAAACCAATAGCGAATCCAGAAATCCTGATTCACATTAGGAAAAGTGTGTGCTGCCTTAAACTTTCTGCCTTGAGTGGCTTGAAAGCCTTTAACGTATTCTGCTGCATTTGAAATATCTAGCCCTATTCCTTTACCTGTATGAATTCCAGAAATGGCAATTCCATTTCCTTGGGTGTTGAGTTGCGCCAGAACATACATTGGCAACTTCTGACCATTGGTAATCAGTCCTTCAGAAATTAAGTGAGGCATGGGCATTTGCCACTGCCCACCGTCAATTCCACCATTCCCAGAACCAATAACCACGTTGTCACGCGCAGACGCCCAGTTTGATTGCTTAGATACGGTCACTTCGGTCATCCCGTACTTGGCAAAGAAGCCCTTTTGTTGGGCAATCACAATCGGTGCAGATTCCACAATAGGAATGTAACCCAAGGTAATGCGTGTGGTTTCAGGAGCCTGAGCTGGGTCGATCGCCGCTACAGGAGTTTGCTGTGCTGTTGCACTATTAATGGTTGCAGAAGGGGGATTTCCCAAGCATCCTTTGAGCAATATAGAGCTAGCTGCGCTTACTCCAGCGGTGAATAAAAATTTGCGTCGAGAATAGTTAGAAAAATTGGTCATAAAGCTCCTCCACAGCGCCTAAAGCTGCTAAAACGGCTGAATTCTTGATCTGGAAAAACTTAGCTAAAGTATTCCACTATGACGATTCACACCTGGCTCCTGCGTCCGTTCCCCTCAGACAGAGCGCCAGATATGTAATCTAAACTTCAAATCAATGAACAAAATTCCCTTAGCAGATAGCTTATCGCCTTTTTAATAGAAACAGTCGACTGAAACTGATAATTTGGAAATAATTATTAAATGTTTCTTATAAAATCTCTTGATTAAACACTGTTGAATCCCAATACCTTTAAGTAGTTTTATGAAGTCTATCGAAATTTACTTATGTTTTTTCCCTATTTTTATAAACAGTTCTATGAAAACCATTGGTGTTTACTTATATTTTTCTCTGTTTCCATAGACTGCTTTATGAAAACCATCAGTATTCGTCGATATCCCTCTTTACCTCTTATGAGAGGGGATGAATTTCCGTTCCTTCAAAGTGCCGTTTAATTGCACTTGTTTAGTCTAAACAAAACGAAATTGAGGTATTTCAGTCACTCCTAGTTTCTAATAACGTGGGTTAATGTCCTATTTCGTAGAAATGTAAAGTATCTTGTAGAAATGTAAGTTTTAGCAGTCGTCGGATTAATGGAACTGCTAAAGCGATTGATAACAGGAATTAATCAGTCAATTAAAATTTCCATAGTTAGTGTCTCTGGAACAAATATTGGCCGACTGGTCTACCCATCCTGTACTACAGGCATGAGTCGAGAACCAAGCAAGCAATTTGATCTTGAAGGTGCCTTATCTCAAGCAACAAAAGTATTTTGGGCGCGAGGATATGGAGCCGCTAGCCTGTCTGAACTACTGAGTCAGATGGGCATCAAAAAAAGCCTCTACGATACGTTGAGCAATATGCGATCGCTCTTTCTCAAAGCGCTAGACCATGATGCTCAGACGGAGAGCAAGTCCATTTGAAGTCAGCTATTGGCTCCAGGTTCACCGCTCGCAAACTTGGAAAAGTTCTGTAAAACCTACAGCAAATTCCTCAATGCCTGAAAGCAAAGGATGCATGATTGGTACAAACATTGCAGATTTTGGCACCAGTGATGTAGAGGTTGCGGCCGCGTTGCGTGGACATTTGCGTGGACTGGAAGACGCTTATTCAACAAAACTGCTGTAATCACAGCTGGAACAACAGGAATTGGCTATGAAACGGCTAGACGGTTTGTTGCAGAATTGCGGAGCAAAGGTGATGTGCTACATGGGGTAAAACCAAAATTCAATTTCAGAAGTCGTCTGATCAAACCGAGCGGCGTGGACGGTTTGTGCCAATACGTGATACCAGTCTCCTGCTTGGTAACGTGTTTCCTGACCATCCATGATTAAAATCAATTCTCCCTGGGTAATCACGCCGACGTTGTCAGTGTCGTGAGTGTGAGGTGGGATGTTTGTTCCTGCTGGATAGGAGGCAAACAACACATCGCAATTTTTAGCTTCTAGCTTAAAGGCGTCGAATGGTCCCTCAAACTTAGGTAGCGATCGCAATTGCCGGGGAAAGTGTGTCATATCTTGTCTTCTCCTTAAAAAATCAATGGTTTTTCAATTGAGGATATGAGAATTAAGATAAATGGATTGAAGCAGCAAATCTTTCAAATTCTATATTTCAAAATCTTGCAGCACAGGTGCCTGATTGATGGCAATTTCTCCCTCTAACTATCCGGCTTCTTTACCTGTTTTGCCTCCAATTTGGGGACGGCGATTTGAAAGCGATCGCCTATTTGTTGAGCTATGTCCCAGGCAGCCTTACCAGGTTCGCTATCAACCTAACTGGCATGTTTTAGGAATTTCGCTAGAAACCCAGTCTGGCTATCATGCGTTTGCAAGCGATCGGATTAGTCCCTATCATGCGCCTGCTAATACCTTTGCTTTTACCCCAGCCCATTGTAAAACGTTCTCAGAATCGAGCCGAGGAGGAGCCTATCTAATCTTCGCTTTGTCAGAAGAACTATTTGAAACCTATGTGAGTGACATTGCGCCACACCAATCCCCAACGCTACGGCGGCTCTCACATCTCCACAATCAGCACATCACGGCGATTGGACGAGCAACCCAAACGTTTATCCAAACCAATCCATCAGGTGGTCGTCTTTATTTCGAGGCGCTAGCCGCGCAATTTGTGACTCACGTCATTCTTGCTTTGCTGTCCAAGCCTGAAATTACTCCCCAAGTGAGTAAACTCCCAGCACGGGCATTTGATCACCTGCTTGAGTTTGTTGAAGCTCATCTGTGCGAAGATTTATCGCTCAGTGCCCTCGCTGAAGTTGTAGAAATGCCTCCATCTCAGTTTATGCGATGGTTTAAGGCAAAGGTTGGGCAATCTCCTCACGCCTGGATCATCACCTGCCGTCTCAACCACGCCAAAACGCTCTTAGCTACCACAGAGCAGCCGATCGCCCAGATTGCTTTTGACTGTGGCTTCAGTAGTCAGAGTCACATGACTACATTGTTTTCTAGATACCTTGGTATCACACCTAAGCAATATCGAGAGATGGTTAGTCAGTAGCAGTTCTAGCTAGCTCTCAGACTTTAGATGATTAAGCGGCGATCGCCATACCATTGACTCAAATCTCGCTCAAGTTGATCAAGGATGGCGATCGCTTCCACTATTGAGTCTGCATTAATGGTTAAAAGAGTAAACACTGACTCAACCTGTTGTTGATAGTTCTGCGGACACAGTGCAAAGCTGTTGGCAACTGCTACTGCGCCTTTCTCGTTCAATAAGTACTCCTCATTAAGGGCAAATAAGACCTGATTCATACAGGCGACGCTACGGAAACAACAACCTGCTGCATAAGCAACATCATTGCGCGCGATCGCCTTTTGAGCAACGAATAGTGAAAAACTAATTTCCCAGGCAAACTTGTTAATGGTTGCTTGTTTAAGTCCAGTTGGATAAGGAATTGTTTTAGTCTTTAGAGCAGCTAAAATGCCATCTGGATCATGAAGTGGCAAACCGAATGCAACTTCACCCATATAAATTGAAGATACAAAGCCGTGAGGATGTCCCGGTTGATAATCAATCGTGATTTGCCCAGCATGGCATTCCTCAATTACACGATCAACTTGAGCCACATCCCGATAGAGAAAATCTACAGAGATACCTTCTATCTTTAGCCATCCACCCCCATTAATCCACTTTCCCCACTCACCAATGGGAGTGATTAGGTTTGCGCGATGATTTTCATCAAGTTGCGAGGCGAGATGATTAAGAGCAATCAGATCAGGCGGATGCTCTGGCTGATAGTAAATTCCCAGATCCACATCTGACTTCTCGGTGTAGTTGCCCCTTGCTCTTGAACCACCTAAGGCGATCGCCACGATTCCCTCTATTGATTGCAGGCGATCGACAACACGGTGAATGAAGTGAGGCAATGGCTGAGTCATACTGGCTCTACTAGGCAGGATGTTTGTGCTGGTATGCAACACGCAGAGACTTTCAGTGATTCCTCAATGATAAGCGATGAACAAATAATTAACGGATATCTGAAAGATCATATAGATAAACATGGTTGTCGCCACGTGAGCGCGTGGTAGCGTGATTACCCGTTAAGCTTAATGTTGGATATGCTCCTGACAAGACTGATAGTCGATTTTGAGTAATGTCATACACATAGGAGAAGTTTGCTCCGCCCGATAAATTGATGGCGATGCAATTACCTGTTTCATCCATCAAGGCTGCATTACCGGAAAACACGTCTACCTGTTCGCCTGAGAGGGTGTACAGATAGATACGATCCCTTTCACGGGAGATGGTTAGGATGCGATCGCTTGTCGCGTTATAGTCAGATAGTTCCTCTCCCTGTAAAACGGCCAATTCACGACCTGAAAAGTCATACAGACGTAAGCCGTTTTGTGTAGCTGTAATAATTCGATTGCCGTTTCCATTAACGAAATGTAACTCTCCCTGTAAGACTGCTAATCGATTGCCTGACGAATCATACAGGTTACTACGCCCATCACCCAGATGAGTCACAATCCGTTCAAATGCAAAGGCATCAGGACTAGTAAGAGTGCTTCTAAAGCTTAATCTTATAAGAGGACTATAGGCGGCGTTGCAAAATAGAAGTATGATGCAATGTTCACACTGTCAATCCAACCAAACCGTCAAGAACGGACGACGCAAGGGTATCCAGAACTATCTGTGCCGCAGTTGCAATCGTCAATTTCGTGAAACTCACACCCCTCAGGGTTATTCCTTGGAAGTCAAGGCACACTGCTTGAACCTCTATCTCAATGGCATGGGCTTTCGTGCGATTGAACGAGTCACAGGCGTGTGTCACAACACGGTAATCAACTGGGTCAAGCAAGCAGCCCAAGCTCTGCCC
>NZ_JACJOV010000117.1:0-29173 GCF_014695745.1 Leptolyngbya sp. FACHB-671 | reverse complement strand
TGTCAGTCAGCATGATTGGAGAATTTCCTGCTCTAGTGGTTTTGAGCAAAGAAACGTACTCCCTGCTCCATGCCTACTAAATTGACTGGGATTCTATTTATTTGCAAGCCCCTAACGTCATTGAGCAAGACCATCGAAACATCAAGCGCATTGTGAAACCGATGATGGGGTTCAAATCGTTCAATAGTGCCAGAAGAACTTTGAACGGAATTGAGGCAATGAATAGGCTCCGTAAAGGGCAAGTCAAAGAAGTCAAACAAGGGGACCGTGTGTCTCAAGTGAAATTTATCGAATCGATCTTTGGAATTGCTGCCTAGAGCAACGCGAACGATACAGATTGTGCGTCACTTAGAAATCTTTGCGACACAACCTAGAATATTACCGGTACGTTCAATGTCTGCAAACTACCGCCAATTGCCAATCAATACATAGTTCGCCCAGATGTGAGGAGTTTGTCCATTGATTCTAATCAAGTTGAGTTGAGCTTGGCGAACTGCCTCCGCCTTGATCATTCCGGGTTGAGACAGGGCAGCATAGAAATGATCCATGAACTCGGTGGTGGGGGTATCTTGGGCAATCCAAAGCGTTGATAAAACGCTACGTGTTCCGGTTCTGGCTGCGAGTCCTGCTAGCCCTAGTACAGCGCGATTGTCGCCATGGGCAGTTTCACAGGCGCTTAGCACTAACAGCTCTAGCGGACGAGCACCGTTGCGGGTGCCAACCTGAAGTAACTCGTTGAGTGTGTTGGTAGTGATGCGTTCTTGATATGCCACTACATAGGTTTCTGTCGGGTCGGAACTGAACGTTCCGTGAGTTTTCCAGTGAATAGCAGTGAAGTCGCTGCCTTGTAGCTGTTGGCGAATGTTTTCAGTGGTAAAGGCTTCGTTCATTAAAGGAGTGCCAATTTCAACCGATCGCCCAATTCGATCAAACTCCTCTTGCAGCTTCACAATAGGTGGAAAATGAGTTCCATTAATGGTTTGTGGAATACCAATTCCGCCGATACTTACTCTCAAACTATCTGAGGATGTATTGGGTGTGAAGACTTGCAGACGAGGGGCGATCGTCACTCCGTATCCCTTCTCAATTAAATACTGTTCTCCGTCATAGAGAACCGACATTGGTACGTTTCGCAAAGCGCCATCCAGCACAAACACAAGTGTATCTGCTGAAGTCTGCTCTAATTCTGGCTCCAGTGGTTTAATTATCCAGTCATACAAGGTTTTAGCGCCTTCTAAAACCTCTGGAGTTCGACTTGGAATCTCTAAATCTGCTCGTAATGCTTGAATAGTGCGTTCAGCAGTTCCTTTGGGAATTGAGATTTCACGATAAACCAATTGGTTTGGCTGCTCAGGAAATTGGGCAATGAGCATAATACGTTCTGTATTGTCTTGTTGCGGTTTCTGTTGCAGCGTTTTTTGTAACAGGATGGGATAGAGAATTGCCGCTTTTGAATCCTGAAGTTCATTAACTCGTCTGACATTTGCAAGGATGCAGCCGAGGTAGTTTTCTAATTCTGCCAATTGCAGTGCATCAACAAATTGAACAGCTTGCTGTAGCTGTGATTGGCTGGGCAGCTGTCCAGATTCCGAGATTAACAGTAGCTCGATAAATTGGCGATAGACTGGCTCAACGTTATCTCGGAATGAGAACTGAACATCAGAATTGACGCTTAACAGATCGCTGCGGATAGATTGCAGAGTTGAGATCGCTGCTTGGTAGGAGGCGATCGCTTCCTGATGTTTATTCTGAAACTGCGCCAGTCGTCCTAACTGCCATTCCCAACGGTAGCGAATTTCAGGAGCCTGAATCGGTTCTATTTTCAGCAAGGCTTGCTCTGTTAGCATTTTGGCATCTGCCCACTGTCCAGTTTGTTCATAGAGGCTGCCAAGTTGTCCTAGCGCATAGGATTCTGCTCGTTCGTCGTGCAGCATTTGCGCCTGCTGAATAGCGGTAGAGAGAAGTTGAGCAACTGCGGAAGTATCTGACTGTATGGGCGCGGTATTTGCTAATTGCATCCAGCTTTCTGCTAGATGGATTGCCGCATAAACGGCTGTTCGACCTGCAGGAAGTTGCTCAATCGCTTGTTGCAGAACAGGTAGTTGAGCAGCGGCAATGGTGAACTGTTGGGTCTTAACTAGAAGATTGATGTGATTGAGCTGTGCTGACAAGGAACTATCGAGATCAATGGCTTGCTGGTAGTACTGCAAAGCAGCTTGAAAGTGCATCTCGACAGGTCTGCCAATAGCGGAGAGGCGATCGCCCATAGCTCGTTCTGTATTGCCCAACTCCAGGAGCATTAAACTAGTCTGCGTTGGATTACTGGTGAGCGTTAAGCCTTCTTGCAGACGGTCACGGGAAGCGTCAAGATTGCCAACCTGACGTAAAATGCTACCTAAGTTGCGGAGTAGAGCAACTCTTAGTTGGGTGGGCTGTTGCTGAATCTGTTGATCAACCTGTTGCAAAATTGCTTCGGCTTGCCCACTAAAACCGAGTGCCTGTAGCGCTCTTGCTTGGTTAATCTGGGCGATCGCCATACCTTCAGAATTTCCGGCTTGAGCATACGCCATCGCTGCACTCTGCCAAGCAGTAATAGCTGCCTCTAACTGATTTTGCAGCCAGTGCAGCTTGCCTTGCGTGTTTAAAGCTTTCGCATAAATTTCAGCCCACTCTAAAGTGGAATTCTCTTCAAGCTGCAAGATCTGCAAGCTTCCATGCAAACGCCCGAACTGATGGTTCTCAACCAAGGACAGATACTAGCTTCGACGGCAGGTGAAGGTCAAGGCGGCAGTTTAACCATTGATGCGCCCGATCGCGTATTGCTCTCCGACAGTCGGCTTTCGGTTGCCACCAGCGGCAATGCCAGAGCTGGAGACTTGGCGATCGCCACCAATAATCTCACCTTTAACGGTGGGCAAATCTTAGCCAGTAGCACAGGAACTGGTGCAGCCGGAAATTTGAGCATCACCGCTGATGATGTGATGCTTAGCGATCGCGCTAGAGTCACTGCTGAAACGCGATCGAGTCGCGGCGGAAACATACAGTTCAGCGTTCAAGACACATTACAGCTACAAACCAATAGCGCTATCTCCGCTTCGACGCGTACAGGCACAGGCGGCTCCCTAAATGTCAGTGCCGACTCAGTGCAATTGAGCAACAACAGCGAACTAGCAGTTGCAGCCCAACGAACCGGAAGCGCTGGAGATCTAAATGTCACGGCTACAGATCTTACCGTCAATGATTCGAGCGTCACGGTGAGCAACCCGCAAGGACAGGCAGGCACGCTTTCAATCCAAGCGGATCAAATTCGGTTACTGGATGGTGCTCAACTGATTGCGGAAGCAGGTGGAACGGGTCGTGCAACAAATATTGCTCAGGCTGAAATTCAGCTTCGAGAAGTTGATCTCTTGCTGCTACGCAATCACAGTCTCATCTCAGCTCGTGCTAACGGCAGCACCGACGGTGGCAACATCAGCATTGATGCCGAAGATGGATTTGTTATTGCCGTTCCCCAAGAAAACAGCGACATCATTGCGATCGCCGAGCAGGGCAACGGTGGACGAATTGATATCGCCGCTCAGCAGATTATTGGATTTCAGAAGAGTGAGGAGCGATCGCCCCTGAGTGAAATCAACGCTAGTTCTGAGTTTGGCAGCGCTGGAACTATTCTGCTCAACACTCCGATTGTTGACCTCAGCCGAGGCTTAACCGAACTACCAGCAGACGTTACCGATGCCTCAACCTTAATTGCGACCGGCTGTTCTCCCACTGCCACAGCTCAAGCTAATCAGGGTGAATTCTACCGAACTGGACGGGGTGGCATCGCACCTTCACCCACCGATGTATTGGGCAGCAGCGATGTTTTAGAAGATTTACAGCCGCCTGCATCTTGGGCAACATCCACTGAGCCAAGCTCTCAAGTTCCTCAAGTTGTAGAGGCTCAAGGTTGGCAGACGAACGATCGTGGCGAAGTTGAACTGGTAGCATCAACGCAGCAAAGACCGTGTGAACGTTAAGCACTTGGAGGACAAGTTTTATGTGGCGATCGCTCCTCATGTTCCTAATTAGTCTCACCCTGAGGATTGTTGCTCCTCAAGTCGAATGCCCCTAGGTTTATCACCTGCATTACCTCGGACAGACCCAAACTTGTTCCGTTTCATAAAACTCCCCCCGCTGCTCCAGTGTGTATCCTCCCAGCAGCAAAGCCAACCACAATTGCACGATTGGCATTCCCATCAACCGCTGCAGCCTAATCAGAGAAATTGTTGAAACTTGCCGTTCCTGTAAGCACTGATTGATCGCTCCCACCCAAGTTGAAACATCTTCATCATGAGCAATTTCTATGGCACGGTTAAACGCCTCCGCTTCAGTTAATCCTGGATGTTGATTCATCTGCTCATCCAGTGCTTGCAGCAGTGCAACTTGGTCTATCTCACCCATTACTGATCCTTGCTGATCAGATGACAAAGGGCGCTCCGCAGTTTTCCTGGGCAAACTTGCTAGAGGTTCAATGAACCCCTCAAAATCAACTTCCATCGTTTGCCTAACATAGCGCTCGAACGCATCAGTTGGCATCACCGGACCCTCCTCACTATTGGTTGCCTCCAGTTCCTCAAACGCTAAGGCGGAGCGCTCCTGAAACACCTCCACAATTTGACCGATTGCCTCAGCTGCAACCCCTAGCTGTCCTACCGTATTCAACCTAGATAGAGATACATCCAGAACCTCTAACAATTTCGGCAAATCTGCTTCGTCAGGCGCGACCGCTGCTTCCTTCAACATTTCCCATAACGGTAATTCCAGTTGCTCTACCTGCCTCATCTCCCACCTCACTCATGCAAAGGACAAGGGCGCAATTCACACAAATCGGGATCAAGCCGCGTCTGACCCACAAACTTCTTGATGCCGTAGCGTGTTTCCAATACGTCCAGCATCTTACCGACATAGGTATGAACTTGACTTGGAACCATTCCAATACAATGAACCGGAGGCACGATCGCCACCTTCTCCTGTCCCTGCCAAATTTGGGCAGCGATCGCATGGACAGGGGTATCAGTTCCAGCTTTGCGGTACACCACTAGTACTCCAAAAACCAGTTGGCTCAACGGTTCGAACTGGACGGGAATTTGCTCTAGCTCGCTCTCTTTGCGTTTACGACTGCGAGTCTGGCTGACGCGAGCGCGATTACGAGCATAGGATCTACGACTGTAACAAACAGCAGGATTCCAGCAACCATCTCCCTCCGCTCCGTGCAACACTTGTGCTTGCTCGGCTGAGAGCATTGCACACTTGCGACATTTATCTGATAAACCTCTTTTAGCCATCACGCCTTAGTTCTCAACGGCATGAGCAAAGCATCCACCCAAGCTTGCTCCTCCTCACTCAACGCTGGTTTCGGTGGAGGTTCGCGGTAATCAATCGACAGGTTGTAGAACGCCTCATGGTAGATGTCGCGTAACGCTGACGCTAAATCTAACGGCACATCGGCATCGGGCGATCGCAAGGGAACAGGAATAACCGGCAATAGGTCTGATAGCGCGATCGGCCACACCTCAATTTCCTGCGCTTGAGCACGAGTCAGCGTTACCAAGTAAGGAACCGACGGTAAGCGGGGATGGACAAAAGGACGAGTGCCACGCCGCAGCAAATCAATCTCGATCAGATGCACATTCGCCCTGTAAAGCCGCTGCCGCTTCTGTCGATACGGCGTAATTCCCGGCTCTCGCTTATTGACGGGAGAAAGGATTTCAATACTTGTCACCAGCGTATTACTTGCTGTATCGCGGATTTCAACCGTCGGAATTCGCACCTCAATCGGTGGCATCAGCGGCAGGATCAGGGGAGCTGGAGTGAGCAGAATCCCACCATGCTCGATCGGCAGCGACGAACTTTTTGCAGTTAGAGGAGCTGACTTCTGACGCAGAACTTCGACATCGGGATAGAGAATACCAATCTCACTTTCAGGAGCAGTGTCTTGTACCAGGTAGACCTCTAGCCGTACCGTATAGCCCGGTTGGATTTTGGGAGCAAGCTGCTGTCGAATCTTATTGGCTAAGGCATTGTGAACATCAGCCCACAAGTAACCTTCAAGATAGGGATCCATTCCTGGAAACGGCGATGGCATCACAAGCCCCTCAAACAGTAAGCCTGAGAGCATTATAATCCTTAGCTCTCGATTGAGTTTCTAAAATTGTCTTAGACTGTTCTTATCCCAGATATTGGTCAAATATCTGGGATAAAACTTTGAGCAGTAAGTAGAAATGCTTACTCCAGATCAGTTGAAATGAAGTATCTTCGTTCTGCTTGACTCACGCTTTAATCGAAAGAATTGGGATGCTTTTCTACACCCTGTTATTACCCAGCGATCGCCATGAAACGTCTAGCTATTCCAGATCCCGTGATTGTGTCACTTATAGGAGGCAAGGAGGCTCCTCAAGCTTCTGCTTCCAGGGTTACGGCTCCTACGGATTTGAGACAAGCCAAGGTGGATGAGTTTATTGCGGCGCGAGCGCTTAAGCCCAAGAGTGAACAAGCCTATCGACGGGACTTGCAGTGCTTTATGGAGTGGACGCAGCAGGCGTGGGCGAACGTGACCCGGCGACAAGTCGCACAGTTCAAGCAATATCTCTTGCAGGAACGAAAACTGGCTCCTAACTCAGCCAATCGAATCTTGAGGACGCTCAAGACTTTTTACAAGTGGATGCTGGAGTCGGAGTATATTTTCAGTGACCCAACGACTGGGGTGAAGCAAGAAAAGGTGCCGGAGGCACAATCGAAGGAACTAGAGGATGAGGAAGTCGAGCAGATTTATGCTGCTATCGAGGAGGTTAGTCGTGATCCGGTGCGCGATCGCGCTCTGTTCTCAGTACTGCTGCATGGCTTACGGGCTGAAGAGGTTATCAACCTCAACTTGGAGGACTACGATGGACACCAAATTGTAGTTCGAGAAGCAAAGCATGACAGTGTAGGGGAAGTGCCGCTGATTCGACAGGCAAGGCTTGACCTGGATGCTTATGTGCAGCAGCGGCAGACCCAGGCAGGGTCGTTAGGGCAGGAACTGACAAATGAAAGCCCCTTATTTGTTTCAAATTCTAACCGCAGTCGAGGGCAACGACTGACCTATTGGGGAGTGGATGAGGTGATGAAGCAGCTTGCCGAACATACGGGGATAGACTTACACGCGCATCGCGGTCGGCACACGTTCTGCACAAATTTAATCGTCAAGTTGGAGATGGACACAGCGCTGGCGATGGAGCTATCACGGCATCGGGACATCCGCAGTTTTAAGCGCTACACCAACCGCAAGAACAAACTAGCTGCGAAGCGAGCGTTTTTTAAGGCAACCGGACAACTTCAATAGAACAGTAAGTATTGCAATTTTTTGGTAGAGCGTTAAAAGTGTCCTAGTTTTAGCAAAAATCTACATTGATTTTGCTAGAACCAAGAAGCTCTTCTACTCGGGATATGACAGTATTCAGAAGCTCATGGCTCAAATTGCTAAGCAGATCGGAATTGATTTTCACACCCATCAATTCCGACATACGTTTGCGACAAATCTAGTTTTGGAAAGAGCAATTCCACACCATGCGATGACTTTGACACAGCATCGCTTAGGCAGAACTTTCGACGGTATACCAAAGCTGCTGACTATGAAGCCGCTGAGGCAGCGTTTGAGGAAATTATGGGAGGGGCAATTGCTTCTGAAGGAACTAGTCCAGAATTAGGATCAGATTAATAGCTTTAAACTATCTAGAATAAAACTTGAAAACGTGAGCAAGCGTGAAGCAATTACTCTAATTCAGTTTGTTGGCGGCTACTGGAATTACTCTGTGTCAGGCTGTTTCTCACAACTTAACTCCAAGGCGATCGCCTCCAACTCAATCTCTAACTGTTCTATTGAGGGTAAATTGTCTTTCAACTGCTTGGGCAAGCGATGGGTTGATACTCCAATCGGAGTGCTGAGGTTACGTAATGCATACTCAGCTGTTGTTTTACTTTTAGATTTACACAAAATTAATCCAATAGTAGGCTGATCTTGTGGATGACGCAGTAAATCATCTACTGCAGACACATAGAAATTCATCTTTCCAGTAAACTCTGGTTCAAACTCAGTCATTTTCAAGTCGATTACGATATAGCAGCGCAACTGAACGTGGTAAAACAGCAAATCTAGTCGGTATTCCTTACCATCCACCTGTATCGAGTACTGGCTTCCTAAGAAAGCAAAACCTACACCTAATTCCAGCAAAAAGTCTCGAATATGGTCCACTAAAGCTCGCTCAAGTTCTCGCTCCTGCGCTCCCTCCTGAAGAGTCAAAAAATTAAAATTGTAAGGATCTTTAATTAAGTTTTGGGCTAAATCGGATTGGGGTTGAGGTAGAGTCTGAGCAAAATTAGTAATTGCACCACCTTGACGACGATACAGATCAGACTCAATTTGCATTACAAGGACATTTCGACTCCAGCCATTTTCAATTGCCTTTTGAGCATACCAAACTCGTTCTTCAGAAGCCTTTAGTTTTTCTAAAAGGGCGATGTTATGGTACCAGGGAATTTGGCCAAGCACTCCTTGGCTAATTTGTTCTTCCAAATATGATTGAGCAAACAACCGCATGTACTTCAAATTGGAACGGGAGAACCCATTGATGTCCGGAAATTCTTGCTTTAGATCTTTCGCCAGCCGATCAATGATTTTTGCCCCCCAGCCCTCAAGTTGCTGCCGTTCTAGAATCTCTTTTCCAACTTGCCAGTAAAGTAAGAGGAGTTCCTGGTTAACGGCTAAAGCAGCTTTAACCTGGGCTTGACGAATCCTCTGCTTTAGGTCGTTAAGGAATACAGCATAATTATCTGGTGAGGAGAGAAAACCTGTCTTAGCCACAACTGTACACCAACAGCAAAAATCATCGTTCTAAGCGTCCGCTGTTTTAGTATGATTCATCTCAGGATAGATTAACTGTGTTTTAAGTACTCTGTCACACAAACCTTGAAAATCAATTGACGGTTCACCAAGTGGCAAAAGTAATTACAATCTTCAACCAGGCTGGTGGCGTTGGAAAAACTAGCCTAACTATGAATTTAGGGTATCAGTTAGGGCAACGAAAAAAGCAAAAGGTTCTTCTCATTGATATGGATCCACAAGCTAGTCTCACCATATTTATGGGAGTAGATCCGACTGAGCAGGAGGCAACGGTTAAGGACGCAATTCTTGATAAGAAGGCTTTGCCCATCCTGAGTGAAATACATGGAATGGACTTAGTGCCGGCTAATATTCTACTTAGTGCTGCAGAGATGCAGCTATCTTCTGTACTACGGCGAGAACTGCGGCTTAAGCAGGCGATTGATAAAGTTACGGACCGATATAGCTTTATCTTGATTGACTCGCCTCCTAGCTTGGGCATGCTCAGTACTCTGAGCCTAGTTGCAGCAAATTACGTTTTAGTTCCAAGCCAAACTCAGTTCAAAAGTATTCAGGGAACTAATTTAGTTCTTCAAACAATTGCTGATGTGAGAGATGCAATCGACCACAAGCTTGAACTTGCCGGGGTTGTACCAACGATCTATGCCAAAGGGACGCTACAAGACCGTGAAGCTCTTGGTGTACTTGAAAGCCAACTTTCAGCAATTACTAAAGTTTATTCACCTCTTCCACGTTCCACTGCTTTCCCGGATGCATCCCAAGAACGATTACCCCTAGCGGTGTTTAGCCCAAAACATCCAGCAGTCACCATTCTTAAGCAAATAGCAAAAGATTTGGAGAAGTTACCTTGAGCACAAAACGGCAGAGAACTCAGTACTCAGCTCTCAGTGGAGTTAATGCATTTCTTAGTAGTGGGAGTAAGAACAATGCAGAGCAGTCGGCTAATACAACTCTAATTGGAAATATTCAGCTTCCCCATCGACAACCTCGTCGATATTTTGATCCTGTCAAAATGGAGCAGCTTACTCAATCAGTAAAAGAGCATGGTATTTTAGAGCCGCTTCTAGTCAGAAGGTTGGTGGGGGATGAGTACGAGTTAGTGGCTGGAGAGCGCCGTTATCGTGCTGCTCAAGAAGCTGGGCTAGATGAGGTTCCAATTTCCGTCCGAGAACTGAATGACGAACAGGCTCTACAGATTGCTCTAATTGAGAACCTACAGCGCGAAGACCTTAATCCTATAGAGGAGACTGAAGGAATTCTTGACCTCCTAGCAATTACACTACAAATTTCTAGAGAAGAGGTCATTAGCACCTTGAACACTGCAGCACATGCAAAACGAAAAGGAGAGGAAATTGCGGATAACGTTATCCGCAAAAATTTAGATCGAATAGAAAAGGTGTTTGCGCTTGTAGGAACTTTGACTCCAGAGAGCTTCAGGACAAACCGACTACCTCTACTAAACCTCCCAGAAGAAATTTTAGAGGCTCTAAGAACAGGGAAGCTGGAATATACAAAAGCCAGGGCGATCGCTAAATTAAAAGATCCTGAGCAGCGTCAGCGACTTCTAGAGAAGACTGTTGCTGAAAATCTTTCTCTGACTCAGGTTAAACAGGAAATCAAACAGCAATCTCCATTAAAAACTGAGCCGCTAGACTTCAATCGCCGTATCTCTAATATTGAGCAAGTTATCCGTCGTAAAGGGTTATTGAATGATGTGGAGAAACGGCAGGAGATAGATAAGCTCTTGAAAAGCTTAGAAAGTCTGATTGGAGGATAGCATAGCTTTAGGAAACTGTCAGAACTGGGTACTCAAATTGAGAGTAGAAGCCCCTGCCTGGTAAACTAGCTTCTGCCCTCAACCTCCGTTCAGTCCGCCTTCCATGAAATGCCCTCACTGCGCTTCTACCCGCACTACGGGATTACAACGCACAACTAACTTGGGCTATGCGATAGTTTTGCTGCAAGGAGTGCCGCCGCACCTTTAACGAACGGACAGGCACTCCCTTTAACTTTGTCGAAGTACCCACCGATATCGTGTATCAAGTCCTGCTGTGTCGGTTGCGCTACAAGCTGAGCTTTCGAGATATTGCAGAATTCTTCCTACTCCGGGGGTTGGAGTTTACGCATGAGACAGTACGAGACTGGGAAGAACGCTTTGCTGCAATGTTTGCCCAGCAGCTGAGAGCCAAACGCCAGGGAAAGGTTGGCAAAATCTGGCTTGTGGACGAGACGTACATCCGAGTCAAGGGAAGGTGGTGCTATCTGTATCGTGCAATTGATGAGGATGGCAATTGGGTCGATGTGAGATTGAGCGAAAAGCGGGACATGGAAGCAACAAAAGCCTTCTTTTCTAGAGTGCATGAAGTTGCAGGAGAACCCCCGCAGGGAGTCGTGACAGATGGGTTGATCTCGTACCCCAGGGCGATTGATGAGGAATTGGGAACGGATGTTGAGCATGAAGTGAGAGGATGTTTGGGGAATCTGATCGAACAGAGTCACCGGGGGATAAAACAACGCTACTCTCCAATGCTCGGGTTTGGAGCGATTGAAAGTGCGAAACGATTTTGTCAAGCATTTGATGAAGTGAGGCAGTTTTTGCGACCTGGAGCAAAAATGACAGAATTAGCGTCTCTATCAAAGCAACGAGAACATTTTGTTGAACGAGTGAGTGAGTTAGAAGAGTTATTTCAAGCGATTTAATCGAAGCCAATGAAGAGAAAGCTTACAATGATAAAAAGTGATAAAAAAAGCGGTGATTTGAGTACTCAGATCTGACAGTTTCGAAATTCTTACTCTTAGAATCTGCTGCAGTGGGCGAGTGTGCTAGCTGCGATGCCTTAATCAGAATCAACCTTAACTGACATTCACCAATTGGAGAACTTTTTCACTATGCCCCAGGCTCAAACTGTTGAAGCATCGTCTGACTCGACACTCTCGAAGCTATTGGAGTTCGATAGAATCTCCCTCTCTGGAGTCACCGCCTGCGGTGGACGGGACATCTAATCCTGCATCCCCTGCACCTGCACCTGCACCTACAGACACATCAATTGCAGTTTCTGATGATGAGACAGCGGGGTCAAAAGAACAGGCTACCCAAGAGACTAAACCTTCTGCTAAAGGACATCATGCTAGAACGACGAGAAAATCGAAGTTCGATGAGCCGGCTAAGAGCTGGCAGCATTACATCCGCAAGGAGTTCGCGAAGTTGTCTCTCCCGCAAGCGGTGGCAAGTGTGATACAAAGTCAACCGGAGGCAGTTTTGGGTGTTCCAGAAATTGTGAACATGCTTTTTGTCGATGCGACTCCTCAAGCAGCCCGCAATGATGCTCGTAACCGAGTCTCAAATGTTCTTTCGATTGGTTTGAAGAATGACAAGTGGTATCGGGCTAAGAAGGGGCAATACAGCCTCTCACGAGAGGTAGCCGAAGCGAGTATTGCATCATGAGGAGTACCTTTTACCTGGAAGTGGGAGAATGACTATCTGCATCCCGACAAGCAGGAGGAAGTCTTTGGTTCTGCGGCTCCCGCAGTGATCGTTTATTGAACCTATGGTTTCCTTATTGCCTGTTACCAGGATCAATACGGTCAGCAGATTGAGACTAATGAGTAGACCTCCTGCATGAATCGATTTTTTCCTACGAAACTATCAAGATCGAGCTTCAAAGTTCCCCAAAAATGCAGGATTTAGGAGGCGATCAAATATTCGTGCAGGAGGTCTAGTGTAGGGAGAAGGCGATCGCGTCGGGCAATGGGGATGCGGAACACTAGGGCAATCGCCTCCTCAGCAGTGGTGAAAATGGGTTCGGTTGTAGCGATTTGACAATTAAGATAATCTCTTGGCTGTCCACCAGTATGTTGCATCATCAAGTGTAGGAAAAGCTTGGTGCCATTTTCTTGGAATGTCCCACAAAGTTCTAGCTTTGAAATTAAACTGTATAGCTGGAACCCTTTGAGGTGGCTCTCGCCTCTAGGCAAGATAATCCGCTGGCTTCCACCTTAAAAGCTTCGTTTGTAGAAGCACTTTTGAAACGTACAAGGTCACACAGTGTAGTAGTTCTTATGTACACAATGTTTTCTTATGTACACCCATATTTCTACCATTTCTTTCTTATGTAAGAAGTAGAGCTTGTACATAAGAAAATACTCTGGTATATCCGCCAAAAACCTGCTGCCAGGGCTACTATCGGGATTGAAGTTTTCTGGCTCAATCAATCGGTTTCAATTGCTTACCCACATATCGGCTTTTGAGTTTGCCATTCTCACGCCAGTAGGCATACCAATAAGGTCCGTGCAGCTCACCCTTCTCTCCAGCGCATCTACAACCTGCTTTGCCGCAGCGAATGCGCTCCAGTTGGTAAAGGTGCGTGGTCGCGTCAGCTCCCTCTAGATTGCTTACGTGTCTGACCTCCACAACTTCACGACCTTTTGTCCTGGTCAGTTGTGGAGCCGCTGCTTGTCGCTCCAAGTCTTGCAGGATTGAACCCAATTCTGAGTAGAGTTGTCTTGCCTGCTCAAGGGTGAGTTTGGGCAGTGCCTTGCGAAGTTTGTCGAAGTCAGACTGTTTGGGCATCGTTTCTTAGGTGCAGAGCTGTTTTCCTGAAGGCAATGGGAGGGCAGCGAGACAAATTTTGAGGATGAAGCAGCAGCGTAGAAGGAAATCGGTGAGATGGCTTCTTATGTACAAAAGCTAGATTCTGAGGTAGTTTCGCTAAGGGCAAAGCATTAATCAAAGCTGCACATAAGAGAAAAAGACAGTACATAAGAAACTTGAAATCAGTCCTGTAGTTCTGGATGAAGGCAAGCACTGCTTTCGCTCCCCTTTTTCTGATTGCCCGATACCCCATAAACACAACACATCACTTCCGAGGGGTATTGCTCAGGTACACAAGCCAGTGAATCAACTCCAAGTCAGTCAGCATCAGCAGATACTCCTTGGCAACACGCTGCCCGAGCGCCGCAACCACCTGCTCCTCTGACCACCCCAACTCCCGAGTGCGGGTTTCAATCTGGGTCAAGATGAATAGGCGATCGCCCAGCTCACCCGTACCTGTGAATAAAGAGAATGGCAGTGCATCGTCCCGTAGAACGCCTGGGTTGACCTGTGCCCATGCCACTGCCTCAGCTACAAGAATCGGGTCACCTGACTCTAAGAATTGCTGCATTCGAGCAATTTGCCTTTGCTGGGCTGCCTCGGAGCGAATACGTTCCTGTTGGGACTGAGCGAGTCGAATTGCCTCCTGAAAGGCTTCCTGCGAGGCTCTGATATTCCGCAATGCCTCTTGTACGTATTGCACCCCTGAAGTTGGTTCTGGGCTTGAAGCGTGGGCGTTAGCATCTGGGGAAAAATTACTGACTTCAGGGGAAGGGGTAGAAGGTGTAAAATCGCTGGAAGCCTGATGGGACGGATTATCACCGTCATTGGTAATCAATAAGCTTGGAGGACTGAGCCAGTTAGATTCGCCTCCAGCGCAATCTAACTGGCTGTCCGTACTGAAGTTTGGGGGGTCTGGGGGGTTTTCCACAGGTGAATCCCATGTTGGAGTTTGATTTGAATCAGAACCAATAAAGTGGTTAGGATGCCAGAGGTCTCGATGGCGATAGAGAGAAGCGCCGCCAACGCCGTATTTCAGCAGCGCTTGAAACCGAGCGGTTGCTCGGGCAGGTAGACTATTCTTCTCAAGTAAGTCGGCGATCGCTCTTCTGATACGATCCCTCGTTGCGGCAGATTGGCGTTGATTCCAGGAAGGGGATTGATCAATTGCAGCGAGCAGTTCTGGATCTTGAACTTCTGGTTCTGACCTTTTACTTTGATCCCCAAAGTGGAAGTAGTGGCTATTTTCAATGCACCTTGCCCACTCTTGGGCACGATGCTCAATCTCGTGCTGATGCCGACACCACTCCTGGTAACCGGGAAGTGAATGGGCTGTTTCGACAATTTCATCTACGAGTGCATCCCCTTGCAGGGGTTCCCCGCCCGAGAGAATGTGGTGGAAGATGTAAGCCCGCATAGTAATGCGACCCAGAAGCCGATTAGTTTGTCCATAACCTGTCCAGCCCAATTCAATCTCGGCGTTCAAATCATTGATAAATTTCTCGGCTTTGCCTGAGATGCCAAAGTGTTTTCGCTTGGCTTGCTTGAGGATTTGTTTGAGTGTTTTACTGTCAATGTCGTTACGCCCTTGGGAAAGCTGCCATTGGGCTACGAAGGTTTGAGAAGTTCCCCAAATTGGCTGCCATGCCTCATTTAACAAGTAAGAACCAGTTTGTAGCGGAAGCCGGTGAGCGTTAAACAGGCTGAGGTTGCCATCTGTGGCATAGGGTTTGGGATTTGGAAAGATTTCGAGTTGTCCAGGTAGCAGTTTGAACCCGGCATTTTCAAGCAGGCAGGCGAGAGCGATCGCCAACTGCCAGGAGCTTTGGGTTTGCCCAAACGGGAAATAGAGATGCAAACCATCGCTGTAACTGGAGGTGCAGGCAATGTAGCTGACTAGTCCTAACGGTTCCAGTGCGTTGACAATTCGGGAAATAGCAAAGGGATCACGCCTGGGGTGATAGAGACTACCAATGTCGATGTCGAGGAGGCAATAGTTGGTTTCTGCGCCGAAGCGAACACCATAGAGATAGGTACCTTGGCGGATTAGCCGATCTGATAAAGGATGGCGGATTTCTGTTTTCCACTCAACGGCTGTATCTGAAGTTGAGTGTTCTGCCCAAATGTAATCAAATCGGTGGGGGAAAAGTGCGAGAAAACAGTCGTCCCATTCCTGGACGTATTGAAAGTAATTGCTGGATTGAGTAATTGTCATATCGGCTCCATTTCGGTGGAACCGGCTCAGATATCCTCCCTAAACTCGTTCAAACCCGTCCCTTAATAGCTTGCTAATCTACTTCAGCAGATGTTTGCCTCATTAAGCCAAAAGAAAACCTGCCAGAATTTTTAAACTCTGACACAGCTTGCTACACGGCAAACCACCAGAACTGCTATTATGCAGATACAAAAAACTGGCTGAGGAAATAACTATTTCATCAGTCAAATTGTAGGAACCGGGATAGTTGAGACTTTGGCGAGGTTCTGCCCCGGTTTTCTAATAACTGCGGGTGGATACCACTTGGTATCTTGGGTAGAACGCATCTAGGCAATGGCTTATTAAAGACCATTGCGTCATAGTATGGCGACCTCCAGGTAGCGAAGTTGGATATTTCGTACTGCTCTAGAACAGAAGAACTAGAGGAGATGCGATCTATTAAACACCTAAATTTTTCTTATAAAACACACGGAAATTCATCACAACGGTACTTTACGTGGGAGTGATAGAACAAGAATACGGCAGAGTGATAGAGCAGATTATACGCCGGAGTGATAGAACAAAACCACGATTTTCTCCGGAGTGATAGAGCAGACTATACGCCGGAGTGATAGAACAATTTCCCTAACCCCGGTAGAGAAGAAGCTTTAGCAAACAGTTTATGAATTCTGTACGCCGGAGTGATAGAGCAGACTATACGCCGGAGTGATAGAACAAATCTAATTTATACGCCGGAGTGATAGAAGTATTTATACGCCGGAGTGATAGAGCTTGAAGGCAAAAACATACGCCGGAGTGATAGAACAAAGCGGGCTATATCTGGAGTGTTTGAGATCAAAACTCAATAGATCTAGTAGAATTCCCCCATGCTTACCTACCCATTCCTATGACTTTGAGCGAAAAAGATTTAACTTTTCCTGTAGACGGACAGTTGCTCATGGTGTTGCCTAGGGCGGCAGCTTCAGTCAACAACCCAGACGTTCGCCTGCCAATTCTGCGTTCAGATGGGGATGGGTACTATCTGGAGATGCGAGTTGAAGCAGATGCGAGTGATGCCGGTGAGGTAGCAGTAACACGGCGCGTTCCTCTCGAAGATCTGACAGCAGACGAGTGGGAGGAACTCAACCAGCAGTACGATAACCTTGACTTGGAAGTGTTGGTTGACCAGGGGATCAGTAAGGGACTTGAGAAAATTCAAGACCGCAAAATCCAACGTCTATTTATGGCACTGCTGACCTTTTTGAATCCTCGTCAGGTTGGGATCGTGCTGTACCTCTACAAATTGGCAGCTGAACAGAATAATGGTCCAGTCGTTACTTTCCGCTCTAATGATCTATTGGAAAGCTTGGGCTATTCGCGCACAAAAGGAGGTAGCTTTCATGCAAAGGTGCGATCGCAACTGAACCGAGACTTGGTAGCACTCCACCGGGTTGAGTTGGTTTTGGCTAAATCTTTGAGAGAGGGTAACAAAATTGGGGCAGAGGTCATCATCAAAAGTATTCTGCGGATCAAAAGCTACAAAATAGAGAATCTTTCAAGGGATTTTGACCTTGCAAAAGCAGCAGACTATACCTATGAATTAGCAGACTCATACACAGTCTCTCTAGAGTTCTTTGAGGGGCCCAGCCGTACAGGGGATTATGTTTTGTTTGCTGGAGACGTAGACATTACACAGAAACTTGGTAGCAATGCGAAAAATGACTACAGAACCAAGCTTCTGCTTTATCTTGCCAGTCGTCTAAAATGGGATTCTCCTCAGGATGGGCAATATTTAACGATTTCTAAGCAGTATTTGTTTAAGAACCTTAACCTTCTGAGCAGCAATTCCTCGCGGAATAATCAAATCTTCTGGCGCACTGTTGAGGAGTTGCAACAGGATGGGTACATCCTTGGTGCACAGGAGTTACCAGGTAAAAGAAAAACACCTTCGATTCAGTTTCAGATTAATCCCGGAAGGCTGCGGTCAAATGCCAAATCGTGACTCTTTACTATAGTTTAAGTAAGGGGTTCACCTCTTATGCTTTCTTATGTACAGGAACAAATTTTCTTACCTACACTGGGCAAATAGTAGCTAAAACGTGGAGAATAAACCGCTTTACCGGTTCTTGATTAAGACTGTACATAAGAAAATCGGTTTGTACATAAGAAATTTAAGCGAAGGCTATGTCTAGAAGATGAGTTCGGATGCTCTCTGGTTATTGAAACATTTAGTTAATGCTGAGGTACCCCAGAACTAATTAAGCTGGGAAGAGTTCTATCGAAATTGGCTCAAACGTGTGCTCCAGCCCAGTCCTAAATTTTTTAGGATCATGCCTAGACAAAGAACTATAAACTACAACTAGAACACCTGTACGTTAATTGTGCTATGGATGGACAACGCAAAGTCATCCACGTTGATCTGGATGCCTATTATGCGTCGGTTGAGCAACGAGACAATCCGCATTATCGAGGCAAGCCTCTGGTTGTGGGTGGTTCACCCGATAAGCGTGGCGCAGTCGCAGCAGCAAGCTATGAGGCACGTAAGTATGGCATTCACTCAGCCATGCCTTCCCGCATTGCCCTGCAACGTTGCCCACACCTAATCTTTGTTAAGCCTCGCTTCGAGGTTTACCGTGCTATTTCTGAGCAGATTCGCGCTATCTTCTACCGCTACACAGATTGGGTTGAACCGCTTGCCTTAGATGAAGCGTACCTGGATGTGACGTATAACAGGCAAGAAACCAGTTCAGCCACGGCGATCGCCCGTGAGATCAAGCAAGCGATTTTTGAGGAGACCCGTCTGACTGCCTCTGCTGGTGTATCTATCAACAAATTCTTGGCTAAAGTTGCGTCTGGTATGAACAAACCGGATGGACTGACGGTGATTCCACCTCATGAGTCAGAGTCATTTGTTGAGTCTTTGCCGATTGAAAAATTCCATGGCATTGGGCAGGTGACTGCGAAGAAGATGCACGAGTTAGGGATTCATCATGGAATAGACCTCAAAGAGCGTACAGAAGATGAATTAGTGCAGTGCTTCGGTAAGGTAGGAAGGTTTTATTACAAAATTGCCAGGGCAAAGGACGATCGCCCAGTCAATCCTAATCGCATCCGTAAGTCTGTAGGAGGGGAGACAAGTTTTGACCCAGACCTGGATAATTTGGAAAGGATGCGCCAGGAATTAGTTAGCATCGCCCAAGTCGTGTACCAACGGCTTAGGAAGCAGCAAACGCGCGGTCGAACGCTAACGTTGAAAATTAAATTTGCCGACTACCAGCAAATTACCCGCAGCTGTACCTTGCTGGAATGGATTGAACAAGAGAACCAGATCTTAGGCTTAGCACAAGACCTCTTTAATCGTGTTGGCTTGGACGGACAAAAAGTTCGCTTACTTGGCATTACGATTTCTAAGCTGGATAATGCTGCTTCACCTCTACACTATGAGCAACTTGTTCTGGAGCTAGGACTAGTAACAAATTTTGCTAGCTACAGTCGGGTAAGCGATTAAAGGTAGAAGTCTGACAGCTTAAAAGGATATGAAATACGTAAATAGCGTACTAAACGAATAAGCCTTCTTTCCTCAGGTCGGCAAACAGGGCATGATAGGGGCGATGTTTTCAGGTTGAACTATTGGAGCCGCTCGACTTCTGTAAGCGTTGGATCAAAGGGAATCCCGATGAACGCGGGTACTACACAGTTTGTGTTAATGCTCTTGCTGAAGCTACAGGACTGTCAAAACGGACGATAGAAGGCTGGGGAAAAGACTTTACGGGACGCCCTGACTATGTGCTTAATATCCTGAAAAAGGAAGACCTGCTAAATCAAATACGAGAATTGAACCCCCCGCCGGACTATCTGAAAGGGAAGTAACAAAATTTTAATACGTAAATTACGTATAAATCTCTTGACTCTTGATTAGGGGTTCGCTACTGTGTTGATAACTAGGGACTAAGTTTGAGCGATCGCTGACGAACCAAGTTCTTAGTGCTTCTTACTTTCTATGTCGCCCGGCGATCGTCAATTTTTGAGGATTAAACTGCTGTGTCTAATGACCCCATTTGCCAACCAATAGTTGGCTCAGTCGATGGTCAACTCCCTTCATCGGTCAAATTCAACATAGGCGACCGCGTCAGCTGGTTTCGAGTGCTAACGCAAGATTTTGGAGTGGTAAGCGATCGCTTCTATGGCTTAGAAGGGAGTGTGCAAGCAGACGGATGGCACCATTTTGCGCGGCTTGATTCTCAAAGCCTTTCCTTTGCCCATTGTAAGAAGGACTACGGCTTTGAGGATGACTTGGCATTGATCATCGTCATCACCCAGTGATACAAGCAGATTGCTATGGCAGAAACCCTAACCTCATCTACCGAATTCTCTTTACCCCTACCCGAGCAGTTTCCACACAGTACCTCTCCGCCTAAGTTCAATCTAGGAGATCAGGTCTGCTGGAATCCTTTACCCAGTGAAGACTTTGGCACTATTGTTGGGCTGCAATATGCCCCAGCCAGTCACCTGAAAGCTTGGTCATGGCGATATCTTATTCTCCTCTCGTCTGCTAGCCCCTCCCGTGCCTGGGTTCAAGCTGACCTAGCCTGGGAGGACGACATTCGCCTGCCAGAATTTCCCTAGTGTCCCTCGCCCTCATTCAGCCTGCTGCTGTTGCTTTGGAAGAAGAACAACGATGAGTCCTCGCAACTTGGGACAGCATGAACTAAGACTGTTCCACTTCTACACCCACTGCCAGCTTCAGATGTCCCATCTTGATTTTTATGCCAAGTGGGATGTCACTCACGCTCAGATGGCGCAGATCTGCGGCTGCTCCCAACCGACTGTAGACCGGTGGTTTGCCGGTTCAGGCAACTACCGCCCGCCTGAGCCTCTCTACTTACGTCGGCTTGCCGAGATGGATTTGCTTTGGGAGAAATACTACAAAGTTCCCTTAAGTCTCAGGCGACATCTTTGCCCCCTGCTGCGAACCAATGGGAAAGAACCCTCACCGTGATAGGGAAGATTTGCATTGTGGGAGTCTGGAAATTTAGTGTGAGGGTTAGTCGCTTGTTCCCATTCCCCACACTATGCCGATTCAAATCCATCTAGAACGTCGCTGTTGCCAGTTGTCCTCGCTCGAACAGTCTCTTGCTAAAGCGGCGGCGAGCAGGTATACGATGCGCTTTCAGTTACAGTCCCGACTTGCGCTCAAGCCGATGAGCTACAGCCTAGCTGATCCCTTGCAGATTGAGGAGAACCTCTTGAAACGGATGATCACTAAGTATTCTGAACAGTTGGTCTATCGTCCCCTAGAGGAACTGCAGTACTGGTTTACTTACTCCTGCGGGGCTTTTTTAGAGCCGGGCTATCCTCCCTTGTTCTATAGCCGCACCGAGAACAAGGTGGTGGCTCCGAATAAGAGTGCCGTGGCAGGGATTGGAGAGGGGATTGCGGGATTCTTAATCCAGCGGCTCTACCGGTGCCGCAAACTGGCTCGCCCTAATCATGACTATCCAGATATTGTGATGGAGGGCGGCGGCAAGATTTATCTGGTGGAGTCAAAGGCGACAACTCAGTCTATTGCTGAGATTAAGCAGGTGATTGAGGAAGAGTTGATTCGGATGGCAGCTTATACATCTGCTTGTGCTGAGTTAGATGCTCAACCGGTCGTAGGGATCTTGGTAGGCACAGCATTAATCAGCGAGAGCCAATACTATTGCTACCTGACAGAGGTGGGCGTATGAGATTGAAGGTGTTGTCTCAGGAAGAGTTTGTATTGCAAAACGTCGTGGCGATCGCCCGTTGCTTGATGCAGCGAGAGGTCGAGCAGCACAGTAGCGGTCTGGAGTTAAGCCTAAGTGAGTTAGTGCGCGAGCAGATGCGAAGCCTGGCAAGGGAGAGTGAGGGCGACCAGACAGCGAACTTATTAGAAGCGGCGATCGCCATTGTCCAAAAGCAGGTGCAGGGGAGATTGCAGGAGCAGGGTGTGCCGTTCAACTTCGATTCTTATTTGGCGAGTGTGCGACGGACGTTAAAGTTTCCTGCTAGAGAAATCGCCGAGTTGGGGGAACGGTTGAACCAGTCGAGGGAGATGCAGCGACTGGGGGAGCGAAGGAGTTTGATGAGCCCGTCTCAAGTGCCGTTTGAAGTCGCAGAGGTAGGACTACGAGGTGCGATCGAGGGGTTGTTTGCTTTTCCGCTAACGGAAGTGTGTGTTGTTGATGTTGAGCAAGTTCAACCTCCTTATCAGGTGAAGGGAGAGTGGTTTCCTTTTCTCGTGACGGCGGAGTCTCTAGAGTTTGTGGTGGATGATGACGGCAGCATCTTTGTTGCAACCGAAAACTTACCTGAACGACTGATGGAACTGGCGGGAGAGGGGTTGATGGAGCTGGCAAATCAGTTGTATACGCACCTCTAGGAGATCTCAGAACCAGGGGTGTAGTAGAAGCCATTTCCCATAAATTGAGTTTGCAGATGCAATGACCAGGCAAGTGACTGAGGGTATGTCAATAGCAATCTAACCCGCTAAGTTAATCTAGCCTGCATTTCCTCCCGCAAGAAAATTTCAAAGAATCGGAGGGTTTCCCTAGCGGTCGCCTCCGGGTTTTGCTGTGGGGGAATATTGAACGTCATCTGATAGACATTCCCGCCGCCGCCCATGTTTACCCTATCGCCTCCGGTAACACGATCCGTCGCTTGAAGGGAGCCCGCATTGCCGCCGGTCAGTCCGCTAATGGCGGCAAGACGCTCCGAAACTTGAAGGGAGCCGACCTCCGCCGCCCCATGCATCATATTACGCATTTGCTGCGGGGTTAAAATAAACTCGCTTGTGTTAGCGATCGCCAGGTCAGATCCGGCTGGCATTCGCCTAACCTCCTGTGAAATGGCGGATAGTAAGCCACCCGCCGCGCTATAAACACGGGGTAAGCCTCCCGCCCATTCCGCTACAACCGCAACCGCATCGCCGCCCGTCGCCTCCGCATTGCGCTCCGCCGCCCGCATCTGAGCCTGATTTAATAGGTCAAGGCTTCTTTGCTCAACCTCGTTCATGTCCTTCTGTCGGGTCGCTGAAGCCTGCCCTGTGACCCCCTCATAAAGCTGATCTATCGGGTTTCGCAAAGCGGTCTTAATCGCTTCCAAAAATTCAATTACCGCTGCCTGAATTTCGGTAAAGTCCCCGGAAATTACAGCCTTCAAAAGCTCCATCCCCTCCCGGAAAATGGCTGTGAAGTTCGCCCATTGCTCCGACATGATGGTTGTTATTTCATTCCAATGGTTCTTAATCTGAAGGACCAGTCCCACTATTACCAACGCCGCTGCCGCTATTAGTAGTAACGGCAATCCGGCTGTTGCGGCGGCAAAAGATAAAGCGATCCAGGTGCCTAAGCTGATGAACGCATTGACAATAAATGGAATCAGCACCCCAACAACAGCTACAGCTACACCCGCTGACATGTAGACCCCCGGATCTAGGCTTACTAAAAAGCTACCTACACCCATCATCAGCGCTGCCACCCCCTGTCCAAAGGCGTACAGGATAGGCCCATAGTCCAGTCCAGACAGGTAGGCATAAGCAGTGTCGAAAATATAGCTGAAGCCCATATTGACGTATTCCGCCAAGCGTTCACCGATCGCCCCCGGACTAAGCTCCAAATCAATCACGTCAAAAACCGCTGTCAGGGTGTCAATAAAGCTCCGCCCCGATTCCATTGAGTTGATGAAGAAGTAAATTATCTCCGTAACCTGCCCGACCAAATCAGTCGCTATCTCAAACGCCCGCTTCAGCATCATCATCGGGTCGGGCAAACCCGAGTCTTTCAGGATCTCACCCAATACGGTGAGCAACCCTTCTGATCCAACCATCGTCTTTAAGAATTCATTGAAGGCAGCAAACGCGGTTTCCTGTTCCTCAGTCGTCTTATTCAGGTCACGAAACAGACCAAACAAACCCGTTTGCGGGTCAAAGATGGAGCTTTTGAAACTTTCCGTTAAACCTGATACAGAGTTACTAGCCTGTTCAATAAAGTCCTCTGTAATGACCTTCGCGCCCGCCTCCTCAATGATTCGGACACGGTCTTTGATCTTTAGGTCAGCTAAGCTCTTAGCCCCCGCCTGTTTCAACCCGTCCTCGATAGCGCCTAGCAAGACAGGGTTATTCTGGAAAATCTGAATTTGGCGCAAACTCGCGATCGAAGCTCCGTTCAACGCCTGTGTTAGACCTAGCGAGGTGTTGCCAATATCAACCCCGGAGCCTGCCGATAATGCTGCATATTTCTCGGTAATGTTAAACAGGCTGTCCTCATACCCCTGCATGTTTTCTAGCTGACCTTGAGCATTCTGAAACGCGGGCAACACCGAGTCCCCGATCGTTCTTGCCAACTGGGCATACCCGGCGGTGCTACCCGGCAAAGATGCCGCCGCCTCCGATATTCGAACGTTGAACTTATCTACAAACCCGGAAGCCTCGTCGTAGCTTTTCCCGGTTAGGGAGGCAAAGGTCGTCGCCGCTGAAATGTTTTGTAGCTGAATATCAGTGGCTTCTGTAATTTTCCCCTTTAGGAAATTAATACCATTCTGCGCTAACTGAGTTGCCGCCTGAGCTTTAACCATGCCAAAGGCGATCGCATCGCTGAGGCTTAGGGTTCTACGTTTAGTCCCATCCGCCTCCTCCCCAATCCCCCGAAACCCCGCCCGGATTTGCTGAAACACGCCCGTCGTTTGATTGCGGGCACGGATCAGCATGTCTAAAACGGTAGTAGCCATAGGGATCAGGGGCGCTCAAAGCTAGCAGAATCCCCTTAGCTAACTAAAAGTTTTCACGCTTTTTCAGGCTTGCCCACTTGGTGATTTTGCAAACTCAATCATCCGTTTTTGTTTCGCCTGCGTACTAATACAGGGGTGTAGCTCTACTTCTTCCTGTGTTCCCGCTAAATCGGCTATTCGTCACGCTTCGACTTAATGCTTTGATCTAACGGAATTAGCATGAACACCCTTGGCGACAAACTCCGCGAGCGATCGCCCGCGCCTATTTACTTGCAATTTAATCCCGCTCCTACCCCGCTTAAAGAAGCAAGCTACGTTTTCTACCTTGCCCTAGCTCAGAATCGTAGCTTGTTTCACGAATGGCGACAAAAAAGGCGATCGCAGGGAGGGCTTTACTGTGCCCTGTACCCTGAAACGCCTGAATTGCTGTTTAAGATGCTGAATGCTCTAGGCTTTTGGGAACGGGAAGCGCCAAAATGCAGCTTGCGATCGCCCGCTGTCACTAACCCTATTCGCCTGGTACAGATTGGGGACTATCGGAAAAACCCGCATTATGCCCAAATGGCAGGTTTTCTAGATCGGTATTTCCCAAGCTGGAAAAAGGCACCTGTAGAAATGCCTTAATAGTGAAAAGCCATGCATAGCCTCGCTTTCAGTGGCGCTATGCATGGCTTAGTTTTTTAGTGGCGTTTTGGTGACGGGTTCGTAGGGGATGGCTCATGAGGGCGATCGCTACTTCCAATCCCCTTTTTTGAAATCAAAGTGGCGATCGCATGGCTCCGTCCTGGACCTCATGATTTCCGGCAAATCATATTTTCGACGGTTCCCAGTTAGACGCAGCCAGATTTTTTCCCAGAAATTTTCAGGGGACAGCTTGTAGAACAGAACTCCCCGCGCCCCCGTCCCCGAAACCTGGTAAGCGGGACGTACAACCGCGATGACCTTGCCGTTTCTAGAAACCTCTTTCAGTAGAACTTTACGCGTTACTTTATTCCTACATATTTTGCTGGCTCCCTATTTTTTGAGGTTGCAAAAGAAGAAGCAAGGAATTAGGGGCGATCGCTGAAAGGTGATTGAAAAGGCGATCGCTACCTGCAAACCCGCTCACAGTCTCATTTACAGCCTCATTCACAGCCCCATCCAAAATCACCCCAGTGGCGGATCGGTGGCGGATGACTGGCGGAACGGTGGCGGATAAATAAGCGCTTCCCATCCGTCACCCATCCGCCACCGATCCGCTTCTGAGGGTTGTGAAAGGCTTCTGACTTTAGGGGCGATCGCTACCCCTACCCCCTAGCCTGCATCCAAAAATAGGGGCAAAAGCGGGGGGCAATTTGATCGGCAAATTCGGCAGGCAAGCCCAGATTTTTTCGGCTGAGTTTTTGGGGTCAAGCTGGAACCCTCATGTCAAACAGAACCCTCATGTCAAGATTCAAAATTGCATTTTCGCTGTCCAGGCGAGCCCCCCAAAAATGACTCAATACACGCCCAAAAAATTACCTACAAATTCACTAGGCAAGCCTAAATTTTTTCAGGGGGATTTTATAGGGTCAATTTGGAATCCCTTGCTAAGCGAGACCTCTAAAAATGCCTCAATGTACAGCTAAGTCCAAACAAACAGGTGAGCGCTGCCAGCGCCCCGCTATCTCAGGCAGAAACGTCTGTTACCATCACGGGGGCAATACCCCTGTAGGTCGTGCCCTACCTCAAACTAAAACTGGAAGATACTCGCGCCATATTCCCGACCGATTGATAGAGCAATATGAGGCATCAGCAAACGACGAGGAGTTGCTGAGTCTACGTGAGGAGGTTCAGCTTATTGATGCCCGCATGATTGACATGCTTAAGCGGGTTGAGGGCGGGGATTCGGAGGAGATATGGAAACGGCTCAAGGCTGAATTCCAGACCTTTGAGGATGCGATGAAGCAAAACGATCAGGGAGCGGTGACAGCAGCGCTCGCTGAGGTGCGCCGCCTAATCAAACGGGGCTTGGGCGATTATGCCGCCTGGAACGAGGTGAAAGCCCTGATGGAGCAACGCCGCCGCTTAGTCGAATCTGAGCGCAAGCGCCTGCTAGATATGCAGCAATTCATTACCGCAGAAAAAGCCCTACTCCTAATCTCGTCGCTGACAGAAGTGATCAAGAAACATGTCAAGGATCGAGCCGCTCTTGCCGCAATCAGTACCGAATTTATTCGACTCACTGGTTCACCAAATAGCGGAGAGCCTAGCGAGTAGTGATGAAATAGAACGGCAACCTGTACCCTACCCCGAATACGAAAACGACCCGGTTGGCTTTGCCCTGCATGTGTTAGGTGTGCCTGAATTAACTCAGGAGCAGATTCAGTTTTTTGAATCCGTTCGCGACCGGACAATTACCAATGTCCGCGCAGGTCACGGAATTGGGAAATGTGTGGCTAAAGGTGACAAACTGCTTTTGTCAAGCGGGCTGGAGGTATCTGCTGAAAGCTTGGTAGACAAGCAATTTAACCTCTTAACCCTGGTCGATGGGAAAGTTGTCCCGGTGCCCGCTGTTGCCGGATGGAATTTGAAGGAATCCATTTACGAAGTTACGACCGAGACGGGGCGGCGTATTCTTCGCAATGCCGAGCATCCCCTCTATACAGCTATCAAATGGAGTCAGGATGATGCTGAAGAAATCATTGATGCTCGGCATTGGACAGGCATTGCAACAATGCAGGCATGGCTAGAATCCCCCCCTGATTATCAGCCCTCTAAGGTTGAGGGTGAGGGCTGGACAATGGCTGGGTGCAAGCATGATGTTCTGTGTGCTGTACCGCAGGAGATTCCTGTATTTGGCGCTCGCCCCATGCCTGAGCCTGAGCTTACGCTTTTGGCTTATTTGGTTGGCGATGGCGGCATGACGAGGGGCACCCCAGCCTTTGAGGAGGTTAGGAAGTCCATCTCCCCGATAGGTTGCCTTGCCCTACTTCAAAAGCATGAACTAATGGGTAGGGGGTCGCCTGAGAAGCGGATTCCAGATTGCATCTTTGAGCTGCCTAAAGATCAGTTGGCTACCTTCCTGTCCCGGTTGTTTTTTGCCGATGGCTGGGCTTGCGTATCTAAAGATAGTCGAGATAGTCAGGGGGATACCTTACAGGCGGAGATTGGTTTCTGTAGCGTTTCGCGTGAGCTAGTCGAACAGGTACAGCGGTTGCTATTGCGGTTTGGAATCATAGCCAACGTCGCGCCCAAGGAAAAGGGTAACGCCTGGATGCTGTTCATTCATGAGGGTGAACAGCAATTAAGGTTTACTGAGGAGATTGGTATCTATGGCAAAGAGGAGGCGTTAAAGCAAGTCGTTGAGGTAGCTCAGGCAAAAATAGCTCAGGTTTCAGAATGGCGAAAGCTAAAAGCCCCTGATGGCACCGTTTGGGAAAAGGTCGTTAGTATTCGCAAGCTAGAGGAGCCTGAATGGACGGTGGCGATTGGGGTGCCTGAGCATGAAACCTTCTTAACCTCATTCTTTGAACACAACAGCTTCGGGTCTTCGGTTTTAGTGATTTGGTGGGTTTTTGCAGTCGGTGGATATGCCATCACGACCGCCCCTAGCGAGGATCAGGTTAAGAATATTCTTTGGCGAGAAGTTCGCCAAATGTATGACCGCAACAAGGCTAAGCTCGGCGGTTATCGAGGCATGATGTTTGCTCGCCTAAACGAGCAGGCTAGGGCTGAGGGTATTACCAGCCGGGACTATGACACGAACTACTTTCAGGGAAAGCATGACGAAAAGCTTCTAATCATCCTGGACGAGGCGAACGGTATCACCAAAGAAATCGATGATGGTGCCAGCTTTTGTATCACAGGCTCTAGCAACAGGCTACTTAGAATTGGAAACCCTACGGAAACAGGCACAGCGTTCTATGAAGCCTGCGCCTTTAGCTCTATTGGGATTTCAGTTTGGTCACACCCTAATGTTTCCTGGGCTTATGAAAGGCAATCAGATGGGATTCATAGGCTGAAGCCAGCGATCGCCGCCCAAATTCTGAAGCCTCCCGCCGAGCGGTTAGATGACCCGGTAAAGCCTCAGGATGAATGGCCGCCGCATTTGCCTAGAGATGTCATTAAGGGTGCTGTTTCTATCGCCTGGATTGAGCGTTTGCAAGTTCAGCGGGGGGAGGGCACCCCTTATTGGGAATCCCGCGTTGAGGGGCGGTTCCCGGAGGATAGCTGTGAATGAGCAAAAGATCTGGCGCAATTTGCGAATGAGTGGCGTAATCTTGCAGGGCTAGCCCCTGTGAGCCTTTTAGGCTTTTTGTCTACTTCTAAGCCGTGGTTAGACAGCACAGCTTATTTCAAGTCATCAGAATCCAGAACGCTGCCTTGGAGGGGCACTGACCCATTGCGCTACTCATTTGCAAATTGCGCCAGATCTTTTGCTCACTCACAGGTTGATCTAGCAACTGAACTGTTTAATCGATCTGTTCAACTGGCGAACACAATTGATTCTGCCGCTGTAAAAGCTGAAGTACTCAAGGCGATCGCAACGGAACAGTTTAGGGTCAATCAGCCCGAAGCCGCGACGCAACTCTTGAATCAAGCGGTTGAGCTGGTGAAAACGATCGAAGATGAGGAAAGTCGTCTTTCTGCGCTACAGTCAATTTCTGCCCAATTTTCCGCTGCAAATCAACATCAGGCTGCAATTGGGGTGACAGACGCTATCCTTGACGCACCAGCGCGTCGTTCTGCCGCAATTGCCGAG
>NZ_JACJOV010000116.1:0-12133 GCF_014695745.1 Leptolyngbya sp. FACHB-671 | reverse complement strand
ACCCAACTCCCCGATGCTCTCCTCGGTTCAGTCCGTCCAACACGGCTTATCCTCCTATGACCAACTCCTCTCCTCCCTGTGCGTCGAGTCCTTACCCAAGCTTGAACCTAGTCAATTCAATCCTTGCTAAACAATTTACGGAGCCATTCCTTGGCACCCCGATAGACTTTCACAAGTCTATCCCAAAGCCCTTGTTGAAGTTCTTCAGGTTTGACCAGTTGCCCCTTAACTCGCTCTAGTTCCTGCCGAGCTTGTTGTAAGTCCCGATCCTTTGCAGCCAATTGGTCAAGAAGTTGAGTAATTCTTAACTCGCGCTCACGAGATGTTTCGAGGTAAATCGATCGCTCCTGATTGAGAGATTCAATATCCTGGTGAGTTTGACGCAATCGTTGTTGAGCCTGTTCTAACTCTTCCCTAGAAACCACCAATTGAAGTTGAAGTTGGGCAATAGTTGTACGGCTGTTTTGCAAATCCTCCAAAGCTATCAGTCGCTCTCGATTGAGTTGTTCGCTATCCTGATAGGCTCTTTGCAGCTGCTGCTGGGTATGCTCCAAATCCCTTTGACTAACGGCTAGCTGAGATTGTAGTTCTGTCCGCTCAATTTGAATTTGAGCGGCATCCTGCTGTGCTCGGTGTAGCTGCGTCTGAAGTGACTGAACCTGCTCCTCAGACTGAGAAAAGCGTGATTGGATACTAGAACGCTCTTGTTCAGACCACTCTAAAGATTGCCGAGATTTTTGAAACTGAGCATTTGTTTCCGCAAGTTGAATCTGACATGTACCAAGTTCTTGAGAAAGCTGCTGTAATTGGGGTTGCTTATTGGATAGCTCATTTTGTAAACGAGACTGCTCCTGTCTAAGCTGTTGTAGCAGCGGAAATGCAACCGGATGAATCTGTTTTAGCTGCTCCTGGATATTGTTAAGCTGAATTGCGAGTTGAGTTAGGGATGTTTGAGTGTCAATGTTAACCTGAGCAGACCTCAATTCTTGAATCTGCATAACAAGAGAGTCAAGTAAAGGATAAAGGCGATCGCGTAGAAGCGTTACCTGATGGTTTGCTTCTTCATGGAGCATTTTAACCTCAGATATTTCAGCTTGTAGATCGACTCTGCTTTCCTGAACGTGATTCAATAGTTGCTGCAACTCAAATTGCTGATTATGTAGCTTTTCCTGCTCGCTTAAAGCAACTTTAGTGGACTTAAGCAAATTTGTTTCTTCTGATCTTAGTACCGTAACTTCCTGAGAAATGGACTGCTTTTCCTCCTTGCATTGTTTTAGCTGATCTTCTGCATTAGTTAAATTGGTTTCAATATCTCTTTTTTCTCTATTCAATACATTTATTTGCTCAGACAGTTCACTGTTCTTCTGACTCTGCTTCTCAAATTGAGTTTTAACAGTTTCTAGATAAGATTCTAGGCTCTTCTTTTCCTCTCTTAAAGTTTCGGCTTGTTCAGATAAATACTTATTTTGCTCACAAAGCTTTGATCGTTCATTAATTTCAACATTCAGTTTTTCCTGAACCGCACACAAATAATAGTCAAGATTTTCATTCTGTTTTCGAACTTCTTCGAGGTTTCCTTGAAGAATTGCATTTTTCTGGTTGAATTGATCTCGTTCCGCTGTAGTTCTAGTAATTTGCTTTGTCAATTGAGCATTCTCGTCACTTGCAGCTTCCAGTTTCCCAACTAAACCCTCACGCTCACTGGTGACTATCTCTAGCTGAACTTTTGTTTTCTCTAGTTCTAGTCTTAAATGAAGGTTTTCTTGTTCAAGGTTCGTGAATTGCTCGCCCACCTCACTAACATTAGGATTGTCAATTTGTTGCTTGACACACAAGAGTATTTCAGCCGTTCGATCTTCTATCTGCTTAATTTGAGCCTTAACTTCCTCGGTCATAAAATCAAGTTCCTCTTCAACTAGCAGCTGTGTTTTTAAAGAATTTTCATATTTCAAATTCTCATTCGAGAAGCTCAAACTCTCATAGCTGAGCTTTGCTATTTCCTCATCAAAATCCTTCCAAGGTTCGTGAAAGTCTATCCACACATCCAAATTATGGATTGCGCTGTCCCAAGTGCTCCAATAGCCTAATACTTGCCAATTCGCATCGGAGGTATCACAGTCATCGCAATCATCCTCTGAAATGTACTGTAAGCTCCAACGATTAGATTTTCCTACAACAATTTCTACGAAATCTTCCCAGTCGTCCCAATCATTAAATCCCTGTTCCCGTAACCACTTTCCATAGATTCTTAACCCGCTCAAAAAATTAATTGAACCGGTTTGTCTGTAGAGTGTCTCCAAGAATAGAATGTAGTCTCTCTCTGAAAGCATGAGAGCAGAGGATTAGGGGCAGCGTTTTAGAAACAGTGAGACTTACCTGTGCATCTGTATCTGGCTCTATAGTTCCCTGTCTAGGTCCAAGGAGCATCATTATTTCAAGAAGTGCTGAAATTAACCTCAGAACCAATCCAAGTTGAGAGTAAAGCTTAGCAGGGGTGATAACAATTTTCGCAACGATGACATGCTAGAGCTTCATATAATTCACTCGGGTATATTTGAGTGTGGGTAGAACTGACCCACAGCAGCCAGGAAACGGCATGAACTGGTTATTCGTGTAGAGAATGTAAGGAAAAGTCGTGCTAGTGATGCGATCGCCCCCATTCTTCGCTCTCTCCTCAGTCAAACCAGCAGTCGGAGCAGCTTCAGATCCGAAATCAATTCCAGTTTCCCATCGAACAATCAAGCGATCTCCTGCGGTGGGAAGATTTTGGCTTAGTCGTGGCGGTTGATTTTTATTGCTGAAGCAGTACGGATGTTCAGCCGACTTTACATCAGGAAACCCAGTAAGTTAATCTATCAACCTCAACTGCCTATTCCTTAGTAAATCCGAATTCTGAAACTGGGCGAACTTAAGAAAACCTTATCGACGAAGCATGTTCAGAGAGGGCGCTGAGAGTTTTCTGTTGACCACATTTCAGATCAACAGAACAAAAGTTAAAGTCAAAATGGTGATCGCCCAAGTAATTGAATTTACAGGCTGCTATTTTTGATATTCCGCCTTTGTTCCAGCTTTTGATGACGCATTCTTGAAGCGATCGCGACACTGTTGCTCTTCTTTCTGTTACATGACCAGCAGACCATAACAAGGTTTTGTTTGTCGAGAGTAAGTTCTGGAAAGAAGGATTTAGGCAAGATGTGATCAACAGTTGGATGGTGGGGCTCCAGCGTGAAGTCTCCGTTGTCCAGGTAGGTCTTCTCTCCAAAGCCCATCTGCTTACTGCAACAGGCACATTTCCAGCCCTGGTGCTCTAGCTGTTGAATCCGCCATTGATGCCAGTCATTGCTGCCCTGCCAACTGTTGTAAAGTAATTTGCCGTCGTTGCGTCGTTGTTTCAGGTTTTCCCTAGTCCGTTTGGTCTGAGCAAATTTTTCCTCAGCTTGAGCTAAAGCGGTTTCTGAATCAATGATTCTGAGTAATTCGCTCATTTCCTCGTACCTTTTGCAGTTGGGGTAGAAGTCTTTTTCGCAGAAGTTTTCTTCATTTGCTGCGCTTTTGCTTTGGTTTGAGTAAACAGGTCTTCTGCGCGATGGTGGAGTTTGTCAGCATATTCCAATTGCTCAAGCCCGCTCATGCCAAAAGGAGCGTCCTGAATTTGCTCAGCAAGGGACAGGATTGCCCATCGCAGGGATTGGATAGCGTTACGGGTGGCTTCTTTTAATCGTTTGTTTTCAATCAATTCTTTGCAGCGATCGCTCGCAGCAAACAGGTCATACACATTGGCTCTGCCCTGTTTACGAAGGGGGGTGAGGGATTTTGTCACCAGTTCAGCCTGATATTTGCTGGCTCCCAGGTCAACAAGTTGTTTGCGGGTGATGGTTTTCATAAAGGGTTATGCCTGTTGGCTGGAACGAGAGAGTTGGCGATCGCTACCGCAATGAGGACAAAACCGGTAGTCTGAGGACGGAATGACGCCGTTGCAGTCGGGGCAGTGGGCGATCGCTTCATCTGCTTTGGAGCCAAACAACCATTTCACAAATGCTTGCCCTGCGTCGAAAGGCGACATCTGACCAAATTGCTTAATGCGTTGGGTGATGGACTGGAGGTAGCTGATTTCACTGCGCTGGGTAATGATTACGTCTTCGTAGTTTTGAGCAACGTTTTCCCAATCTCTGGCTTCTCGTTGCAGACGATAGAGTTCTTGCTCGTGGTTTTGCTGCTGTTCTTCAAAAGTTTTGAGCAAATCTTGTAACACCTGCCGATGCACGTCGCCTTCCCGGTTAAGCTGACTTCGTAGATGGTCAACGAGTTGAGTTTGTGAGCCAATTTGTTGGGTTTGCGCTTCAACTTGGGCGCGGTATGACTGAACCTGTTGGTGTTCGCTGCGGGCAATCTGCAATAGCTCGTTCTTTTTAGTCCGCCCCAGAATAGTGGAGTCAGCTAATTCCCAAAAGTCTTTTTTTCTTGGCATTGCCTGCGACATCCTCAGCAGTAGAGTAACGTCCTGAACGAATTCGCATGAAGCGATTCGCATCACCAGGTCATTGCTCTATGATTACCAATTGTTCGACGGTGATAACAGTCTATTTGTAAAGAGGGATGATTGATTGCGGAGATTTTGTAAACGTTAGGTCAATTTTTAGTCCCTTCCACAACTCTCTCCAAAAGGACAGTGGCTTGGGTCGAGTAGGGCTAGTGGTCCCACTTCTCATGGCCCAGTGGTTCGCACTTCAAGATGTCGCGGTATTGTTGCCATTGGGGGAGATACTTGTCCATGTAGTCATTAAAACGCTCGTTATGGCACCGTTCTAGGAGATGCACTAGTTCATGAACCAGGACGTACTCTAAACACTCGATCGGTTTCTTGGCGAGTTCCAGATTCAACCAGATGCGTCGTTGATTAATATTGCAACTCCCCCACTTGGTTTTCATGCGTTTGATGCCCCAATCTAACACCTGTTTGCCCAGGACGGATTGCCAATGATTGAGCAAATCGGGAATCCGAGCTTTCAATTGGTGACGGTACCATTCGTTCAACACCAAAGCCCGATTTTGGGTAGAGGTGCCTGGGTTTACAAATAGCTGGAGGGTGCTGTTGTTTTTGGTGACGACTTCATGGCGACCCCGGCGCTCGATCACCTCCAGGCGATACCGTTTGTCAAACACGTAATGGCTTTCACCAGATACCATTTCTCGTTCAGATTGGCGAGGCTGAGCCTGGAAGCTAGCTTGTTGTTTTCTAATCCAGCTCAGACGAGAGACTACAGCAAGCCGCACATTGTCATCGGTCATGTGCGTTGGAACAGCAACACGAACATGACCATCGGGCGGACATACTGACAGATGCAGGTTTTTGATGTCCTTGCGGATGATCTGCACAGGGATGCCACTCACGACCAGGTTGTTGTCAACTACGAGGTTACTGGTACTCACGTTGATTCTTCACCAGCTCCAGCACATCGGACACATTAATATTACGCTCTCCGATTTCAGTTCGGATCGCATTGGCAACTTCTCGCTCCTTAAAGCGATTGCCAATCCAACCTTCCTTTTTGGTGTAGCGTACTGCGGTGTCGATGCGAAGTACCAAAGCTTCATCTTTTCCTAAGTTGTCGTAGAGCGATCGCTTGGCAGGAGTATTGAGGGATGCTGGATAGTTTTGTTCTGAGGTGCTGTCCGGTTGTTTCACCCTCTGAGCGAGGTGTTTCACCTTTTCTAGATACTCTTGATAGCTGATTGCCTGCTCGCGACGTTCCTGAATAACTGCGTCCAGTAGTTCGGACATGCGATCGTAGTATTTGGGGTTGACTGGATTCTCGTCAATGATAGTTCGTCGGATATTGTTTTCAATCGTTTCTGCCATCGCTTCTGGGTCTTTTTTTAACCCTTCGGGCAATTGCTCCAGTGCCCCCACCCCATTTTTGACAATTAGTTCTACCAGTCCAAGTTCCTCAAATTCAGATACAACTATACTTTCATCGGCGCGAATGTAGCTATCGAGTAAGTGCCGCATGGCGGGTTCATAGAGCTTCATGTCGAGGTAGTCCCCACTGGCGACTTTAACCTCATCCCGTATCTTGGTGTAGTGCGCCACCTCGGCTTTAATGGAGGCAGTTTCTTGGGCAGAATAGCCAGCCTCTTCCATCTCGTTTGCCAGGTTGGCATAGGCACGCATGAGGGCAGCAACGGCTTGATACAAAGCCATTCGCTTGGGTTCGTTACTGGCTAAGACATCTTTATCAGTGGTGTCTGGGGCACAGAAGTAGTGCAAATAGTCTTTAGTGTCGCGGGGCAGTTGAACTGGTTCGCATAAAGCTCTGACAGTTTCTAGCGTTTCTTCAAGCCGTTCGCCCGCTTTTTCCAAGCGATCGCTTAGCAGTCCGGCGACATCTTCTCTGTCATACCCATCGAGTGCACCACTGGTGTAGTCGGTGATGGCTCCCTCCAACCGCTTGAACAGGTCTTTGTAATCCACGATGTAGCCATATTCCTTGTCGTCCCCATCGAGACGATTAACGCGGCAGATTGCTTGAAATAGTCCGTGGTCCCGCATTTGCTTGTCGATGTAGAGGTAGGTGGCAGACGGGGCATCAAAGCCAGTCAGCAGTTTATCAACGACGATCAGTAGTCGCATCTGTCCAGGTTCTTTGATAAACCGCTCTTTGACCTTCTGCTCAAACTCTTCAACCCTGTTCATGGCTTTGTCTTCGCTTTCGCCAAAGAACTCTGCCAGCATTCTGCGATAGATGGCATACTGGTTGAGCTTTTCGGTTAACCCTTCTCCTGTTTCTTCACCTTTGATGTCAGCAGGAGATGGTTTGTAACTGGTGATGATGGCACATTTCCCTGCCAGGTCAGTGCGGCTGAATAGGTCATAGATTTTGCACGCCTGGTAAATACTGGAGCAGACCAGCATGGCGTTGCCCCGTCCATCCATCAGACGAGGCTTCGTTTCCATATCTAGTAGGATGTCATTACGAATCTGCTCTAACCGTGACTCGCTGGAGAGCACTTTTTGCATGGTGCCCCATTTCTGTTTCAGTTGGGTTTTTGCTAGTTCAGACAGTCCTCGTGTCTTGGCTTCAAACCACTGGTCAATCTTTTGCTGGGAGGTGAGGTGCTGGTCAATGTCACGGGCTTCATAGCGCAGATCAAGCACGACTCCATCGGTAACAGCTTCATCAAACTTGTAGGTGTGGATGTAGCGACCAAAGACTTCAATACTTGTCTCTTTCTTGTCTATTTTCAGCAGGGGGGTTCCTGTAAAGCCGATTAGAACGGCATTCGGCAGGATGGAGGTCATTGCTTTGTGGAGCTTGCCTGACTGGGTACGATGACATTCATCCACAAAGATAAACAGATTGCCTTTCGGGGCAAAGTTGCTGGGAATCTTGCTTCGCAGGTCTTGAATAAATTCGTCGGTAGCTTTCTCGGAGGCACTCTCATTCCCGGCGAATTTGTGAACCAGGGAGCAGAGGAGCCAGGGGGTAGTATCGTTCAGGGTTTGTATCAGGTCGGCTCCGCTTGGGGGGCGATAGATGTCTTCATCCACGCCCTTGAAAACCTTTTCGATCTGCTCATCAAGTTCGGTGCGATCGGTGATGATGAGAACACGCGCATCGGTGACGTTTTCCCGAATCCATTTCGCCAACCACACCATTGTCAGGCTCTTACCAGATCCCTGCGTATGCCAGATGATGCCACCTTCACGTTGTTGGACGTGTTGTTGAGCTGCCCTGATGCCAAAGTATTGATTGTGGCGGCAGGTCTTTTTGGTGCCGGAGTCAAACACGATGAAGTCGTGGATGAGTTCCAGAAATCGTGTCTTGTCACAAAGGCGCAGCAGGGCGCAGTCGAGGAGATTGTCTGAGGTGTCACAATCAAAAGAGAAATACTTTTGATTCCGGTCGTCGGTCTGGGGGTTGTAGTCTGGATTTTCTTCTTTCCAGGTGAGGTAGTATTTTTCAGGCGTTTCGATCGTGCCGTACCGAAGTCCCTGGGTGTCGTTGCCTGCCATCACCAATTGCAAGGTGGTGAAAAAGGGACGGATGAATGTCTTCTTCTGGTTATCCAGGTTTTGGCGGATGCCTTCACTCACTGAGACACTAGAGCGTTTGAGTTCCAGCACGCCCAGAGCAATGCCATTGACATAAAGGACAATATCGGGACGTTTTTTGTTTTCACCTTTGATGGTGACTTCTTCTGCAATAGCGAAGTGGTTGTTCTGTGGATGTTCCCAATCAATTAACCAGACCGTTTGGTTTTGCTGTCCGGCTCCTTCTTTGTCTTTGACTCCATAGCGCAGGAGCCGATAAACCGCTTTGTTGGCATCGTAAAGGTTTTGTCCTTCGCCCAGGGCTGCTGCCTGATCCAATTGCCGCAGAACTTTGTTGATCAGGATGTCACTGATGCCCTGCTGCTCGAGCCATTGAGTGAGTAAGCCAGCTTCGATATTGCGGTTATGGTCGCGATCGCTCCAGTTACCCAGGTAGGTGTAGCTTAGTTGCTCCTGAAAGAGCTTTACAACACGATTTTGGGTAATTCGTTCCCGTTGACCGACAGTACTCACAATAGTGCTTCCTCACTAGCTATGAACGGTAGGCTCCTTGCCAACTGAGTATTCCCACAGTTCTAGCACGCAATATTGAGTCTTACGGTTCACTGGGGTTAGTGGGTTGAAACGTTTGCATAATTGCCTCGTTGATACGAGGAAGTTCGTTCTCTAGAAATTGATTCCAAAAGTTCTGAATCTCTTCAGAGATGTCACTAATGGATGCATCCGGGCTGATGTTCCCGGAGACAGATCTTCTGATTAAGGCAACCCATCCCTTGTCCTTCTTGGGTTTGTCATCAGTCCAGCCAAGGAGGTCATGGTTATTGAGTGCCTCAAAAATCGCTACACGATTGCTTAATTCACCCGGTCCTAAGGTCAATACAAGATAAACGTTTGGCTGTCTGACCTCAAATTCAAAGAGCAAAATGCGGTTACTTTTTGTCCACCCGCCACAGGTTTTTTGGAAAGAAAGAGCATCCCACTGAGGTACTGCGAACCTCAAGAGCTTACGAGCAGGCTGGGAGTAGTCACTGACCACTGTATCCGAGGAAGTGCCGTTAACTCTTTCCTTGATCATTTCAAAAACTTCAGCTTCCAGGTCGGGTCGATGCTCATAGATCAGGTCGAGAGCTTCTTTGTGTTGCCAGTAAATCTTTCGGCAAAGTTGAGCAATCTCTGAGTCTTCCATCAGATGCCTCTTAATTAAACTACTGTAGTGCTGTATCAGAGTATGGACTTCGGAGCCAATCGTAGAGCGGTATCGGTTGGACACATCATCTAATAAAGCTGCAACTTTGTCATAGCTGTACGGTAGCCAGTGTTGCTGATCGTCGTCGCTATTGGGTCGTAGTCCTGTTGGTGTGAGATATACAAAGATTTGCTTGAAGTCCTTAAACTGGTCAAGAACGATCTCCCGGTATCGATAAAGCTGATTGGAGTGCTCTTGCGAATCGACTTTGTTCTCAATAACACAAACGATTTGACTAGTCTCAGAAAATAGCAGAATGTCAATGTTTTTCCATTCTCGTCTCACTTGAGTGTCTGCTAGATTTGCAATATCAATCTCAATCGAGCTAACAGGTGCATTGCTAGCACCGAGCAATAGCCGTTTTAGAAAAGTTTTTAGAAAAATGTCTCCAAGCCGATGGGATGCAGAGGGATTGAGCAGAAAGGCTAGACAACTTGAATGGCGGATTTCTTGCCGCACCATGCCAACTGCTTCAAAGATGTTGAATTGATCTAAAAGGCTCTCTAGGTGTTCAAGATCCTCATTATCAACTACGAATTGTTCTAGTAACTTCTTGCTATCCATCAGTAATGAGTTATCAAAATGTGAACATCTGCCACTGGTCTTTTTTCACTCCTCGCTTGACGGCTTCCTGGAAGATGTCTCTGGTGCTCATACCAGTCGCGTCCTCCCGGTGAGGAGTTCTTGCATCATCCCCTGTTTGATGGACTGGGTTTTAGCGAGGCGGGTTTCTAAGGCAGCGATTTCAGCATCCATGTCGGAGAGAACAGTGGCAATCGCTTGTTGTTCTTCTACATTTGCAAGTAGAATTTGTATTGACTTAATGATTAAACCATTAAGATTCTCTTGATTGCCTGTATTACTTAGATTTCTAATAGCTTCGTACTGAAAAATTAGATAATGGAATACATAACTTTGACACACATCTCGACCAAACGTGATGGCTGCACAAGCTTGATTGGTTGACGCTTCAACATCTAATATTGCAACTTTCCCTCTAGTTTTTCCCTGTCCATACATCGCCATAAGTAATGTACCTGGAGGAAATAGTTTAGCTGCCGAGTATTTAAGCCCATCAGTAGTAATAAATTGCTCTGCATTGTTGATGATGTTGAAATCAATTTGAGTCGTAGTTACCCAGGGAATAGAACCATTCCAGTACTTGGGATTTGTACGGCTAGGTGTACCACCTGAACTTACAGAGCCAATATCTCCAATATTTCTTAAATTCCAATCTTCAGGAATTACGCCAATTTCAGTTTGCCGATCGCCCTTCCCCTCACCAAACCCTGGCAGGCGTTTTTTGCCTGTGAGAAGTTGCTGCATGGTGGCGGTTTTGATTGCCCGCTTTTTGGCGATCGCTTTATCCAGTGCGGTAATCAGGGCATCGACATCGGATAGGGCTTGGGCGATCGATCGTTGTTCCGGAAGGGGTGGAACAGGATAGGTGAAATCTATGGCATCGCTAATGTTGAACTGTTTTTGTGCTGTTCCGTACTGTACATGCTCAACTTGGGATCTTCCGATTCGGGAGTTCATTACATAGCAGAGCCAGAGTGAACTGAAGGAAGAGTATTGTCGAACAATCATCATCGATGCACAATTGCACCCGTCTAGCTCAGGAGGCACTACAGCCGTGACCCCAGGATTACCGACACGAACAGTTACAAGGTCTCCAGCTGTAAGACGTGACGCTGGAAGTAACTCATTACTAACACTGCTGATTCGGTTAGCCAACTCCCAGTTGATGTGATTTTCTGAAATCTGTGAACCCACCAACATCGGGACAGAACCCTCATTATCAAAATATGATGAGGGGTTGATGACAAGACCAACGCTTTGGGAAGGGGATATTTGTTTGAGACGTTTAACTTCCCAGTCTTCAGGAATTACCCCAACTTCTGTGTGCTTACATCCTTTCGGCAATTGGTTATTGTCAATTGTTGATTGCTCATTAGTCATTCGCAAGATTCTCCTGCTGCAATCAAAACCTCGGGATACAGTTGACTGCTGACTCGAAAACCTGCTTCAGTGAGCAACACATCTAGCACAGGTCGAATTGCGGTCAATAGCCCCTGCCGCTTGGCAACCAGCAAAACTCCTAACAAACCCGTGATCGACAGTCCCAAACGCATTGCCTCTCTGCGCCCGAGGCGTTCATCAATGAGCAATTCGTCTGCGCTTAACTCCAGCGCGAGGGCAATGGCTTCTGCTTCACCGCGATCGAGATTGTGATCTGTTTTCAAGGTTTCCACCAGGGTGCGATCGATCGGTTGTCGCACCTCAATCCATGCCAGCGATAGAGCCTGATTAATTCGTGCATCTTCCTGTCCCCCTCGCTTCAATTCCTCGGCAACCGCAGCGGGAATTACGACCTGCCCGTACAGTTGTTGCAATAGCGACAGATGACCTGCGATCGCCAATCCGCTCAGCGGTGAAGTATCACTCACAACGATCACAGTAATCCTTTTGCCGTTAAGTGTTGAATGTCTTCTTGTAGTTCAGCTACGTCATAATGCACACAAATTCCACGGTCTGCAATCAACCGCTGAAAGCGGATCTGAGGCATTTCCAGTAACTCCGCTGCTTTGCCCAGGCTAATTTTGTCTTGTTGAAACAGCAGCAGAACGAGTTCTAACAAAAGCTCCTCTTCGGACAGCCCGCTGGCTTTCACAATTTCATCAGAAATCACTAAACTCATAGTTCCCCCCTCCAGACCTAATACGGAATCCGGCTGTGGAGTAACACTATAAGATAGAAGGATGGGACGTACAATTACACTGGCAAAACACCTCAGTCGTGAGGAATTAAAAACTCGCTATCAAAACAGCAGT
>NZ_JACJOV010000115.1:0-13342 GCF_014695745.1 Leptolyngbya sp. FACHB-671 | reverse complement strand
GGGCAGAGCTTGGGCTGCTTGCTTGACCCAGTTGATTACCGTGTTGTGACACACGCCTGTGACTCGTTCAATCGCACGAAAGCCCATGCCATTGAGATAGAGGTTCAAGCAGTGTGCCTTGACTTCCAAGGAATAACCCTGAGGGGTGTGAGTTTCACGAAATTGACGATTGCAACTGCGGCACAGATAGTTCTGGATACCCTTGCGTCGTCCGTTCTTGACGGTTTGGTTGGATTGACAGTGTGAACATTGCATCATACTTCTATTGTGCAACGCCAAAAAAGCTGACAAATTTTTATGAGACCAGCACCATCCGAATTATTTCTGGTACTAGTAGATGGAGTAGCTTAACTCCCCTGAGTAAGCATCAACGTCCGAGGAGTAAGGAGTAGTCGGTGAGCAAGTTAAATCCCACTCAGCTAGAGCAACTCAAAGAAATTGGCGTGCAGCTGCACCAAACGCGAGAGCAGCAGTCTAAATCCCTTGAAGAAGTTGCAGCCAAAACGTTTATCCCCCTGCGCCTGCTACAAGCCATAGAAGTCGGTCAAGCAGCAGTCCTACCTGAACCTGTCTTTATTCAGGGCTTTATTCGTCGCTATGGAGACCTTGTAGGACTGGATGGAATGGCTTTATCCAAACAGTTTTCACTAGATAGCACCACTGTTACATCCGCTAAAATTGAGCAACCCAAAGTTGCTTCTCCACAACCGCTACAACCACAACCCGTAAAATCTCAGCCAGTCGTCTCTGAGCGGGAATTTCCTGCGGCAAAAGCCGTTTACACACCAACACTTAGCCCAAATACAACCAGCTCAGATGTTGAGCCAGAATTGACTCCCTCAGGGTCTTCCAGAACGTCAACTCCCTTCAATCCGCTCTATGCACTCTATGGAATTGCCGGAATTCTCATCCTTGGTGGAGGCATCTTCCTGATCAGCCAAATCAAGCCTCAGTCAAGTGAGTCCTTACAAGAAACGGCTGAATCCAATGTATCTAGTTCTTCCACTCCTACTGTTCCTCAGACCGAAGCAAGCCCTGTTGCCTCACCTCAGCCCTCAGCCGTCCCCACTGACGACATCGAAGTCAGTATTAACCTAACTGAAGCATCCTGGCTACGAGTTACCGTTGATGGCGAGATTCAGTATGAAGGAATCTTACCCCAAGGAGAACAGCAAACTTGGAATGCCAAAGAACAGGTAGTCATTAGAGCCGGAAATGCTGGAGCCGTTTTAGCCAGTCTCAATGGAGCATCCCCCCAACCCTTGGGAACTAGAGGAGCCGTTGCAACAGTCACTTTCCCCGAAGCCGAGTAGTTTTCCACCAGTGTAGGCTCGATTTCAAAAGCCAGAGTAACGGATGCTAAGTGGCAAACAGCACTCTCTAACTGTTGAACCCCAGTTACACGATTCCGAAACGGATGTTAGAATCCGCTCAAAAATCAGCCTATCCATCCCTGATAGATCTGCTTAATGAGCGGTGCATTCTGTTCTTATACGAAGTGCGTTCAATGATCTCGTTTTGGAATGAGGAGCTAGCACCATGGATCAAGGTTCACAAGAACTCCGTCGCGCTGCCGCTAAAGCATTTGAGCAGGCGATCGCCCAGCTAGAAACCACTCTGCAATTGCCCAATGAGGTCACTGATCTCACAACTTCTCCACCCGAAAACGCCAAACAGCAAGCCGATAGCGCTAATTCCCCCTTTGACCTGGATGCGCTGGCAGATGCCGCTGCCGACATTGAGCAATTCATTCAAGCAAAAACTCAGCTTCCAAACGAGCCTCCTGAGTCAAAGGAGTAGGGAATAAAACAAAACTTCCTCCTCACTCCCTAGCTCCCAGCCCCTAAGCCCTCCCTCTGCCGCTGCGCCTCATACAGAATCAAAGCAGCTGCGATCGCCACATTCAGCGACTCTACACCTACTGCCAGAGGAATTTTGACCTGTACATCAGATATCGCTGTCAGTTCCTCTGACAGCCCAGCACCTTCGTTTCCTAGCAAAAGTAGCGTCGGTGGCTTAAAGTCTGCTTGCCAATAGGTCAACTCAGCCGTAGGCAACGTTGCCACCACCTGCACGCCCTGAGTCTGAAGCTGCAAAATCTCTGCCCGCAAATTTTTACTAGTTGCCATCGGCAACCGAAACCATTGTCCAGCCGATGCTCGCAGCACTTTAGGGTGGTCCAAATCAACACTATCTGCACTCACCCACAAACCGTCAGCACCAGCCGCCGCCGCTGTGCGAATCACCGTACCCAAATTGCCTGGATCTCGGAGCGTTTCTAACGCGACAGCCAAACTGATCCTCGAATCAAGAGCATGATCATGCGATCGTCGGTCTGCCGCAGCAACTACACCATCAGGTTGAACCGTGGTGGCGATCGCCCCCAACACCTCAGCACTCACCAGCTCTATCCGACTCGCCTGCCGACTCGCCCGCTCCCAGAGCTGAGCATGACGGTCTTGCCAGTCAGGAGTACAGCACACTACTGCCAAAGGACAGTTCACTGCACAAGCTTCCTCTAGCAAATGTGTCCCTTCCAGCAAAAATAATCCTTGGTCCCGCCGTTCCTTCGCGCGATGCAGCTTTCGCATCTGTTTGACCAGCGGATTTTGCAAACTAGTCAGCATCGCAACAAGCAAAATTTTGTCGAAGAATAGATTGAAATTTTGTTACACAAGACGACAAACGTATAAGTAGTTTTGACGAATTACAGAACTTAGCTTGTTTCATAAAATTATTAAGTCCCGATCTAGCTCAAGCTAAATCGGGACTTAATTTCGCATTCAAAAATGCGGAACCCGGGACTTGAACCCGGAAGTCTTTGCAGACACTAGAACCTGAATCTAGCGCGTCTACCAATTCCGCCAGTTCCGCACTAGCGCTTTTTAGGGCTGCGATTCGCTATCATCCCCTAATCTTGAGCAACAGTCAAGCAAATCCTTAAATTAATTCTAGCCCATAGGGAATTCTAGCTTCAGTTCAGCAAAATTGCTGTAAGTCAGAATTCTCGACATCTCAACACTTTCCGGTAGAATCAGAACCAAATTTGAAGTCACAGATAACCAACCGATTCTGGAGGACAGACCCATTACTCCTTCTTTTAGTTCATCAAGTAGTTCATCAAGCCCTCGCTCTCTACCCGAGGAAGGCGACTCCGTACTCAAAATCTGGGGCAAAGCGCCTTTGCAAGGACAAGTAAAAATCAGCGGAGCCAAAAATTCAGCCTTAGTCGTTATGGCAGGCTCATTGCTTTGCCCTCAAGATTGCCGTATTCGCAACGTCCCGTCTCTGGTTGATGTACAGCGGATGGGCGAAATTTTGTCGTCTTTGGGCGTGAAGTTAGAACGGCATGGTGACGCTCTAGAAATCGATGCACGACACATTGGACAATCTAAAGCCCCTTACGAGTTGGTTAGCCAACTCCGAGCTAGCTTTTTTGTGATTGGCCCACTGCTAGCGCGGTTAGGAGTTGCCAGAGTCCCACTACCGGGAGGATGTGCGATTGGTGCTAGACCTGTAGACCTGCACGTTAGAGGGCTACAGCAAATGGGGGCTGACGTGCAAATTGAGCATGGCACGGTTCATGCTTACACCACAGGAGCAAACAAACGGCTCAAAGGAGCCAAAATATATCTGGACTACCCCAGCGTAGGTGCGACCGAAACGTTGATGATGGCAGCGACTCTAGCCGATGGAGAAACGGTGATTGAGAATGCTGCTCAGGAGCCAGAGGTTGTTGATCTGGCAAATTTCTGTCGAGCAATGGGGGCAAAAATTCGCGGAGCAGGAACCAACACCATCCTGATTTCAGGTGTGCCGAGTTTGCACTCCACCGACTACTCCGTCATTCCCGACCGGATTGAAGCGGGGACTTTTTTGGTTGCTGGAGCAATTACCCATTCTGAAATTACCCTCGCTCCTGTTGTGCCAGACCACCTCGCGGCAGTCATTGCCAAACTTCAGGCGATCGGTGCAGAAGTGGTAGCTGACGCTCCTAATCGCCTGCGGATCATTCCCGCTCAAACTCACTTCGCTACAGACATCGAAACCTTGCCCTATCCTGGTTTCCCAACAGACATGCAGGCACAGTTTATGGCGCTGCTGACCCTCAGCGAAGGCGATAGCGTCATTACAGAAACCGTGTTTGAGAATCGTCTGCGCCACGTGGCAGAGCTAAACCGTATGGGCGCAGATATCCGCGTCAAAGGAACTCATGCCATTGTCCGAGGCGTCCCTCTATTGTCGGGTGCTCCAGTCGTAGCAACCGATCTGCGGGCTTCTGCGGCCCTAGTGCTAGCAGCCCTGGCAGCAGAGGGAATGACCACAATTCAAGGGCTACAGCACCTTGATCGGGGGTACGACAATCTGGAGGTCAAGCTGCAAAAACTAGGAGCTAAACTGCAACGAGTTCCAGCAGACCCATCAGAGATAATTCAACCCGTCTCAACTGACTCATCAGAAACAGGTGTCACAGCTTAATCAGTCCAACTGATGCGATCGCCTCTTAGCCCCGGCGATCGCTCCCCCGACAAGCTAAACTTCTCGCTATACTAAACTCGAAGCCGGGTGTAACCTGCTTTACAAAGTTTCCCTCCAGTTCGCCATGTCCTTCTCCAAAACTTTTCTGGTTGGTCTTAAATCTGACCAATTTCGTCACCCTTTAGATTTGAAAGCAACCCAAGCGCTAAAACAGCTTCCTGGCTTGGATTTGCTCATTCGCAATCTACTTGGTCCAATCGCTGAACAATTTTTCTATTTAGAGAATATTGCGTCCAGCATTTTAGTCAGTGAGCAGCAGTTGCCCGATTTGCACAAGCTGCTGGTCGAAGCCTGCCAGGTTCTAGATTTGGAGACTCCGCAACTCTACATCCGTCAACATCCAGTACCCAACGCCTACACGTTTGCGGTGCGAGGCAAGCAACCCTTTATCGTGGTTCACACCTCACTGATTGAGCTACTCACTCCTGAAGAAATTCAGGCAGTGATCGCTCACGAACTGGGTCATCTCAAGTGCGATCACGGAGTTTACCTGACTCTAGCCAACTTAGTCGTGTTGGCAGCAGGAAACCTGATCCCGTTAGGAGGAGTGATCGCTCAAAACCTTCAGGCACAGATTTTGGAGTGGGTTCGCTGCGCTGAATTTACCTGCGATCGCGCTGCCTTGCTCGTTGCCCAAGATCCCCGTATCGTCGCATCCGTACTGATGAAGTTGACCGGTGGCTCACCCACCTTGTCCTCTCAGCTAAACCTGGATGCATTTCTGGCACAGGCTCGTTCCTACGATGACATCAGCGACAGTGAACTAGGCGAATTGCTGAAGCAAGCTCAAACTGCTCAACTGACTCACCCCGTTCCAGTATTGCGAGCAAGAGAAATTGATCGCTGGGCAGGCAGCCAAACTTACCAATCACTACTCCAAAACCGCACAATCGGCTATAATGGTGAAGCTAAACCAGAGGGCGGATGGCGAAATTGGTAGACGCACCACACTCAAAATGTGGCGGCTTCGGTCATGCGAGTTCGAGTCTCGCTCTGCCCATTAATTTGAATCAAGTTTCTCCAGAATAGGTTTCTCAAAAAACTTATCTGGAGAACAACGGTCAGCCAATAACCTGATAGGTGATAGGAGAAAATTAATGTCTCAACAGCTCAAGCGGTGGGAATCTCCCCGCCGGGAAGGTAGAAACGACAAAGGCAAAGGGGGCAGTGCCCGACAGCGACAAAAACTGAAGCAGCTAAAGGGTCTGCGGCAAAAGCTAAAGCGGCAGTCTGATCAGGCAGAAACTAAGAGGGGAGAGAGCGCAAGTTCTTTCCCCTCTTTTGCTTTCCCCAACCCTTCAGATTCGGATAGACTCTTGCAAGATTCGATTAAGTCATAAAAATCTAAAACATTCCGTACATAGGAGATGTTTAAGCGATCGCGGGAATAATGCTAGGAGAGACATCTTTTAGTCGCCGATTTTGGGCAACTGGACTCAAGAAATAGAGCAGTCCCACTCATAGAGTTGAGACCAAAGCTAAAATCGCCGAAGAATGCCTCTCTAAGTCCAGTCGTGTTAGCCCCAACAACCGCTATTGCAACGGCAAGAGGCGAGAATGTGAACATAGAAAACTTGAATCAGCAGCCGAAGATAGCTCAAATTCATTCATGCCAAGAATTGTTTGATCAAGCCCCAGCAGGTTACTTAATCACTGACCAAGCAGGGCTTGTGCAGGAGGCAAATCAAGTAGCCGCACATCTATTTGGAGTTGCTAACGGTCAACTGCTAGGCAAGTCTCTAGCTGCTTTTGTAGCTGCTGAAAGTTTAGAGCAATTTTTGTTGATGTTAGCTCAGTCACAGCAAGACTCAGCAGGGCAGTCAGCAGAAATTTGCTTCGTTACGCCTCAGGGAAATTCGCTTCATACAATTCTCAGCATCAACGCAGTTTTTGACTTGACAGGTCAAGTAGCGGGGTTACGGTGGCTAATTCAAGACATTAGCGATCGCAAACAAACCGAAACACAGCTTCAACAGCAGGTAGAACAGGGAAAGTGGCTGGGGGCGATCGCTCGTCGCATTCGTCAATCGCTCAACCCTCAAGAAATTTTAGACGCTACGGCAACTGCTACCAAGTCATTTTTTCAAGCAGATCGAGTGCTGATTTCTCGCGCCAGACCAAATGGCGACTGGGTGAATGTAACCGAGGCACTTGAATCAGGTTGGACCTCCGTTTTAGGTTTTGCAGTAGAAAAAGAGTGGGTAACAGAGCGTCTTGATGTCTACCAACAAAAAGGCGCATACACCATTCACAACATTGAGCAAGCTAGTCTTTCACCGAGAAGTCTGGAACTGCTCCATCACTACCAAATTCAAGCGCTCCTGTCCATTCCAATTATTCAAGACGAGCAGGTTCTGGCATTTCTATCGGTGCATCAGTGCCGTAGCCCCCGTAACTGGCAAATGTCAGAAATTGATGCACTCCAACAGCTAGCAGACCATCTAGCAACCGCTCTCCACCAGTCAGAGCTTTATCAACAGATTCAGCGACTCAACGCCGACTTAGAAAAAGAAGTGCAGCGGCGCACGATTGAAGTACAGAGAGCAGTGGCATTTGAATCAATGCTGAAGCGAATTACTGATAAAGTGCGAGATTCGCTTGACGAAAGTCAGATTCTAGAAACTGCTGTACGTGAGCTGACCCTGGTGCTGGGCTTGAGCGGCTGTAACGCAGCGCTGTACGACCTCGACCAGGGCACATCCACCATTCATTATGAATACATTGACTCGATTCCTGCGTATCAGGGAAGAGTTGCTCAGATGAACCATTTCCCAGAGATTTACAGCCAGCTACGGCAGGGCTATTACTTTCAATTTTGCTCCCTATCCCCCAACCCGGTCCGGGGACAGGTTGCAATGCTGGCCTGCCCAATTTTCGTTGATTCAGAGTCTTCTCAGGGCGTTGAGCAAGTCGTTTTAGGCGACCTGTGGTTAATCAACCACAAAGATTATGTATTCAACGAGTTTGAAATTCGACTGGTCAGGCAGGTTGCAAACCAGTGTGCGATCGCCATTCGTCAAGCTCGACTGTATCAAGCAGCTCAGGTTCAGGTGCGCGAGTTAGAAAGACTCAATCGCCTCAAGGACGAATTCCTCAGCACCGTTTCCCATGAATTGCGGACTCCCATCTCCAACGTCAAGATGGCAATTCACATGCTCAGAACTGCCACAACGGAAGAGAAGCGGCAGCGGTATTTAGAAATTTTGGACGCAGAATCGACCCGTGAAGCGGAACTGATCAACGACCTGCTCGATTTGCAGCGGCTAGAAGATGCTTGCTACCCCATCACCTTCGAGGTCATTCGTCTACAAGATTGGCTACCGGGGATCATAGAACCCTTCCATACTCGAACTACAGTTCATGATCAAATCCTAGATGTTTCCTACCCTTCTGATCTGCTGCCGATGGTGGCAGACCCAGTTGTCTTGCGACGAATCCTCGCAGAACTGCTAAACAATGCCTGCAAATATACTGTTCCTGCGGGTGAGATTTATCTCAAGGTGTCTCAGGAATCAAACCTCGGCTTGAACTTAAATTCAACAACGGTCTTTACCCTTCGCAATCGGGCAAATATTCCTCATTCTGAACTGCCCCATATTTTTGAGAAATTCTACCGGGTTCCCAATGCTGATCCCTGGAAACGGGGCGGGACGGGATTAGGACTGGCGCTCGTACAAAAGCTGGTAGAACAGTCTGGCGGAACAATCAAGGCGGAAAGCACAGATGGCTGGACATCTTTCACGGTGCGGCTACCCACTCAGATCCAGACGGAGATTTAGACGTTAGGCATTGCTGATTTGAAGTCACGAATCTGGTAGAGGCGTTTCGCGAAATGTCCTTGTAGGTAACGAACAGCCCCGCGTTAAAATGAGAAGTCTCATCTGGGCTATTTTTTATCGAGTGGCGATCGCGCTCTAAATCTGGCAGAGTGATTCAGAAGGTATTGCTGCCATTTACCTATGATATCTGCTCGTTTTATTCGATTTTTTCAGCACCTTAATCTAGCAACCATCAGGAAAACGATTGATTGCGTAGGCAAGCAGCGTCTACCGGGTCTAGCTTCTGAGATGGCGTACAACGCGATGCTGGCCCTGTTCCCCGCAATTTTGGCTGTACTTACTGCAATTGGCTTGTTTCAACGCTTGCAGACTGCTTTTCAGCGTTTGGCAGATGAGGTGAGTGAACTAGCGCCTTTAGAGGCACTGGGGCTAATTCAGGGGGTCGCTAAAGAATTGAGTGAGAGCAGCAACGGTGGGCTGTTTTCCTTGAGTTTTGCGATCGCACTCTGGGCATCTTCTGGAGCGCTGAGTGCAGCCATGACCGCGCTTGACCAGATTCATCGAATTCCTCCAGAAAAAGTTCGCCCCTTTTGGAAGAAAAAGCTGATTTCCATTGGCTTGACGATCGGGACGATTTTGCTGCTGATGCTTGCCTCGACCCTCATTTTTGTAGGTGACCTGATTGTTCGTCGGTTAGCAGATGTCAGCCTTCTGGAAACGTTGTGGCGACTGTTGACCTTTCCTCTAGCGCTCGGCATTGTGTCGATTGCCTTTGCCTTTGTTTATCGCTTTGGACCAAGTCAGTGGGTTCCAGGAAAACCCATTCTCCCGGGTGCAGTCCTGGCAGCGATATCCTGGGCTATCCTGTCCAACTTATTTCGTTTTTATGTTGCTCAGTTTGGCAACTACAACAAAGCTTATGGAGCTGTTGGAGCCGTAATTGTGCTGCTCTTGTGGCTCTACATGAGTTCTCTAGTAATGTTGATTGGGGATCAGTTGAATGTAACCGTTGGCGAATCGATGCAAAGACGGGCGAAGCTGATTCGGCATCATCATGATGAAACTGAGGATGTGGCGATCGTTAAACCTGACACAGCTCAGCCCCAATCACGCCGTCTAAAATTGGTGCGAGGGTTTCGCATTGGGCGTAAGTAAAATCCGATAGAGCCACAGCTTTCAGCGTTTTATCCGCTGGATGAAATCAAAAACCCCGGCTCCAATCGACAGGAAAATTAAGAGCCAGATCACCAAACCTGGCAAAAACGTCAAAATCCCAATGCCTCTCAGCACCCAAACTACCAGTGTGATCCCCACAAATGACAGAAAAAGCGCGGTTTCTGTCCTGACCGATCTGCTCATCTCTCTTCCTCAGACAGCGACCTACAGCTTATACACACCGAGTTACGTCCACCTGCGGCTTTGAATGCCCGTCAGAATTCCAACCCCGATGGACAACAGCACGATCGCCCCGACTGCGGGTCTAGGAATCGCTACACCGTAAGCCTGTAGCAATAGGATGATCGCTACTGCTACCAGCAGAAAACCAAAAACGTATAGAACGATCGTAATGGCAAGATTGGGGGTTCTACCCACAAACTCTTCTCCTCACACCTTTAGGAATTGCAACCCCCATTGTGACATGGCAAGGGTCAGCCTGTTCTAACCAGATTAGGCTGCAGGCGAAACAGCATATTCGCAAAGAAAATTTAACAAATTCACGAATATCTTTATAATTGGTTGAAATTAGTTTCGTGATTTCCTCAGTGGACGTGGTTATGGTAGTGGATGGAGTTCCTGCAAAATCGAAAACCAACTACTTGAATTATTGAGTTTGAGCCCCTTAGTTTGAACCACTTAATTGTTTCACCAGGAGTTGCTGAACTGAGATGACCGGATTTGCTGTGTTGGGCTATGCTGACTCCGAGTCAGGTCAAAGCTTTGATGTTGCTAGAGAGAAAGCGCTCTTAAACGGAGAAATTTTGCTAGAGACGCGATCGCACTCTGCCTGGGGGGGAGCAGTCACCGCCTGGATGTACCTGCCTCTAGAGCGATCGCAGGTCTGGCAGCAGGTAACGGACTACCCTAGCTGGGTTCAATACTTCCCTGATCTGGTATGCAGTGAGGTGTTATCTCACGGGGAAAGCTTGCAGGGATGCAAACGGCTCTACCAGGTCGCTAAAAAGACATTTTTCATGCTTTCAGCTCAGGTTGAGATTTATCTGAAAGTCATTGAAACCGTTCACACTAGCGCCCGTCAGCAGATCCAGTTTCGGATGGAAAGAGGCAGCTTTACAGACTTTGCGGCTGATCTAAAGCTTCAGGATCACCAGTCGGGCACATTATTAACCTATTCTGTGCAAGCAACTCCAACCATTCCGGTGCCTTCTGTATTTATTCAGGAAGCAATGCGGCTTGATTTGCCTGCTAATATGCGAAAAATGCGGCAAGTGATTTGCGGCCGCTAGTTACTCTTCACTTCACTTCCTGAATCATGTCAATGCAAAAGTTTGTGCAGCGGTTAGGTTCTGCTGGTAGCTGTTTAGGACTAAGTTCTCTGGCTTGGCTGGGGTTTAGTGCACTGCCTGCGATCGCCCAACTTAGCCCTCCTAACAATCTCAGCACGCTGCAAAACTCTCCAGCTAGCCAGCGCTTGCTAGAAATGTTTTCCATAGACATCCAGAACACTATCTCAGCCTGTGCCGACCAGGGAAAAGTTGACCTGGCAGCAGGGGCAGGGAGCAATGGTGCAGTTATTTGTGGAGACGGCTCAAGCCAGCCAGAAGTCTCCTATACGAGCTACCTGGACACCATTTCAGATATCTTGGCGGCAAGTGGGCTAGTTGGCTTTAGAACGGTGGTGGAAGCTGATCCCAGAGTTACGCCAGAGATGTTGGTGACGGTTTTCTCAAACCCCCAAGGTACAGCAACTTTCTACAATGCAATTCAGTCTGTCATCGTCCAAAGTCAGCTTTTGCCTGCTGACGCGGAAGACTCTACAGCACTTTTGGCAAACGAAGTAGTCGGAAAGTTGCGAAATAGCCTACAGAGTCCAGCAAACCTTGAGGGACTGCTGGGTACGGCAGAACAGTACGCTCAGGTTGTTGATAATTTCTGCACGGCACCTGGCATGTCAGTTGACCAGGCGCGACAACAAACACCCGGATTAACCTCCATTCAGCTTTACGCAATTTGCGTCCAGGAATCGGGTATGGCAGACGAAATGCTCCAGTTGGTCAATTAACACTGTGACCCTAATTCTGACTAACGATGACGGCATTGACGCCCCCGGAATTCGAGCGCTCTGGCAGGCTGTTGGGGGACGGGGCATCGTTGTCGCACCTCAGCAGCCTCATTCAGGCTGTAGCCATCAGGTGACGAGCGATCGCCTCATTCACATCCAGCGCCGTTCTGATCAAGAGTTTGCGATCGCAGGTACCCCGGCTGACTGCACTCGCATTGCGCTGCATCACCTTAATTTCAAACCCGAGTTTGTCCTCTCGGGGATCAACGCGGGCGGCAACTTAGGAGCAGATGTATATCTATCGGGCACCGTAGCGGCAGTGCGAGAAGCCGTTTTACATCGGGTGCCCGGAATTGCAATTTCCCACTTTATTCGACGGGGTATGGCGATCGACTGGCAGCTTGCAGCCCGTTGGACGGCACAGGTGTTAGACAAACTGATGCAACAACCCGTTGAGCGAGGAGCCTTTTGGAACGTCAACCTACCTCACCTGGAGCCCGGATCACCTGACCCAGAAGTTGTTTTTTGTCCACTCTGCACTCAGCCTTTACCAGCCGTCTACCAGGTTGAAGGAGAATATTTACGCTACGTGGGCGAATACCCCAAACGCGCCCGCGATCCGGGTGCTGACGTTGAAGTGTGCTTTTCGGGCAAGATTGCGATCACCCAACTGCGGCTGTAGCCTCTATAATCCTTAGCGTAGGTAAAGGGGCGATACAGAATGCGGATTTTGATCATGGGTGGAACGCGGTTTATTGGCGTTTACCTGACGCGAATTCTGATAGAGCAGGGTCATGAGGTGGTGCTGTTTAATCGCGGCAACAAGCCTGCTCCAGTAGAGGGAGTGCAGCAAATTCAGGGCGATCGCACCGACGCTGCCCAACTCAAAGACAAGCTTTCCTCCGAGCAATTCGATGCGGTGTTTGACAACAACGGCCGTGAATTGAGCGACACACAGCCCCTTGCCGAAATCTTCAAAGACCGGGTGCAGCACTTTGTCTACGTCAGTTCGGCGGGGGTGTATCTCAAGTCTGACCAGATGCCCCACGTAGAAGGCGATCCCGTTGATCCGAAGAGCCGCCATAAAGGGAAGTTTGAGACAGAAACTTATCTGGCAGAAGCGGGCATTCCGTTTACGTCGATTCGTCCGGTCTATATTTACGGGCCGCAAAACTATAACGATTTAGAAGCCTGGTTTTTTGATCGAATTGTGCGCGATCGCCCCGTTCCTATTCCCGGAAACGGAATGCATCTAACCCAGTTTGGGCATGTGCAGGACTTGGCGGCAGCAATGGCGGCAGTTTTGGGCAACTCGCAGGCGATCGGGCAAATCTACAACATATCAGGCGATCGCGCTGTCACCTTTGATGGGCTTGCCCGTGCTTGTGCCGCAGCAGCAGGGAAATCGCCAGAGTCCATAACAATCGTGCATTACGACCCCAAGCAGTTTGACTTTGGCAAGCGCAAAGCTTTTCCGATGCGGGTTCAGCACTTTTTTACAGACATTCACAAGGCGAAGCAGGAGTTGGGCTGGCAGCCGCAGTTTGACCTGGTCGGTGGGTTAAAGGATTCTTTTCAAAACGATTACATGACCAGTGGTCGTGATCAGAGTGCGATCGATTTTTCGACTGATGATGAGATTTTGCAGTCCTGATTGGTTATTAGTATTGAACAGGACTTACGCAGCGGCACTAGGGATAGGGGGTGGTTAAGTTGAGCTATGCTCGCTACAGTTCCAGTATGAGTGCATCAAACAGCGATTGCGATGACATTTACTAAGCTG
>NZ_JACJOV010000114.1:0-2574 GCF_014695745.1 Leptolyngbya sp. FACHB-671 | reverse complement strand
CGTCTACGGCATTACCTAGCACGGCTGCACCGTAAAACCTTGTGCTACTCCAAATCCCTTGAGATGTTGAAATGTTCACTCCGTTTGCTGCTTCACTATTTGAAGTATCGAGCTATTCCTCTACCTACTTAACCATTACGGTTTCAGCAACGCCTCCTACTTTATTAGAACATCCTGAGATTACGCTGACCGATCTTCTCCTAAGGCTATGCGTTTAATGCGATCGGCTATACCTCCCAGTACGTGCTACATCCTCTCTTCACGCTGGGAAAGAAGGAGATACATGGAACCTGCTAACGGTTGGTTAGGGAGACACCGAGAACGACACATAAACCGCCGAGGATGAGTGTTGGTGTAAGGGGTTCGTTGAGCAAAAGTGCTGCCAGGATGACTGAGATGACAGGCACCAAATTGATAAAGACGGCTGCTTTGGCGGCACCAATGAGTTTTACACCCTCGTAATACCAGCAAAAGGCAGCAACGGTTCCTAACAATGCCAGGTATAGAATTCCGAGCCAGACAGAAACAGAAAAGGTTTGCCAGCTTTGGAGTAACCCTTCCCGTAAAGCAGGTATGAAAAAGATGGGAGTTCCAATCAGGCAAGCGTAGGTGGTAGCAGCAAATGGGGAGAGTGTTTTCATTACCTGTTTGCCCATCAGGGTGTAGATCGTCCAGGTGATAACGCAGCCTAGCAAAAACCAGTCTCCAAAACCAATTCCTTGCGCTAAAATCGCCAGTGGATTTCCTTGAGAAATCACGATCGCGGCACCTGTGAGTGCTAGAAAGATGCCGATCAGCTTAAACGGAGTGAGTTTATCTTTTAGAAGTAGGGCCGCACTGAGAGCAATGACAGTGGGATTGGTTGTGACGATGAGAGCCGCTCGGCTTGCATCGGTGGTCTGTAGTCCTAGGAAAAAGAAGGCATTGTAGGCAAAGATGCCACTGAGCCCAAGAATGACCAGGGGCAATACTTGCTGCGATCGCAGGGGCGGCAGTCGCCCTTCTTGTTTGATTGTTAATAGCAGGAGACAGAGAGTGGCGATCGCATATCGCCAAAACGCAGCGGTAAAAGGGGCAACTGACTGCATTAAAACACGCCCCACAATAAAGGTTGCGCCCCAAATCACGGTCATTGCTGCCAGCTTGATAAAAATCAGCGTGGGGGGTGTAGAGTTGTCGGTTGATTTGCCCATGAAGCAGCTCCTGTTCTCGATTCCCTTACTATCGAGCAATCTTTAGCAGGTGGTCTTGTACGATCTTGGGGACGGGTAACTTCTAATGGTTGAGTAGTTGTCCGGGTGTGCAGCCAAGAATTTGTTTGAAGCGGCGCGTTAGATGACTTTGATCGAAAAATCCGGTTAGGTAGGCAGCTTGGGCAATCGCCTCTCCTGCTAAAATCAACCTTTTTGCCTGATGGACCCGAACTTGATTGAGGTAAGTATGAGGTGGTAACCCAACCGTGGTACAAAACACCTGTGCTAGATGAAAAGGGTTTAGGTCAACCAGTTGAGCAAGCTGCTGAAGCGATATGTTACTTGCGTAATGTGCTTCGATGTATTCTCGCACCTGCTTTACAGCCCAATGTTCTTGTTCTAAATGTTTCACATGAGGAGCATTTTGGGCTTGACGAGTCAATACCTGAGCTAACACAGAGAGCAAAACGGTTTCCCGCTCAAGCCTTGAGCTTGTCTCGCTCAACAGTTGATGCAAAGTTCGCATCGTTTGAGCAAGCTGTGGGTCATACACGATTGCTTCTGGAAACCAACAGTTGCTCCAGGAGCGATCTGCTATTTCTGTTGCAACACGCTGTAGAACAGTTGGTGCAACGTAGAGGGCTCGATATTTCCAGCCTGCTTTGCTCAAAACTTGTCCGGTATGGGGTTCACCTGGATTGAGCAGTCCGAGATAGCCAGCCGGAGAGGCATGAACACTTCCCTGATACCAAAAAGCCCCAACTCCACCCTCAATGATGCTGATGGCAAAGCCGTCATGAGTATGACGGCTAAATGAGTGAGTGAAATAGTGGGCGTGAAGGATATCAATCCCTGCAAGGTCGGGATCTTGCCAGAGTTTGGCGCGATCGCGCCGCTTTTTTTGAGGGGTAGGGGAGTGTGGCATACCCCTGATGATATCTAACTTGAACGAGCAATTAGGGCAAACAATCAATGTAATTTTCCATGTCCCAGTTGCTGGTGGTAGCGAGGAAGCGTTCCCATTCATCGCGCTTGTACCAGGTGTAAACGTCGTACATTTCTCCAGGAAGGGCAGATTTGATCACCTCATTGGCAGCTAAGCGATCGAGCGCTTCACCCAGTGACATGGGTAGTTTTTTCACTTGTTTTCCAGCTTCCATTGCTTCGTAGAGATTGCGATGTTCTGGTTCACCGGGGTCGAGGTTGAGTTTGATGCCATCGTCAAAGGCTTTGAGAATTGCTGCTGCCATCAGGTAAGGATTCACCATTAGACCTCCTGCATGAATAGCAAAGGGATGTGACAGTTGAGGATCGCAGCGAAGCGAGATAGTTTCTATCTAGAAGCTATCGTCAGAAGCAGATATGCGATATACAGAATTGG
>NZ_JACJOV010000113.1:0-59092 GCF_014695745.1 Leptolyngbya sp. FACHB-671 | reverse complement strand
CCAATTCTGTATATCGCATATCTGCTTCTGACGATAGCTTCTAGATAGAAACTATCTCGCTTCGCTGCGATCCTCAACTGTCACATCCCTTTGCTATTCATGCAGGAGGTCTAATGTTTCCATCGGGCCCGATAGCCACGCGCATCAATGTGACTCAGCTCTGGAAACTGTTGATAACGCCCTAACCCACCCGGCCACCAGGGATCTAGCGCCCAATAAAGCTGATTGCCACTCAGTCCATCACAGTAAAAGTCGATCGCATCTCCCACAATGTGTCTACTTTCTGAAGCCCCACCGACTCTACGATTCACTTCAGGAGAACGATACCAACTGGTGATGCGGAAAGGACGACCAATGCGATCGCGAGCCTGCTGTGCGAGTTGGGCAATTCTCACCATTGCATCAACCGTTGCCTGATTAGGCGGCATCCGCGTACCACCATGAGTCGCTTCTGCCCAGGTAAAGTTACCGTTGGGAATAATCGAGGTATACATGTGTCCGCGAATGTTGCTAGGAGTCCAGCGGCTAGGGCGAGATGGAGGTGGTGGTGGTTCAGGAATAGGCGGTGCATCTTGGGAATCGCGGCGGGCTTGCTCCATCCGCCGCAAATCTTCAAACAAAGATTGAATCGTTTTTTCCCGTGCATCCAGTCCGCGCCAAAGCTGCACCAGCCGTATTAGCGACTCTCTCTGTTCCTCCGTTTCCTGGTATGAGGTGGGAACGGATTTAACGAATTCCAACAGTTCTCGGTCAAGCTGACTGGCAGCATTAACCAATGTAGTGCGATCGGGGGTGCCAGAGGTTAGTACTTGTGGATTTAATCCTAGTGTGGTTAATACAGAAGCCCGTGAATCTAGTCCGCGCCAAAGGCGAAACATCTCAGTCAGGGCGTTTCGCTGTTCGCCTTTGCCCTGGTAAAACTTAGGAATTCGCTGTGCAAAGGCAATTAATGCCGGATCAACAATGTCTAGGTTTGTCTCACCAGTGGGATGGTTTTGAATGGTGGCGATCGCCTCTTCTCGCGAGTCTAACTGTCGCCAAAGCTGTGCCAGTCGCAGCAATGCCTCTCGCTGATGCGGATAGCCAGAATAATTGGGTGAAACCTGCTGGATAAATTGCAGCAGAGCACGATCGAGGTTTGCTTCACTAGAATTAGATAGGTTAAAAGAGGCGATCGCGGCCTCTCGATTGTCCAGCTTGCGCCATAGCCGCACTGCTTCGAGCAATGCCTCACGCTGATAGGGCAAACTGGTGTAATAGCGAGTTAGCCTCTCAGTAAAGGTGAGTAAATTCGGATCAAGATCAGCTAAATTGTGCGGCAGTTGGTCTGCTCTATAGTCTACGGTCAGGTCTTCAATGTAGGCTTTGAGCAGCTTTTTGCTATCGCTCGACTCCAGTCGGGTAGCGGCAGTATCGTTAGCAGGCGGGGCATAGCCTTTGGCGATCGCCTCAACAAAGCGATCGGTGTAGCGTCCCTCATCCCGATCCCAGATTTCATCTCCTCTCCAAGCTTGAGCTGTAAGCCGATTTGTGATGCTGCGAACGGTGTTAGCAGCATACTGCACCTGTTCAGGAAAGGTATTGACCTGGTCGAGCGGAATCCGGTTTGCTGGCGAGATTCCTAATCCGGTTTCACCATCCGTCAGTCTAGGGCTGTCATGAACCTCATAAAGTGCCGCCAAAATCGGTTTGTGAATGCCAGTGCGGGCTGCTTCTAGCAAGTAGTAGTAATTGCGCTGGTCGGCGGTCAAGTCTGCCATAAATAACCCTACCCCTGTGCAAAATCGGTCTTCTCAAATTTTGCACTGTTTTAGCCATTGATGCGATGTGTGATCTGCATTATGCAACCGCTTCCACAGCATTGAGGAACGCCTTGTCGTTGGCTATTAGCTGCACAAAATCAGAGCCAAACTTCAGAGATTTTATTAACACGAGATTCTGGCACAGATGATTGGCGCAGAGCGACCCTCTGTTAGCTTAGCGACTGGAACTTTGCAATCAGCAGGATTAATTCGTGCCGACCGAGGCCGCATCACAATCCTTAATCGAGGAGGAATGGAAGATTCCGCCTGTGAGTGCTACCAAATCGGAAAGGAAGCCTTAGATCGGTATCTTGCAAAGGAAATTAAGCCTTAATCTGAGGGAGAACGATTGAGCCGCCTGCCGAGAAGTTACATTTAGATATAGCACCTATAAAACATAAGACTTATTCGTCTCCTTCAAAACCTTTAGAAGATGACAAACCTATTAAAGAAACTGCGGGGCGGAGCGATTATGGGCATCGGATATATGCTGTCTCCGCTTTCCTGGTGGAATGATTTATTTTTCAATTTGCCGATCGCTTTAGTCTTTGGCTATGCAATCAGCTGGATTAAGCCAGACTGGTTTCTACCCGGCACTATTGTTGGCTACTGGATTTCAAATGTTCTGGGAATCGTGATGATGCAGTTTGGCGCAATAGATATGTTTGTGGATGGAGAGAAACAAGATCCTAAACGGGGTCTGCTGATTGGGTTAGGAGGTTCTACCCTCTATACATTGATCGTCTCGGTTCTGGTTTACTTTCACATTCTGCAAGTGCCTGATTTTTTGATGGACTTACATCCATAGTCAGCTGTAGTCCAAGACTACCAACTCGCAATCACCCTCAATCACCCCCGGTCAATTGATGACTGCTACATAGCTGCTATATATAAGAATTGCGACAGTTCAGCAAATCTAGACTTAGACGAAGCAATCATCCCGGTGAAACAATTCGTTGCACAATCAGTCCTAAATCGCCGCTGTCCCTTAGCCTAGAAATTAGAATCAGAGCCGAAAGGAGAAAGTTTTGGTTACCTCCACCAGTTTGAAAACCACCAAATCAGAAGAAATTTTTGCTGCTGCACAAAAGCTCATGCCCGGAGGGGTCAACTCTCCGGTGCGGGCATTTAAGTCTGTTGGCGGTCAGCCCATTGTGTTCGATCGCGTCAAAGGCGCGTATGCCTGGGATGTAGACGGCAACCAGTACATTGACTATATCGGTACGTGGGGCCCTGCAATTTGCGGTCATGCCCATCCCGAAGTTTTGCAAGCCCTCCACGAAGTGCTGGAAAAAGGCACTAGCTTCGGCGCACCCTGCTATCTGGAAAATGTCTTAGCCGAAATGGTGATCGATGCTGTTCCCAGTATTGAAATGGTACGGTTTGTTAACTCTGGCACCGAGGCTTGCATGGCTGTCCTGCGTCTGATGCGGGCTTACACCGGACGCGACAAGGTGATCAAGTTTGAAGGCTGCTACCACGGCCATGCCGACATGTTTTTGGTCAAAGCTGGGTCGGGTGTGGCAACGCTAGGATTGCCCGATTCCCCTGGTGTGCCTAAGTCCACCACAGCTAATACGCTAACGGCTCCGTTTAACGATTTGGAAGCCGTCAAAGCTCTATTTGCCGAAAATCCTGGTGAAATCTCAGGCGTGATTTTGGAACCCGTTGTCGGCAATGCAGGCTTCATTCCCCCGGATGCCGGATTTTTGGAAGGATTGCGAGAACTCACTCACGAAAATGGCGCACTGCTCGTATTTGATGAGGTGATGACTGGCTTCCGAATTGCCTACGGCGGTGCCCAACAGCGATTTGGCGTAACCCCAGACTTGACCACCTTGGGCAAAATCATTGGGGGTGGGCTACCCGTGGGTGCCTATGGCGGCAAGCAAGAAATTATGTCAATGGTGGCTCCGGCTGGCCCGATGTATCAGGCAGGGACACTGTCTGGCAATCCACTAGCAATGACGGCAGGAATCAAGACGCTGCAATTGTTACAGCAACCAGGTAACTACGAGCGGCTTGACCAAATCACCAAGCGGCTAACCGATGGAATGCTGCAAGTTGCTCAAGAAACAGGGCATGTTGCCTGTGGTGGACAAATCAGCGGTATGTTCGGTTTCTTCTTTGCCGAAGGACCAGTGCATAACTATGAGGATGCCAAGAAGTCTGATTTGAACAAATTTGCCCGTTTCCATCGCGGCATGTTAGAGCATGGTGTATATCTGGCTCCATCCCAATTTGAGGCAGGGTTTATGTCTCTGGCTCACACGGAGGCAGACATCGATCGCACTCTAGATGCTGCCCGTGAAGTGATGTCTAACCTCTAGATGTACTGTTAGTCACTAAGCTAGGAAAAGTTAGTCACTAAGTTAGGAAAAAAGGGAGCAGAGCTAAACTCTACTCCCTTTTTAAGTACCTTTCTAAGTATGGGAAGCGTACTCTACTGATGAAGTGTGCTTCTCATCATCCTTAGACAACGAAATCAGAAAAGGAGAGACTAGTAGTCGTTATGTTTTGCAGGGTAGCAAGGTACCTGAATTGCCCACCTGCATCAGTACTGTTATCGAGTTTGATCCTCAAAATCGTGTCAGAGCCACTTTGAGACAACGCTACATAGCTACGGTAGGCTGCTTCTCCCTCCAGGCTATAGCCTGGCTCTCGAAACACCCGACTCAGGTCAATCTTGTCGTCACCAATTGTGAAGTCGAGAATCGTATCGCCTCTGTCGTCGTAGGACGTGTAGAGGAATGAGTCTCTGCCTTCTTGCCCTAACAGTTCGTCAGCACCCGTGCCGCCAAATAGGACATCCCTACCTTCTGCGCCAATCAGCACATCGCGGCCGTCTCCACCGAGTATGACATCGTTACCTTCTGCACCTCTAAGGCGATCGTTACGGACTCCACCGTCAACACGGTCGTTGCCAGCGCCGCCGCTGATTCGGTCGTTGCCGGAGCGCCCCCGGATTACGTCATTACCTTCGCTTCCCCTCAAGCCATCATTGCCGTTACCCCCGTCAACGATGTCATCACCTGTACCACCGCTAATTCGGTCGCTCCCCTCTGCGCCTCTGATCGAGTCATTCGCGCTGCCGCCTCTAATTACGTCGTTGCCATCGTTTCCCTCAATATTGTCATTGTCTCCGCCGCCATAGATGAGGTCGTTGCCGCTCTCGCCGCGCAGCACATCAACTCCAAGCGTGCCGCGCAAGAAGTCTTCTCCACTGCCACCAAAAAGCAGGTCGTTGCCGTCTCCGCCAACAAGCAGGTCGTTGCCGTTGTCACCTCGCAGGCGATCGCTTCCATCACCCCCATTAATCTGGTCGTCGCAGCCCAACCCCCGGAGCCTGTCATTGCCTCCTAAACCAGAAATCGTGTCGCTATCATCACCGCCCTGCAATACATTGTTACCAATGTCTCCGGTAAGCGTGACTCCAGGTCCACAGCCAGGAGAGCCAGGAGGTATCCTATCAGTTGAGTTGAGCGTAACAGTAGCTGGGGTAATGCTACGCGCTCCGTCATCGTCGAGCGCAACATAGATGAAACTAGCACCTGTAAAGTCTTCGTTTGCCTGGAAGTAGAGTTGCCCCACCTGATCAGGTCGAATTCCCTGCCCCGCCTCAATCGCTCTGCCACCCGCGGCCGGGTTGCCCAGGAACAGAACGCCCTGGTCTGTCTCGGGTAATCTTGAGATGCGGTAGAAGGTAATTTCGCCGTCATCGGTGCCAGCCAAACCCCTGACCAACCGTAGTGTGCTTTCAGGCTCCACCTCAAACGTGCGGTTGGCAACAACGGGAGGACGGTTGGGACCCTCGCCGGGAGGTACAACTAAGCTGACGGTTCCAGGAGATTCACTCACTGCACCGTCATTATCGGTTGCGTCGTATGTAAAAGTAGCTCCTGAGAACTGATTGGTGGCTCGGAAGAAGAGTCGGCTAATTTGACGGGGAGCGATCCGTTGCCCAACCGTGACGGCTCGACCTCCAGCGCTTGGGTCGCCCAAAAACAAAGTGCCCTGAGCGCGCGGAGGAATCGTCCTAACGGTGTAGGAGGCAATCGTGCCGTCTCGATCTCTCGCGATAACGCTGGTGATGGGAGTTACATCGCCAACTCCAACCTCAATCCTTCGATTGGCTGCAACGGGAGACAGATTATCACCCGTAACGGTTTCAATTAGGAATGTGCGAATTTCGTGAATGTTGGTAGAGTCACCCGTTGAGCTAGCAAAACCAAACTTGAAGTTTGCAGGCAAGGGAGAACCATTCGCCTCCACCACATTAAACGAATCAATGACCAGTTCACCCGCATCACTGAAATCGTTGTCTCCATTGAAATCCATCCGAACATCGATTAATCCGCCCGGATCTAGCTCAATGTTGACCCTGCGTCGTGCATCATCCCGATTGGTTGCGTTAGGGGTATCAATTCGCCCAGGTAGATTAGAGTTGCCAGTGAGGTACTCATAGTCATTAGCTTCGCTACCCCGAATCGCGACTGTATTTCTGCGACGACCGGGTCCGCCAACGCGCCCTTCGGTACCCGACGAAAAATTACCAAATTCGTCAAATCCAATTCCGACATAGCCTCCCTCTAGCCCCGGTACATTGATGGGAGTGTTTCTTTGGGCATATCCGAGAGATCCGCCAAAACCACCCGCAACGGTCGGAGATTTTTGTCCGTCTATCAAGAAGAAGCTAATACCATCTGCACCTGTCCCTCCGTAAGAGAACAGATCAAAGGTGATAGAAAGCCCCGCATTCGAGGGAATTGCCTCATTGTAGATGGCAAAGGTTGCCTGATCGGTTCGAGCACCTGTCAACCGCAAAGCACCTTGACCTGGCGCATCAATGGGATTTGCAGTACCCGGAAGCCCACCCGTCGATGGGGCTACAGTGCCTCTGGCAGTCAGGAAAGGGTCAGCAGAGGTGGTCACTCCTCTTCCAAATAGCCATGGACGATTACTGACGTCGGTACCTGTAAAGTCTTCACGAAACAGAAGTGCCAGGGTTGAATCGTAGCTTTCTAAAATTGCCTGATCGAGCTTCAGGGAGGTTTCAATTTGACCGACGGCTGCTTCTAGATCCCAATCGCCACCCAGAGCCATGTTGCCAGTCAGGTCAGTAGAGGCAGCAATATCAGCATCGGTGAGCGTCGCAAATTGCTGAATAAACGAATTGCCTGTGTCGCTTCCTGCAACGTTACAACCGTAGAGTAAAACGTCAGCCGTTTCGGTTAGCGAACTTGACCAGCTTTGAATTTGAGCGGTGTACTGATTCAGGGTTTCTAAACTGAGCTGAGTAGAACCGAGCTGCAACTGCCCAGAACTGCCATGCGAGAGAATTTGCACACTTTCCACTCCGCTACGCCCAGCCAAGGCTGAAGTGATCTGAGTGACGCCATCCTGAGTGGCATCAAGAACAATGACTTCAGTACCCGGAGAAGCGCTGCTGGCTAAGCTCTGGTAGTCATCAACGGTTGAATCAACGAAAACGACGGTGGATGCAGTTGGAGATGTCATGGTAAAAACCTTTGCAAAAAATCGAACCGGAACGAAAAGCAAGGGGCAGCAGACAGATGAATTCCGCTGGTGTCCTCCTGCAATGGAACGTTAAAAAATCCAGCCTGCAATACGACACGCCGAGCCCAGTGATTTTGGTATTATTTTATACGCGCAAATCGAGGTGAGGGGTCGCTTAAAGAAAACTTCATGACTTTCTTACAGTAGTTTCCGAGGGTAGGGGCACGGAACATGCTGAAGTTGCCTTCTGTAATCTAAGTGAAATTACTTGAGCTTGAGTTTTCTTTAATCATAAAACGGGTATGGGAGCAGACCCACTGGCAACTTTCCTGTGTTGAAAGCCTGAGGTAGATTAAATCGAGAAGTTGCCCCTCATCAAAAAATCACTGGACTTTAGCGATCGCCCGACTGCAGACGAATCAGTTCGAGATGCACCCTAAAACTTGGATTTCAACAGTTTAGAACTCGATTCACAAACTCCTTTGTAAAGGATGCTATTCCAAGATTTGGAGGTTTTTAGGAAAACGAGTAACCACTATACTACGCGTGGACTTTAATCTGTAGAGCCGACAGTTATATTTTTTTGACGCTGATTCAGTAACCTCTAAGAATTGAAGCAACCTTGAGGCAAAGTTGCGATCGCTCTAACTTAACCTAGATTCAGCGTTTTCTTGAGTTTTTAGAATGAGGCAATGACAGAATTCTTGTTTAACACGAACCTCTACGGAAGTTGCCTTGGAAAAACTAATACAACCTCGCACTTTAAACGTTGCTTGAAAGTGATCAGGAACACAGTAAGGCGGTAATCCTAACAGAATCCGTAAAAATCAGGAGAATCCGCAAATACCCGGAAACTTGCTGGCGATCGCCCTTCATTTGCTGCGAGCGCTACAAAGCATATCTCGCTGCTGCTGCTAGGATTAGTGCTAGCCAAACCCTAGAACTGTAAATTCAGCCAGCGACTAGCCCGACGGACGCCCGATCGAGGCGTAAATCTAAGCAGTCGGCGGTTGAACTCCAGGTGAAATAAGGCTAGATTTGTTTTGACAGTTAGTTAATTTTTATAACCAAATTCTCATAACTGAGACATACTAGTTCTTATACCGTTTCCAAGGGGACCTGCTTTCTTTAGAGCGTGCCTCGCGCACTCTAACAGATGCTGCCTTGAGGGGAATGGGTATTAGAACTCAGATTATTAAAATTCAAATATGACAGGGACGAGGGGTTGAACTCCGCATCTACCTCTGAGTGCCCAATGTCTTTGCGGGTGTCTGTTAGCTGGGTCAAAGCGAGCTGCTAACAGACAGAGTCGCTAAGTTAGTGCTGGTTGTAGCGAGTTGTGGCTAATTCCGATGGCTGCACTGCTGCATTAGAGTCGATTGCTTGAGTTACGCCTATTTCCTGGTTCCTCCCCTATCAATGACTACTCTTATTCCTAAACCCAAACTACTTTTACCAGAACCTCCTAAATTTATTTCTTTGAGCGATCGCCTGACCCGCTTCTTGAACCGTCTTCAGCCTTCCCCAGAAGCTCTAGTGCTCATTTCTGCCGTCTTCATTGGTGGTGGCGCAGGGCTGGCGATCGTCCTTTTCCACTGCTTGATTGAATGGTCTGAAACGCTAACGTTTGAGTGGTTGTTTGGCACCCTCTCAAGCTGGGGCAACTGGACACTAGCCTGCATTCCAGTCCTAGGTGGATTGGTTGTGGGGCTAATGACCTGGCGATTTCGAGACTATCTGGGTCAAGGTTTTTCAGCGCTGCTTAACAGCACCGGAGCGCAAAAGATTTCGCCCCTGCGGCCTTTCATCAAAATGTTTGCCGCTGCCGTTTCCTTAGGTACGGGCGCTTCCCTTGGACCAGAAGGCCCCAGCGTCGAAATTGGGGCCAACATTGGGTTTTTGTTTGGTCAACTGTTTCAGGTGTCAAGAGAGCGATATCGCCTGTTGCTGGGGGCAGGCGCAGCAGCCGGATTGGCCGCTGGGTTTAACGCACCCATTGCGGGGGTCTTCTTTGCCCTAGAGGTTGTCCTGGGCGCAACGTTTACCACCCCTGCCGTTAGTCTGATTTTGCTCTCATCCATCGTGCCTGCCCTGATTGCCCGAATTGCCTTTGGGGTGCATCCTGCTTTTGATCTGCCTGCATACGAAGTTTTGAGCCATTGGGAGTGGATGCTCTACCTGGGGCTGGGATTGCTGGCAAGTCTAGTTTCGATCGCCTTTTCTCAGGCTATTAAGCTAGTACAAGCCTGTTTTCAGGGAGAAATGGCTGGCTTAACCTGGCTGAAATTGCCAAAACCCGTTCGACCCGTTCTGGGTGGACTTTGTTTGGGATTGATCGCGCTCCAGTTGCCCCAAATCCTCGGAATTGGGTATGGGACGCTTCAGGTAATCCTGGAAGGAAAAGAATTTCCTCTACAATTTCTATGCTTGTTACTATTCGTTAAACTCGTGGCAACCGCCATTAGTTTGGGCAGCGGCTTCGTCGGTGGAATTTTCGCCCCAGCCATGTTTTTAGGGGCGTGTTTAGGTTCAGTTTATGGAAATGTGTTGGCGATCGTTCTCCCCTCAAGTTGGTTAGAAATTGCGCCTCCACCTGCCTATGCAATGGTGGGCATGGCTGCAGTTTTGGCAGGCACTGTAAGAGCACCCTTAACGGCAATTTTGCTGCTGTTTGAGTTAACCCAAAACTATTTGATCATTGTGCCACTAATGGCGGCAGTGGGTGTTAGCGTTTGGGTCGTTGATCGGTTTAAGTCAATTCCCTCAATCCAGGGACTTAACCTTCAGCAAATGGGAATGAATCTGGAAAAGCAGGATGAGTTTGAAGTGTTGCAGCAAGTATCGATCGCTTCAATTCTCGAACGTTCCTATCTGGCGCTTCCCGATTCTCTAGGCTGGCTAGAAGCAGGACAGAGAATGGTTGAAGCAAAATCTAACACCGCTCTAGTATTAGACTCTAAGCAAGAATTAGTAGGTATCGTTTCACTCGTTGATATTAAGCAGCACATTGATCAAGTAACTCAGCAAGCCAAAGATTCAGGCAAGTTTCGACAAACGCTTAGAGAGATTCGTACAGCAGATGTTGTTTCTGCCTATGAAGATGAATCCGTTACTGAAGCGCTTTGTCGAATGGAGGCAAGAGGGTTGTTTTTGCTGCCCGTTGTGGCGCGTGAAAATCCGCGTCAGGTGCTAGGCGTACTAGAGCGCAGTCGAATTGGATTAGCCGCTAATTTGGCAATAACCCAAGCTGCTCTTTTGCCCTACTCTGACAAAGCATTGTTGCCAGAAATTACTGCCTTGAACTCAATTTCCCAAGAGTTTTCTCAAGAGTTTATAGACATATCTGAACAGCCTGCACTAGTCAATCCTTGCTTATCCTCTGAGTCTTTATCCTCGGAAAACGGAGCGCTTTCACTTCAGCAGCATTTGGCAGAAGAGTTAGTAGAAGATCTCGTGGAAGACACCGAACCCTCTTCTGAAGAGATGGTTTGTAAGGTAGGCTAGCGATCGCCCGCTCCAAAGGTTGCTCAGTTTAATCGTGTTATGGCTCAATTTCCTCTGGGTGTCGCAGTCGTTGGCACTGGCTTTGGTCAAAAAATTCACATTCCTGGATTTCAAGAACATCCCCGTACTCAGGTGATGGCGGTTTATCATCGCGACGCGGAGACGGCAAGGGCGATCGCCACCGCCCACAACATCCCCTATGCCTGCCAGCGACTAGAAGAAATTCTTGCCCTACCGGAAGTTAAAGCCGTTAGCATCACCACGCCACCCTTCTTGCATTACGAAATGGCAAAAGCCGTTCTGCAAGCTGGAAAGCATCTCCTGTTGGAAAAACCGACAACCTTGACAGCAAGGGAAGCTGCGGAACTTTACCAGTTGGCAACGCAGCAGGGCGTTGCAGCGCTAATGGATTTTGAGTTCCGCTATGTTCCTGCCTGGCAGCGCTTCGCTGAACTGCTGGCAGAAGGCTTTGTTGGGCAAAAGCGTCTGATCAACGTGGACTGGCTAGTCTCGGGTCGGGCTGATCCAAGCCGTCCGTGGAACTGGTATTCCCGCAAAGATCAGGGTGGTGGCGCACTGGGAGCGTTGGGATCACATACCTTTGACTACATTTCCTGGCTGTTTGGTCCCGTTCAGCGGCTATGCGGCTATTTGAGTACTGGAATTGCAACTCGTCCTGCTCCGGAGGGTGGCACGAAGCCGGTTGACAGTGATGATACGTGCAGCCTGATGCTGGAGTTAGCAGACGGTACGCCGTGTCAAGTGGTGCTAAGTGCCGCGACCTATCAAGGCAGAGGGCATTGGGTGGAGGTGTATGGCGATCGCGGCACCCTCGTTCTCGGCAGCGACCACCAGAAAGATTATGTGCATGGCTTTCGACTCTGGGCGAGTCAAGCAGGAGAGCCATTAACTGAGGTGGAAATTCCTCAGCGTCTGGAGTTTCCCAAGACTTACGCCGATGGTCGTCTGGCTCCATTCATTCGGATTGTCGATCGCTTGGTCGAGGCAATCGAGCGAGGCGAATCGCTTACCCCTTCATTACGCGAAGGACTCTATTCTCAGCTTTTGATGGATCTAACGCACCAATCTAACGAGACGGGCACCTGGGTCAACGTGCCCAGTCTAGAAACTTTTTTGCGGCAGGCGTAGATCGTCATTACCCACAAATTGGTATTAGCCTTGAGATGGTAGAGATCCGGGGCAGTCAAATTTGATTCGTCAAAATTTTGTGCAAACGAGTCAGCCACCGCAATGGCAGCAGGGGCAACTGTTGGAGATGGCGATCGCCGACCTGAGCAACAGCGGCGATGGCGTTGGGCGTTGGGAAGGTCGTGTGGTGTTTGTGCCGAACGCGGTACCGGGCGATCGCGCTCTGGTTCGGTTGGTGCGCGTCAAACCCCAATATGCTCACGGCAAACTGCACCAGCTTTTGGAAGCATCTCCTCATCGAGTGCAGCCCGACTGTAGCGTCTCCGATAAATGTGGTGGCTACGAGTGGCAGTTTATTGACTATGACTACCAGCTTCAGGTCAAGCGAGAGCAGATTATTGACGCGCTAGAGCGAATTGGCGGCATTGAGAACCCGCCCGTAGATGACGTGCTTGCCTCGGTCCCCTGGGGCTATCGTAATAAGGCGACTTTTCCGCTAGGTGTGTCAGCTTCTGGGCAGGTGCAGGCAGGCTACTACCAAAAAGGTAGTCATCGTCTGGTGAATTTAGACCAGTGCCCAATTCAAGATGCGCGGCTCAATCCACTGTTGGCGGAAGTGAAGCAGGACCTTCAGCAGCGTGGCTGGCCGATCTACAACGAAACGACGCATCAAGGAAAACTACGCCATCTTGCCCTGAGAATTGGTCGCCGCACGGGGGAAATTTTGCTTACCCTGGTGACAACCGACTGGCAGCTACCGGGAATTTCAGAGCAGGCGGAGGACTGGCTCAGCCGTTATCCTCAACTAGTTGGTGTGGCATTGAATCGGAATGGCGATCGCACTAACGTCATCTTTGGCTCAGAAACTCGTTGCATAGCGGGTCGTCCCTACATCCGAGAAATCTTTGCTGAATTAGAATTTCAAATTCGCCCCACCACATTCTTCCAGGTCAACACCGAACAAGCCGAAGCGCTGCTTCAGGTGATTATGCAGGAGTTAAATTTGCAGGGAAATGAGGTGCTACTCGATGCCTACTGCGGCATTGGCACTCTCACCCTGCCACTAGCCCAGCGAGTCCAGCAGGCGATCGGACTGGAAGTGCAGTCCGAATCTGTCGAGCAAGCTAGCTTGAACGCGGACCTCAACAACATTGAGAACGTTAGCTTTCAGGCAGGCGCAGTAGAAGATCTTTTGCCGAAGATGGTGACTACCGCAGAGCGCAATGAAGGAACTGCCCCCACTATCGTGTTGCTCGATCCACCCCGCAAAGGCTGCGACCCTGCTGTAATCAACGCCTTGTTGCAGAGCAAGCCCAACCGCATCGTCTATGTAAGCTGCAATCCTTCCACTCTGGCGCGTGACCTGAAGCTACTGTGTCAGGCGGGAGATTATCGTTTAACCCGCGTCCAACCTGCGGACTTCTTTCCCCAAACGCCCCACGTGGAATGCGCTGCGTTTTTGTCCGCTGCAAGCTCTAACTGAGGTGTAAGTTCTCTTAGCGCTCGAATTGCAACTCCCGCAGTTGCGGTGACAATCGCCCAGAACGAGGGCGCGATCGCTTCCTCAAATCTTTTCTATCTTTTCTAGCAGAATCAAACAAGGCTGAAGGGAGGGCTTCGTTGGTACGATTGTTTACGCTGCCCGCCTTAAATTAGCGCCATGAAATTTAGCCAAATAGCCCAAAACATCACTGTTGCCGATCGCACCAGTTTGATCACTCGTCCTGACTGCGACCCAGAGGTTGTCGGAGTTGCAGCGATTGAGGAAGCTGTAACTGGCAGCATAAGCTATGTGGAAGGTGCCAAGTTTGCGGCGGAGGTGGGCAAAACTGGTGCCAGTGCCCTGATTTTGCCATTGGACGAAGCGTTACAGGCTCAAGCAACAGAACGTCAGATTGCCTGGATTGCCACTTCGCAGCCACGTCTAGCTTTTGCTCAGGCGATCGCTCTCTTCTATCAACCCTTTCGCCCTGCGCCTGAAATTCACCCGACGGCTGTAATTCACCCTTCTGCTCAGGTCGGGAAAGAGGTGGCGATCGGTGCCCATGTCGTGATTCAGGCAGGGGTAAAAATTGGTGATCAGGTTTGCATTCACCCCAACGTGGTGATTTATCCAGAGGCTCAAATTGGCGATCGCACCACCCTGCACGCCAACTGTGTCATTCACGAACGTGCCCAAATTGGTGCAGATTGCGTGATTCACAGTGGTGCGGCGATCGGCTCTGAAGGCTTTGGCTTTGTGCCCACGCGAGAAGGCTGGTTCAAGATGGAGCAGTCGGGCTACACGGTTTTAGAAGATGGGGTTGAGGTCGGCTGCAATTCAGCGATCGATCGCCCTGCTGTAGGGGAAACCCGCGTTGCCCGCAACACCAAAATCGACAACATGGTTCACATTGCTCACGGCTGTCAAGTCGGAGAAGCCTGTGCAATGGCAGCACAGGTGGGCATGGCAGGCGGAGTCACCATCGGTAATCGAGTCATCTTGGCGGGACAAGTCGGCATCGCCAACAGCGCCAAAATGGGGGACGGTTCTGTTGCCTCTGCCAAAACCGGAATTCATACCAATGTGCCACCCGGTGAAATCGTTTCGGGCACTCCAGCCGTTCCCCACAAGCTCTATCTCAAAGCCTCGGCGGTTTACAACCGTCTGCCCGAGATGTACCAAACGCTGAAACAGCTCCAGCGCCAGTTAGGGAACAAGCCATAAAGGTTAGGGCAAGAGGTGTGAGCTTCGCTCACACCTCTTGCCCTAACTGGGATGACCAGTGCCATGAAACAGCCTTAGTCTTTGGTTGCCAAAACGCCATTGAGGAAAATATCTGCCAGACCTTCTGCCATTTCCTGCATTGCCTGAGGGGAAGATCCTTCTACCATCACCGTGTCCTGGCTAAACCCAGCAATGGTAAACATACCTAAAAAGACCTGAGCCACAATTCTAGGATTCATTGGGCGGTAGATGCCCCGATCCATCGCAGTTTGAAAGAAGGCTTCAGCTACATCAGTCATCTTGGCGATTACGTCAGATTGAATGCGATCGCGCAGATCCGGGTGAAATTGCGCTTCCATGAAGCAAACCCGGAGCATGTCAGCATTTTGATGTAGGTTGAGCATTCGTCGCCGCATTACTTGGGCGATCGCCTTGTAGCTGCCCATTTCGCTCAACTCGGTCAACAGATCGGTCAGAATTTCTATCCAGCCCTGCGTCGCAACCTCAATCAAAATCGCTTTTTTGTTCTCAAAATGGCGAAACAAAGTACCCTCTGCAACTCCGGCTGCCTGTGCCAAATCGCGGGTGGTCGTGCCATCGTAGCCCCGACGGGCAAATAACCGTTGCGCTGCCTGTAGAATTCGCGTTTGCGTTTCTACCTCAGTAGTGGGGGGACGATGGAAAATTTGCATAGCCGAGCACTCAACGCCAACAAATATATGTAGGAATATTGTCTACTACTTCATTAGTTAATCCGCAAATCGTTTACACAACATTACGTTGGAAACTTACACCATTTCTATGTCAAGGAATACGGAATAAGGGGCTTAAGCCAATCAAATGATTCTGAGCACGCTCAAATCAAATAGTGTGCATTACGGTTAATAGGATTTTTTATGCGTGAGAACCGAACCAAGGCTTTTGAAGGTGTGGAAATTGCGATTTTTCTTGGGCATGGAAACCGAACTCATTCTATTGATTGCTTTAGATAAAGTAATAACAGATGAAGCCAAGAGATAAAAACTCTTGAACTTCTAAAAGAAATTGAGATTGGAGACAACAACTATGGCACTGGTTCATTGGGCACCATTCAGAGAAATTGAAGGCTTGCAGCGGGAAATGAATCACCTGTTTGACACCCTTGCTCCCGCCGCAAATGGAGAGACTGGAAGAGTTTCATTCATTCCTGCCGCAGAAATTCAGGAAACACCTGAGGCAGTTCACCTAAAAGTTGAAATTCCAGGTCTAGAAGCAAAAGATTTGGATGTTCAAGTGACTGCCGAAGCAGTTTCTATTAGCGGCGAACGCAGATCTGAAACTCGCACTGAAGAAAAAGGTGTGACTCGTTCTGAGTTCCGTTACGGCAAGTTCCGTCGCGTTGTTCCCTTGCCTGCTAGAGTGCAAAACGACAAAGTAGAAGCCGAATACAAAGACGGTATTCTCACGTTGAATTTGCCCAAAGTTGAGGCGGAAAAGAACAAAGTTGTGAAGGTGAATGTTGCTTAAGCATCTCTGAGTTGACTCTAAATTATCGAAGCTAAGAAAAAAGCGGGATCAATTGATCCCGCTTTTTTGCTTATGGCTACAGCGATATGTAGGGGAAGTGAATCTATAAAACCCGGAGAACTTGAGTGGAGACACAACTTTGCGATGCTTTCACTCAGGAAATCCGGGTTTAGTGAATTCACAATCTTGAAGAAATTAAGTCAGCCAGCATAAAGATGAGTTCTTTTGCTACGACTGTCTTTTGCTATGACTGTGCTGAAGCTTGAACACTGAACCGTTACACTTTTCGCGATCGCCCTTAGAGAATTTTGGTCAGCGTTTCACAGAAGCTTGTGTAGGGTAGACCAACCTCATCAGGAACAATTGCGCCTAAGCAAACTAGCGACTAGCAGCAGCTAACGGTAGCATTTCAGCTTCGTCATCTTCTGGCACCCTTAAGCTAGGGAACAGAAAATGATTTTCTTCAACATACTGAGCGCCAAACAGCCCTTTCTCTGCCCAAAAGTACCGATCTGTGGTGTGTTCGTTTCGCTTCACGAGCAGCAAAGCTGGGGGCAAAATGCCTTCAGCTTGAATAAACTTTCGAGCTGCCGTGACGGGTTTCTCTTCGCCGCTTTCGATACTGTACTGAGGCACCAGCTCTAGGATTCTGCGCCCCTCTTGACGACGACGACTCTTACGCTTGCGTCTCCTTGCCAACCCCCTTACCTCCTCTCTTAACTGACAGGTGTAATCGTAGTTACAAAATACGAAAACCGTCGAAAGTATATCGGCTTGAGTTTAAGATTTCAACTCCCCTTAAATTTTCGATACAAAGTCTTAAGATGTCTACAAAAGTTTCTCGCGTTATGCTTATAGCCTTGTACTGTAATGATCCCCGCTGTTGATCTGAGCTAAGATTAGCGGGATCGGGTGGGAATTGAGAAGGGGAATTTATAATTTTTGTATTGAGTGATAAGAGCGATTACCCAAGGGGGAACTGCTTCGCAGCCCTCCTGTTTCCACTGTACGCTGTCAAGGTGATGGGTTATCCGGCTGCTGCGTGGCTGTTGTGTGATTGCTCTATGATTGCCCTGTGACTACCTGTGTGACTGCATGTTGATGCCTGCCAGCTCTGAATTTGTTGCTCTGTGCCGCGCCCAGATTGCGCTGCTGACACAGGGATTAGGCGCATCATTCAGTGCAGTTTATCTGACAGAAGAGTTAACCGATGGTGATGCAAACGCTCAGCTGATTCCCATTGTGACCTACCCAGAGGCAGAAACTTGGCGAGAAGAGCAAATGCCTGCATTTTGGTCAGCCCGGATTGGAACCAGTCCAAGCCTGCGGCTGCTATTGCCCGAAGCTTCAGCTACTCTAAAGCAAATTAACTCGTCCGATACGGGCAGATTTGACCAGAGTACTCATTCTCATCGTCACACTTCTGGGGGTGGTCCATCCGAAAAACTGTCTTACCCGCAGCAGATTGTTTTGCCGCTGATCCATGAAGGGGTCGTGATGGGTTTGCTCGTGACTGCCCGACCTGAGGCAGATTGGACGGTGAGTGAGCAAGCTCAAATTGAAAAGGTCGCTCGAACTTTGGCGATCGCCTGTGTACTCGATCAGCGATCGCAGTGGCTCGACCAGGATTTGCGCCAGCAGCGCCTCTTGCAAGCCCAGCAGCATGATGTGTTTGATGATTTGCTGCACCAGTTCCGCAATCCGTTGACAGCGCTCCGAACCTTCGGCAAACTGCTGCTGCGTCGATTGGCTTCAAATGATGCAAACCGCAGTGTGGCAACTAGCATCGTGCGCGAGAGCGATCGCCTCCAGGAGTTGTTGCAGCAATTTGATGCTGCCATTGATATGGGTGAGGCAAACCTGCTGCCGCCTGTAGACTCTGCACCACCTGCAAGCTGGCAAGCTCAAATCGATGATTCTCAAGCAGCGGATGATATCGTGACTGACCCTAAGCCCGTTCCTTTGCTGCCCGGAACAAATTTCTTGACTGGAACTACGCTAACTCTAGCGCCGCATTTGCTGAGTGAGGTTTTGGAACCGCTGTTGGATGCGGCAGAGGCGATCGCCCAAGACCGCCAGCTAGAGTTACGTTCTGTCATTCCGCCCAACCTACCCCCCGTGCAAACTGACCCGAAAGCCCTGCGGGAGGTGTTGAATAACCTGATCGACAATGCGCTGAAATATACCCCTTCAGGGGGCAAGGTTTACGTTTGGGCCACCTCGCGTCAGGGCAGGCAATCTGTGATTGTTGCCGACACGGGGGGCGGCATTCCCCTCGCAGACCAGGCGCATATCTTTGAGCGACACTATCGCGGGGTGCAGGCAGAAACTGACATTCCTGGCAGTGGTTTGGGGCTGGCGATCGCCCGTGATTTAGTCAAGCGAATGCAGGGTGAGATTCAGGTTTTTAGTCCGGTAGAACGGCTGTTTGGGCAAGCAGGAGGAGACAATTACCCCAAAGGGGAAACGGCTTCGCATCGCCCTACTTCATCTCCCAGCCAGGGAGGAACAGCTTTTGTGGTCTGGCTACCCGAAGCCAGGGTCTAGAAGCGGATAATTAATCAATTCTGAAAGCGAATCATTTCTCCGGAACTTCTTTCGATCAAGACGTAAGGATCATTGGGCTGGTTATCGACGACCAATTCCTGATAACGTCGAATTTCTTATGCTAAAACCAATCGAATCGTTCCTGAAAAACTTCAAATTAGGCAAGAAGTTTACGGTCTTATTACTCTTAATATTTTTTGGAGGAATTGTCGCCAGCGGAGCTGCATTATCCAGCATTTTGAACTACAACGCTCAGCGTGAGGTGACTTCTAAAACACTCATGTTGATGGAGACTATGAACTCCGTCCGCAACTATACCAACACCCAAGTTAACCCAGAATTAGCCGATCGCCTGGACACTGAATTCTTACCTGAAAGTGTGCCTTCCTACTCAGCTCGCGAAGTATTTGAGAAGTTTCGAGCTAACCCTTTTTATAGTGAATTCTTTTATAAAGAAGCGACACTTAATCCAACCAATTTAAGAGACAAAGCAGATAGTTTTGAAACAGAAATTGTAGAGCGATTTCAACAGTCCAGTAACCTTAAAGAAGTGAGCGGATTCCGTTCTACTCCAAGTGGCGATCTTTTCTACACGGCTCGACCAATTATTGTTACGGATGCCACCTGTTTGCGCTGCCACAGCACGGTTGAAGCTGCGCCTAAGAGCATGATTGAACGCTACGGCACAACCAATGGATTTAATTGGGAATTGAACGTGCCGATTGGCGCACAGGTGATGTCTGTTCCCGCCAGTCAAGTATTCAAAAGTGCCCGACAGTCGTTTGTGCTGATTATGGGAACGGTCGTGGGTGTGTTTGCGATCGCCATTCTCATGGTCAACCTCTGGCTCAAACAATATGTCGTCCGCCCCTTACGGCAAATCTCAACAGCCGCTGAGGCCATCAGCATGGGTGACATGGATGCAGACTTTGAGTACCAGTCGAATGACGAAGTGGGCAGCCTTGCAGAAGCCTTTCGCCGGATGAAAATGAGCTTAGCGATCGCCATGAAACGACTCGACAAATATCGTCTGGGTCGCCGCAACCCAGAGTCGCAGTGATGGGTTAGCGAGTAGCATTCACATTGTAGGGGTGGGTTTGGCAGACAAACCTGAATAGAGTCGAGATTCAACGGCAAAACCCACCCCTACGAAGGTTGCTTTGCTAACCCCAAAATCTTTTGGGCGATCGCTTCCTCAACTGGCATGACTGATAAACGATTTCCCTGACGCACGACCCAAAGTTCGTCTGGGTCAAAGGTTTGCCGCAGCTTGTCAAGCGGAATCAAGGTGTTGAACGCTTCCACAAATTCTACAGTGACGGTTTGCCAGCGAGGGGCTTCCGGTTTGGATTTGGCATCGTAGTACTTGCTTTTGGGATCAAACTGCGTCGGGTCGTCAATTCCAGTGACCACTTTCATCAGCCCAGCGATTCCCAGTGGGTTGGTGTTGGAATGGTAGAAAAAAACTAGATCTTCGGGCTGCATTTCGCGCAAAAAGTTTCGCGCCTGATAGTTGCGAACGCCATCCCAAATTGTTTGGCGATCGCGCTCTAGGTCAGCAATACCGTAAGCATCCGGTTCGGATTTCATTAGCCAGTAACGCATGGGGAATGAATCAGAAGTATGAAGGTAAGTGAACGAATAAAATTAGCGTTGCTTGACGGGTCAGAACTATTTATCAGAACTGACTTCTGTATTGGAGTTAGATGAGTCGTAGCTGCCATTTTGGGAGGGGCGATCCGAAGCAGTTTCCCCTTTGGGGTAATCGCTCTCAGCAATAGTCTCTTCCCAATAATCAGTAATAACTTCATCGGTAGCCGAGGTGCCGCTGGCTGTGGCCCTATCCAAACGTTGAATTCGAATTTGGTGTAGCCTCGGACCCTCCGCCAGCGTTGCCGTCAGCTCATAGGTTCCATACCGAAGCTGATCACCAACCGCCGGAATTTTTTGCAGTTCATAAATCATGAATCCACCGACTGTTTGATAATCCTCAATTACTGGCAAATCTAGATTGAGCATCTCATTCACTTCCTGAATGTCTAGCTGTGCCTGCACCAAAAAAGTTTGCTCATTCAAAATTTGAATTGTCGGTTCTTCCTCATCTTCCGGTTCGTAGGTAGTGCCAATAATTTCAGCTACCAGATCTTGAATCGTGATTAACCCTGCCGTGCCGCCAAACTCATCGACCACCATCACCATTTCCTGGGCTGACCGCTGCATCTGGTGCAACAACTCATTCAGCGGCACATATTCTGGCACAAACCGAGCTGGACGAGTCCAGGGCTGAATAGAACTATCGAGGGTTAAAATTCCTTGTGCTAGTGGCTCTGCCAGTTCTTTAAAGTAAACAATGCCGCTAATGTCATCTAAAGAATCTCCCATCACGGGATAGCGGGAATGCCCCGACTCAGCCACCTCATGCAGCAGCATTTGAAAGGTTGCATCTCCAGGAATGGCCACAATGCTGGTACGCGGCACCATAACTTCGCCCGCTGAGACTTCGGCAAATTCAAACACGTTGGTCAGCAGTTCTCGTTCTTCGGCTTCTAAACCGGGAGATTCGGTAGACGTGCTGATGATCAGCTGAAGTTCTTCGGGTGTAACGCGGTTATACCAGCCTTGCCCGGTATATTGAATGCCCACCAACCGCAGCAGCCAGCGGGTTGATTGATTCAAAATCCAGATGAAGGGGTTAAAGAAACGGGCGATCGCCAGACTGGGGGGGGCTAAAAATCGGGCTAGCTGCTCAGGGTAAAGCAATGCCAAAGACTTGGGACAAAGCTCTCCCAATACGATTTGCAGGTAGGCAACCAGAAAAAAGGCGATCGGGATCGCGAGAGAATGGGATAGAAACTGGTTCGTCTCTGGCGACAGCGGCAACTGAGAAAGCAAAATGGCCAGGGGCAGCGCCATTGTATTCTCGCTAATCCAACCCAGGGCCAGACTGGACAAGGTAATGCCGAGCTGAGTAGTAGAGAGCAGGCGATCGATGCCGCGCTGAAGATCTTGAACAGTCTTGGCCTGAATGTCTCCGGCCGAGGCGAGTTGGTTAATCCGCGATCGTCGGACTGAAACAATCGAAAACTCTGCGGTTACAAAAAAAGCATTGATGGCAATTAGCAAAAAAACTGACAGCAGCCTGAAAAACACCTCAGATTGTGCAAGGGTATTGGGTTCGGCTACCAAAAAAACTGAAGAAATTGAAACAAGGGGGATCATTCTTAAAAGCAGGAAAAAGCTACAGCAAAGCAGCAAAACTCGAATTAGTTAGAGGCAGTAAAATCTACTGTTCATGTTCACGTTGCCTTATTCAGCTGCTGCATCACCATTCATACGAGCTTCTACGTCTGTCAAAATGTCTGCTTCCTTCAACAGGACTAACTCATCGCGGTGAGGAGGATTGCCATCTGTCTCTCCTACACTGCTAGCAGGGCGGACATCGGGCTGGGTAATTCCCTGAAGCGCTTCGCGCCCCAGCGCATACCCCCAGGCGGCACTGACAACGCCTGCTGCAACCATCAAAGAAAGCAAAATCAGGGTGAGTGCTACGGTCGAGTTGAGTCTCATTGTTGGAATGGGGATTAGGGGTTAGGGGTTAGGAATTAGGAGTTGGGGTGGGGGCTAGGGTTAAGCCTTAAGAGATTTTTAGTAAGAAGTCGTTGACGTTAGTAAAGTTGTTTCCTAAAGAGATTCCTGGAGTTTTGTGAATCAGTTTCAGTACAAATCAGCAAGAATATGTTCAATGAAAGGGTAGCTGCGAATCAAGGACTCAGGATACAATGTGTCTCTGGTAGAATCTCTAACAGGTATCGCCAGGGTTGGCCGAGCGGTTTAGGCAGCGAACTCATAATTCGCCTCAGGCAGGTTCAACTCCTGCACCCTGGATTCTAAGAATTTAGCGCTTTCTGGCGATCGCACGTTCATCCTAGAAACGTTAAACTAATGCTGCCTCTAACCTGAGGTGAAATTTGGGAGTAGGGTATCTCCATGAAGAAACTTTGCTTTGCCTAATTTTACTCGAAACCTCCCACTCCATTGAGCCTGTCACCGATACGATTCATTTATGGTAAATCAGCCTTCCAATTCGGTTCAGTCCATTTCGCGGGTCAGCCAAGGCGACCTGGAAACTGTCAAGCAATATCTCCTCGACTTGTTTTGCGAAGCCGCTTACCGAGAGGGCGATTTTACGCTTTCTTCAGGGCAGCGTAGCAGCTATTACATCAATGGCAAGCAGGTGACGCTGCATCCTCAGGGTGGATTGGCGATGGGACGAGTGCTGCTTGATCTAGTTCCAGCCGGGGCGCAGGCAGTCGCAGGGCTGACGCTAGGAGCTGACCCAATGGTGACAGCAGTGAGCGTGGTCGCAGCCTATGAAGGGCGATCGCTGACTGCCCTGATCGTTCGTAAAGAAGCAAAAGGACATGGCACTCAGGCGTACATCGAAGGCCCAACTCTCCCTCCCGGTAGCTCTGTCATCGTCTTAGAAGACGTAGTTACCACCGGACAATCTGCCCTCAAAGCCGTTGATCGACTCCGGCAAGCAGGCTACACCGTCAACCAAATCATCGCTTTAGTAGACCGACAGCAGGGCGGAGCAGAGCTATATCAGCAACAAGGTTTACAGTTCCAAGCTGTCTTTTCGATTCAAGATATTCAAACCCGCTACGCGCAGTTACAGGGTTAGAACTTTAAGTTAGAAAACTGAGTACTTTTAGTTGTGAATTGAGTGGAGTGGGGCGATCGCTGCTTCCACTGGACTGATAAACTCTTGGTTCCATTGTCCAAATCCATTTGAGCGAGACAGTATGTAAACTTTATAAGCCATGTCCAATAATTTGACTCAAAAGTTTAATCAAGGTGAGAGATCCGCTGTCATCCCTGGGTTTCCCTCTTCTTTAAGGAAGAAATACTCGATCAGCATTTTCATTTTGATAATACTAAGCGTATTAAATATTTCACTTGCTTCGGATGAAGTTAACAGCAATATTTGGAGCTTTTCTGTTGAATTAAAGGTTACGTCAACAACTTTATTTCTTGTCTTTCTTTTTTGGCTTCCAGTTTTACTTCCCTTACTTCTTACTCAGTTCCCACAATTGCAAAATTCTTTAACCTGGCTGCGCGAACAGGGTATTGAAGAAGTTGAAACCAACTTACTTAAAATCAAGCTAAGGTACGGCGTACAAGAGGCATCACAAAGCTATGAAGAGAAAGTTTGGAATCCTGGAGCTACAGGCGCAAATCTAAGCGCTCAAGAAGTGCATCAACAGATTGAAAAACGATATCAAGATGCTATAGCTCTAGTTGATGCTGCAAGTAATATTGATTCAGTAGAAGCCTTGAGGAGAATAGATCAGTTAGCTACTTACTATGACAAAGTAAGAGAAGAAATGCCCCCCGGGTCTAACCGAACCAGGTTAATGCGCGATATTTCCTCAACAATGTGGGCTTTAGTTACTAAAACTACCAATTTTCCCGTGTATGAAAGACTGATTAGCAACAAAGCAGGAGAAAGGATGTCTGCGTATAAGTATCTCGAATGGCAACCGTCAATTGAGTATATAGATCTACTACTTTCTAGGGCGATTGGTATTTTGGAGATGCCTTTCGGGCAGTATAGCGCCTTACTTGCGCTTAGACGAATTGTGACTACTAAAGAGTTGAATTCTACCCTATCAAAAAAAACTATAGATATTCTGCATTGGTCTGCCAACCTTGATTATATGGGAGCAGATCGAAGGAGATTGGTGGTCGAGATTTTGTCAATACTGGAAACGAATGCATAAATTGAGACGGCTGTGGAGAGGCTCAGGAGATCTCGATAGGAGTGATAGAACTAATATTAAAGCGTAGGATTTGTTGGAGCATTGTTGTATATCTTTGCAAGAGCTTAAGGAAAAAGCATTTCAACTCTCTGTAAGCGATCGCCTTGCCCTAATCAGTGCTGTTCAAATCCTTGCAGAACTCATCACAGACTGAGGACTGGCAGTAGTATCTCGTGTCTCGTCCGTATCCTTGATGCAAGCAGCTTTATATCGAAGGCATAAATTGCTTGCCTCAACGATTTGGCAAGATATGGTGTACGAATCAATAGGAGTTACTGAAACTCGAAGCGGCTGAAGAACGCTATCGGTTGGAAGTAAAAGGAGTTTCACTTGAGCCTACGACTGTTGTTTGAGGATTCTCAAGCAAAGTATTTGATTAATCTTCTTGGAGCAGCAGGACATAATGTTCTCGTAGTTAATGCAATACAGGCGATCGCAAACCTAGAACCAGCAGAACATACACTTCAAAATCAGTTCATTGTTCTTAATCAATGGAATTATTGATTTGAACGGTTTCCTCCAACTTAATCAAGCTGCTCTTGCTAAGAGTGATTAACAGGATGTGGAGGCGATCGCCTCTACTTATTAAAAGCTATCTTTTTTGGTTAACCTGTCCGAGCAGAATGACAATCGCTTTTCTATTAGGGAGAAGCAATCGCTTTTGTTGAGTGTTATTTGCTGCGGCTAGCTCTAGTCGTTAGGTTTCTGGCTCTACTGTAGAGTTAAGTCATGCACATAGCTCAGCGGGAAATGTCATGTCAGGGCAATTACCAAACTGTGTTACTAGTCCTCCTTTGTGGCAACTAATCAATTGGATTGCTGATCCGCTCGGTTCTCAAGACAGATATAGCCAAAAATATGGGGATATTTTTACTGTACGGTTGAATAGCACTAAACCTTATGTGGTTATTGGCAACCCACAAGCCATTCAGGATGTTTTTAATCAAGACTCTAAGTTTGATATGGGTCGTGGAAATGCCCTTGCAGAACCGCTAGTGGGGCGAAATTCCCTGATGTTGTTGGATGGCGATCGCCATCGCAGAGAACGAAAATTACTAATGCCGCCTTTTCATGGAGAAAGGCTACAGACTTATGCAAAACAAATTTGCTTGATTACAGAACAGGTCGCAAGTCAATGGCAGGTCGGTCAACCTTTTGTGGCTCGGACTACCATGCAGAAGATTAGCCTGGAAGTAATTTTGCAAGTTGTCTTTGGACTAAGTGAAGGAGAGCGTTATCAGCAGCTTAAACCTCTTCTAACAGATTGGATTAACATGACTGATTCTCCCCTTCGATCTAGCATGTTATTTTTTCAGTTTCTACAAAAAGATTGGGGGGCGTGGACTCCTTGGGGGCGAATGAGACGGCTTCAGCGCCAGGTTCACAGCTTGCTTCAGGCAGAAATTGAGGAGAGAAGAACGAGTGAAACCGAGGGGCGTACTGATGTCCTGAGCTTGATGCTGACAGCGCGAGATGAGAATGGGCAGGCGATGACCGATGAGGAATTAAGGGATGAATTGCTGACCATTCTATTTGCGGGACACGAAACCACCGCAACAATGCTTGCCTGGGCTTTCTATCAAATTCATCAAGGAACAGATATCCGTGAGAAGCTGCTTAAGGAACTGGACATAGGGGAGTCATCTCCTATGAAAATCGCTCAGCTTCCCTATTTAACGGCAGTTTGTCAAGAAACGCTGCGAATGTATCCTGTCCTTCCTATCATTTTTCCGCGCATTGCTAAGTCACCTGTGAAGGTCGGAGGATATTTATTTGAGGCTGGTACAACCTTAATGCCGACGATTTACCTGGTGCATTATCGGGAGGATTTGTATCCTGATGCTCAACAGTTTAAGCCAGACCGTTTTTTGGAGCGTCAGTACTCTCCGTCTGAATACTTCCCTTTTGGAGGCGGAAGTCGGCGGTGTTTGGGATACGCCTTGGCTCAGTTAGAAATGAAACTGGTTCTCGCAACAATCTTATCCAAGTATGAACTTGCTTTAGCAGAGGATAAACCCGTTAAGATGCAACGTCGTGGGTTTACGCTTGCTCCGACTGGTGGGGTTCGATTGGTGATGACTGGGAAGCGATACAAGTAGCGATAGAAGTAATGTTGGGTTACGCTTTGCTTCACCCAACCTACGAGTCAGCATTTATGGAGCATCGGGGCGATCGCTAAACCTTCATCAGCAAATGTGGCTAAACATTGCTCAGAGTAAACTTTGGTTTCACAGGCTTGATTCCTAGGGTGGGAGATCTATAGTGATAGATGAAGCTACAAAGCTTCCCTGGCAGATTTAACAGCCAAGTTCGAGAAACGCTCACACTACCACAGAGGTAAAAAGCGCTGTTTAATTCAAATCTGTCTCGTCCAACCCAACAGCACCCGCGCAGAACGTTGATATTTCCTACTTCTGGTTGATAAGGGAGCGCTGCAACTAATTGATTTGACCGATAGCTTGACCGTTTGACCGAAAGCTCAATTAGTGCAACTCTAGATAAAATCACGAAAGAGAGGAAGTCACTCAACTAGTAACGGTTTGGGTGCTGTTGTTGTTTTAAACAAGGGGCAGGTAGAAGCGCGTTATGGCGATTATTGCCGTTAAAGCCTGGTATCTTCCAGAGTATGAACCGATTCAGGAATTAGAGAAGCGTTCCTACGATCTGCGCCTCAGCAAAAAGAGCTTGCTTAAGTCAGCATTGCGGGCTGACTTTTTAGATGAAATTGACGAAGTTAAGCAGTCCGATTGGTTTCGGCGCTATCTAGAAGGTGACTCGGTTGAGTTCTACATCGAGGGCAGCGGTACGTATGCGATCGCCAACATCGACTTAACCAGCCATGAGGTTTACTTCACCAAGCTAGATGTGATGGCGAATCTCGATCCGACGATTTTCCTTTGCTATCAGACAGAGTATTCTCAGTCGAGCGATTTGCTACGGGAGGAACTGCAAGATTTGATTGAGCGGTTTAATAAGCGATCACGCCTGCCGCTCAAGTTAGAAGAATCCCATCGGCTAAGTGAAGGCCCGGTCAGGTTGAGCAGTACTTTAATGCGAAAAATTCGCCGGACACTGCTATTTATTGCAGACAGTACGCCGATTTTGCAGGTAGATGGAGATCCACCGCAGTTGATCCCTAGCCCCAAGGTTTGTGTCGAGGTTGGTTATGCGCTACAGGCAAAACGAGCAGAACAGATTTTGCTAACGCAAATGGAGCGATCGGATGTAGCGGGGCAGTTTCCGTTTGATGTGCCCAGTCGTAATCATCTCTTGTTTCGGAATAAAACAGAATTGCGGAAAACCTTGCCTCAAGCGATCGAATCTCATCTGCAACAGTTCAATCTGCTGCAATCGTAGTGCGATGGGCAACAAATCGCGTCTCCACAATTATTTTGGTTTAATTGTAGGGTTGTAGGAACAAGATTAAAGTTTATGGTAGATAATCCAGGTTCAGAAGATGCGGTGATGGGAGGGCGTGAAAAGTCCAAAAGCCGTTACGCCAGAACGCCAACAGAGTATGCAGTTCACCTGATGATTGAGGGCGGACATCGCGAGGAAGTGCGCTTTGCTACGATTCAAGAATTTCAGAAATGGTACAGCGGCGAACTCGTGCCCAAGTCGAGTTCTGATGACTTTATCAGCGTCCCAATTAAAAACATTCAGGGTGAGTACATGGTGATCCGTCCCTCCCGCGTGATTGCCATTCGGGTAGAACCGATCTTTAGCTCTAGCGTTGACCGGTTCTAGCGAAAAGATGAGGGATAGTCCTCGTTCCCAGGTTTTACCTGGGAATGCCCCTCAAGTGGCTCTGCCACTACTTAGCTTTAGGAGGCACCTCCAATTGTGGATTCCAAGGCTCTGCCTTGGAACGAGTTTTTTCGAGTTTTTTCACTTACTGCCTACCGCCCTGTAATGAAAGCGATCGCCCTTTTCTGTCTGAGCCTGAGTCTAGTACTCGGTGTGGCTCTGGTAGCTGTTGGGTCTGAGGACACTCCTTTAAGGCGAGTTGATCCGATGTCACTGGAGCAGCAAAGTTCTGAGCCAGGGCTGTTGCCTGATGAGTCTTTAACAAGCTTGAGTCAGCGTCAAACCCTATTAGCGGCGATTGCTCATAGCCTTCACTATTTGCAGACCCCGGCAGCAGCAGAGGACTACAGGCAGCATCCCGTGCCGGGAATTACACGCGATCGCGTCCAGCGCAGTTTAGAGCGGTTTCGGCAGCTTGTGCTGGCACATCCTGCTCCGGCTCAGCTACAGATTGCGGTGCTGCGAGAGTTTGACTTTTATCAGGCGATCGGCACTGACGGCGCAGGCACGGTTGAGTTTACAGGTTACTTTGAGCCGACCTATCGTGCCAGTCGGGTTCGCACTGCTGAGTACCAATATCCGCTCTATCGTGTGCCGCCTAACCTGGCGCAATGGGCACAGCCCCATCCAACACGGCTGCAGCTTGAAGGTACAGACGGGTTGCAGGGTTCAGCGGGGCTATTGAGAGGGCTGGAGATGGTGTGGTTGAGCGATCGCCTCGAAGCTTTCTTGGTGCAAGTTCAAGGATCAGCCCGTCTCCAGCTTACAGATGGCAGCACGATGACCGTTGGCTATGCTGGACGCACCGAATATCCCTACACCAGCCTGGGACGAGAACTAGTGAATGACGGCAAATTTACTTTAGAAGAACTGTCGCTTCCCGTTCTAATTCAATATTTTGAGCAGAACTCGGCTGATTTAGACCTGTACATTCCGCGCAACAACCGCTTTGTGTTTTTCCAGGAAACCAGAGGATCAGCGGCGATCGGTAGCCTTGGCGTACCCGTCACCGCAGAGCGGTCGATTGCTACTGACAAATCCCTCATGCCACCGGGAGCTTTAGCACTGATTCAAACTCAGATTCCCTACACGAATTTTGCTGGAGAATTAGAACCCCGATCCGTCAGCCGTTTTGTGTTGGATCAGGATACAGGTGGGGCAATTCGAGGAGCAGGACGAGTCGATATTTTTATGGGAACGGGAGAGCAGGCGGGCGATCGCGCCGGACTAATCAACGGTACCGGACAACTCTATTACCTGTTGCTCAAAGATTAGCCATACTATAAATCAACAAAGACTATTTAAAAATAGACTGATTGATGAGTAATTCACCCACTCAGCCAAAGCCAGATACGTGGATCTCGTCAACCTGGAATGAGTACATTCAGGCGATTGAAAATCCTGCTTATGCGTCAGCTAAAAGTTATTACTGGAATGGCAAATTAAGGCTGGAAATGACACCTTTGGGGCACGATCACGCCAGTGACAACACAATTATTACTTTTGCGGTTAATCTTTTTTGCAGCATCAAAGAAATCCTAGTCAACGGGTTAACAAACTGCACCTATCGCAAGACTGGAGTGCAAGAAGCTCAACCGGATGTGTCCTACTACGTTGGGGAGAATGCGGATGCTACTCCTTGGGGAACCTCAGTTATTAATCTAGGAACCTATCCTGCACCTGATTTAGTGATTGAAGTTGCTAATAGTTCTCTGGCAGATGATAAGGATGAGAAGCGATTGCTTTATGAAGATATTGGTGTTTCTGAATACTGGATTGTAGACGTACAGAATGTGCAAATTATTGCCTTTGCGATCGCCGATCGTGGCAGCAGGCGAATTGAGCAATCTAATATTTCACCAAGTTTAGAGATTTCTCTTTTAGAAGAAGCTTTGCACCGTACTCGTCAGGTTAATCAATCTCAAGTTTGTGCCTGGTTGCTTCAGCAATTTCAGGCAAATTTGTAAGTTCAAAATAAATCCCAAATTATGATCAAAGAGATTAAACAACTCTGATCTGAATCTATTCCATCGCTTATGCACCATCTAAAGCTATGCTTGACAGGTTGCTATCGTAGGTTGAATCCAAGCAAGAGCGAACAGACCCAGCCGTCAAAACTGGGTTAACCTGCCCCAGCGAAATCTATGGATACTCCGTTTGAGATTACGCTACAGATGGTAATGACCGTCATAGCCGGGATTAGCGCTCAGGTTGTGGCAGATTACCTGAAAGTACCTAGCATCGTATTCCTGCTGCTGTTTGGAATTTTGCTAGGCTCTGATGGCGTCGGGCTACTTCACCCCAACGTTCTGGGAACGGGGCTGGAGGTGATTGTTGCTCTCTCGGTGGCACTGATTCTATTTGAAGGCGGCTTAAACCTGGAACTGCGGGAAATCGGCAGAGTTTCAGGGAGTCTACGCAATCTTGTTACCTTCGGCACTCTCATTACTTTGCTGGGCGGTGGCATGGCGGCTCACTGGCTGGGTGAGTTTCCCTGGGCGATCGCCTTTCTCTACGCAGCACTGGTCGTCGTCACCGGACCAACCGTTATCAGTCCGCTGCTGAAGCAGGTAAAAGTCGATCGCCAAGTTTCTGCCTTGTTAGAGGGCGAAGGGGTTCTAATTGACCCTGTTGGCGCAATTTTGGCGGTCGTTGTCCTGGACATTATTCTCAACGGAGATACCGATCCCCTCTACGTCGTCAGCGGTCTAGTGATTCGCTTGGGGATCGGCGCAGGCATTGGGGCAGTTGGCGGCTGGCTGTTGGGGTTAATTCTCAAGCGCGCAGACTTTCTCTCTGATGAGTTGAAGAATTTGGTCGTCCTGGCAGGCTTGTGGGGACTGTTTGGACTAGCTCAAACGATTCGCAGTGAAGCTGGACTGATGACCACCGTCGTTGCTGGAATCGTGCTACGTGCCTCCTCCGTTCCTGAAGAACGGCTGCTGAGACGATTTAAGGGACAGTTAACCATCCTGGCAGTTTCAGTATTGTTTATTCTGCTAGCTGCTGATTTGTCTTTGGCTAGCGTCTTCGCCCTGGGTCGCGGCGCAATCTTAACGGTAGCAGTGCTGATGTTTGTGATCCGCCCAATCACGGTTTGGCTTTGCACCTGGAATAGCGGACTGAATTGGCGGCAAAAGCTATTTGTCTGCTGGGTTGCCCCCAAAGGAATTGTTTCTGCCTCGGTTGCCTCTTTGTTTGCAATTCTGCTCACGGAGCGGGGGATCAACGGGGGTGACTCGATCAAGGCGCTGGTCTTCCTCACGATCCTTTCGACTGTATTCTTGCAAGGGCTGACCGCAGGATGGGTTGCCCGCTTGCTTCGGATTACCTCAACTCAGGCAACCGGAGCTGTGATTGTGGGCTGTAATCCGGTGAGCCGCTTAATTGCACGGCTATTTAAAGACCGGGGAGAATTAGCCGTTTTAATCGATACCGACCAGGAAGCCTGTCGAGAAGCTGAGCTAGAAAATATCACCGTATTTGCCAGCAGCGCTTTAGATACTGAGGTGCTAGAAAAGGCAGGTCTAGCAACGGCAGGAACGTTTTTGGCGATGACCAACAACGGCGAAGTGAATTTGGTGTTGGCACAACGAGCCGCCGAGGAATTTAGCCCACCCAGGGTTTTGGCAGTGCTACCGCCAAGCGAGTCGCAGAACGTAAACCCAGCCGCTAAAACCAAAGCTCAACCCGCTTTTATGGCGCAAATGCCGCTCAAAACCTGGAATCGCTATCTCAGCGACGGGGCCGTGAAACTGGGTGAAACGACATTGCGGGAGTCGGGTCTATTGTTTCAGCAGGCGCATCTTAGGGCACTAATTCGGGCAGAGGAACTGGTGCCGCTGCTGGTTGAGCGAGAAGGTCGGTTGCTGGTGGTGACTGCGGCAGAAGACTGGCAGGTAGGCGATCGCATCATTTACTTGCTCCACGACCCACGCCCCAAACTGCTCAAACGTTTGTCAGGTGGGATACCTCAAACCCGTCTTGCGATTGAGAAGCTGTCTGAGGTAGAAGAAATTCCGATTCCTGCTTCGCCTCTATCAGAATCGTTGTCCCAAGAATTGTTAAAAGAACCGACAGAGGCAGAAGCGGCTCAATCGTCAACTTCGAGCTAAGGACTTGTCAAAATCTCCATAACCGACTACTGGTTAGACTTGAGGAAGTAGCGATCGCAAAATTTGACCGATCGATTGTGACCCCTGAACCCTGACCGACTGACAAGGAAAACCCTGATGAAGCGCAAGAATCATAAAGTCGTTGCATTGGTAGCCCAGAGCGGTATCGCCCTTTCCTTTTTGCTAGGGTCGATTGGGTTTGTGGCTCTGCCTGCGCGATCGGCAGAATCGCTGACAGAGTTAGATTCTTCTAAGTTGATCCTGGCGCAACGGCTGACAGCAGAAGAGCGCGAAGAACTGGAGCGGCTACGCGAAGCACAGCAAACCCAGGAACAGGTACAGGCTGAAGCCAATCAAGTTTTTAGCCGCACAACGACATTGTTTAACGTTTTGCTGGCAGTGCTGGCGCTGTTGCTGGTGGCGGCGATCGCAGGCCTCTGGCTATTGAGAAGAGCTGTAATTCGAGAAGTGACGGCGATCGCCAAAAACCACGTTAAGGAGTTGGGCGACCTGGAAGGCGAAATCGTCAAAACTAAGGCGGAAGTCGATTCGATTTTGCAAGAAGCCGAAGACATCGCTGACGAGCTAAGCCAGTATGCCGACAAGTTTCAGGCTGAAGTGGGCAGCAAGCGTGATGTTTTGTCGAAACTGATCGCTGAAATCACTCAGCTTAAAGACAAGACTGCTGCTGAGTTTGAGACACATCTGAAAGCAATTCAACAAAAGCTGGATGATTCAGAATCCACCTTGGCGGCTCAGTTGTCTGAGGTTCAGGTGAATGTGGTGAACCGGAAAGACCAGACGCTACAACACCTGGTGACTTCAGAGCAAGATTTTACTAGCCAGCTAGACGAATTGCGATCGCACACGATTTCCCAGAAAGATCAGGTCTTGCAAAACCTGAGTGAAGCAGAACAAAACTTTGGGGTACAGTTGAACGAATTGGGAGCAGGGGCGATCGCCCGCAAAGACCAATCTCTGCAACACCTGGAGCAATCCGAACAAGAATTTGTCGCTCGTCTAGCTGCCCTGCAATCCGAAGTTACGACGCAAAAAGATCATGTGTTTGAACGCCTGGGTGGACTGGAAGCAGAACTAGCTCCCAAGTTTAACGAGCTTCAGCAGAGCGCAGCGTCTCAAATTCAGCAGCAGCGCGACTCTATTTTGCTGTACCTGAAGACGCTAGAGTCGGAAGTTGCGTCACAGATGAATGCGCTTCAATCAGACGCACAAGGACATAAAGACGGCACGCTACAAAACCTGAAAAAACTGGAGTCTGATCTGGCAGCTCAGTCTGCATCCCTGCGGGCTAGCGCTCAAAATCGTCAGGCAGAAACCCTGCAAAACTTGGAAAAACTAGAATCTGACGCAGAAACGCGGCTTGCTGAAGTGCAGCAAGGCGTTCAAGGGCTCAGAGATGAGACGTTGCAAAACCTGGAGCGCTTGCAGGCACAGGCAGAAACCCAACTGGCTGAGCTACTCCAGGGCATTCAGGGACGCAGAGAAGAAGTGCTGCAGAATCTGGATGGCTTGCAGTCAGGATTTTCTGACCAGCTCTCTCAGCTTCAGCAGGGCGCACAGGGAATGAGAGATGTGGCGCTGGAAAATCTAGACAGGCTCCGGTCTGAAATTGAGGCGCAGCTTACCGAACTGCAAACTGCCTCTGATGAGCGCAAGCAGCGCATCTTTGAGAACCTGGAGAAGATGGAGGTTGAGCTAGCGAACCAATTGTCTGAGGTGAAATCAGATGCGCGATCGCAAAAAGACATTATTCGCCAAAATGTAGAGAAACTGGAAACCCGATTTGCAGCAAAGGTATCTGAGCTAGAGTCTACTTTGCAAACTGACGTGCAAAAGGAAAAAGACGGGATTCTGCAAAACTTGCAAAAGCTGGAAGCAGAAATTGCTAACCAGCTATCCGCCGTTCAATCCGATGCTCAGAGCCGTAAAGAGCAAATCCTCCAGCAGCTTGCCGAAGTGTCGCCGCAGTTCATTGCCGAATCGTTTGAGTCTGACCTTCAGCAACGCCTTCAGGAGATTGCCCAACAGCTAGAAACGCTGCGGTCAAACCGTCCTCAGCTATTCATGACGGCAGACGACTACATTACTCAGGGCAACACGCTATTTGAGGAAGGGCGCTACGAAGGGGCAATCGCTCAATACGATCAGGCGCTTGAGGTGCAGCCCAACAATCCTCAAGTTTGGTATCAGCGGGGTCGAAGCCTCCAGGAAATGCAGCAGCACGAGTCGGCGATCGCCAACTTTGACAAAGCTCTGGACTTTAACGCTGACATTCCTGCCATCTGGTATCACCGGGGCGTCAGCCTGAGAGAACTGAAGCGCTACGAAGATGCCTTTGCTGACTTAGACAAAGCCGTTCAAGTACAGCCACAGGACGCGAAAGCATGGCTCAACCGAGGATTAACCCTGAGTCGCTTGAAGCGCCAGGAAGATGCGATCGCCTCCTTCGATAAAGCCATTGACCTTAAATCCGACTACCACGAAGCCTGGGTCAATCGCGGCGTAGCACTAGGCACTCTGCAACGCCACGAAGAAGCCTTCAAAGCCTTTGACCGGGCTACCCAATGCCAACCCGATGACTCCGTCGCATGGCTCAATCGCGGCTTAGCGCTAGAAGAACTGGGTCGATTTGAAGATGCGCTTGCCTCTTTTGATCGCGTTCTCCGACTCAAGCCCGATTCTTTCAAAGCGCTAGACAAAAAAGGCTATGCCCTGGTGAAACTGGGACGCGACCGGGAAGCGATCGCCCAATTTGACAAAGCCCTCGACCTCAAACCCGACTACGCCAACGCCTACTACAACAAAGCTGTCTGCTATGTGCTGCAAGGAGAAGTCGATCCGGGGCTAGAGAATCTTCAACGGGCGATCGGACTCAACCGCAGATATCGCGACGATGCTAAAGCCGATCCCAGCTTTGATTCACTTTGGGAAGATGAGTGGTTCCGGCAGTTAGTGGAGGATTAGGGGTTAGGGGCTGAGAACTCCCTTATCCAGGAGGGTTTGGAACCTGAAACAGTCGTAGCCCATAGTCCCCAGCCCCTAACCCCTAGCCCCTAAAACAACGGTTCATTGGCGATCGCCCCTAATCCCACAGAACTCAACAGTTCATCCAAGTTAGCGTTCACGGTCGGGTCGTTAGGGTTCGCGCGGCTCAATTCGACTAGCGTCGAGAGCGCTTCGTGCCAGATGCCTGCCTCGGCGTAGATGATTGGAATTTCCTGAGGCTGAGCAGTTTGAACCTGGTTGAGCAAGCTAGAGTCAGGTGCAACTCGCTGCACCCCACCCTGTACGCTCATATCAGCAGACCGTTCGTCGGCATTGCAGATAATCGTGAAATACCAGTAATAGCTTTCGCCCACCTCAAGGGGTCTTTGCCCCGCCTGTTCAGGCAGTTGAATGCTAGCGATTCCGGGATCGCCAGTGATTTCAAATGAGGTGCTGTAGACTAACTCGTCAGTGCCTTCGTGATAGAGGACAAACTCCGCTGTGGTCGCAGTGGTCGGGGGCAGATAGGCAAAGAAGGTTGGATAGGCTTGCGTGGTTAAGCCTAAGTTGGTTTCAGGCAGCAAGGCAACCAGTCCGCGATCGCTAGCTGCACAGGGCGCACTGCGCGACGCGCCAGCTTCGCGGTTTCCGGGCGCTCCAATCGAAGGAGAATTAAATCGAATACTCGCCTGAGCACTGGTCACATTAGAAAAACTGGCGATCGCCGCCAAACTCAGCAGCAAGGTGACGGTTGATTTCACGAAACGGGGGGATAGCCTGACCATGACGATTATTCCTAGATTCTGTTCTGTGCTTCAGGTACTTTGAGCTAAATTACGGTTGCTGCAATGTGAAAATCTGGCAAAGTAATTCGCTCAAGGGGGCTTAGTGACGTTGATTGTGGTGTTGTTGCCAGTCTCACCTCTAGCAGCGGTTGAAACAACCGCAGTTTAGGGTCTTAAGTCCGAACTTAAGCGCATCACAGAATTTCATTCACAAGGGGTCAGTCGTGACAGTTGCAGCACGACCTGATCGATCGCCTGTAGCATCGTGTCACCCGACGCATTGGGCTGATTCGCCAGAATGCTGAAGACAATCTCCCCATATTGTGGGTTATCCAAGTAGCCAGATAGAGCTCTGACTCCGTTTAAGGTACCGGTTTTAGCATGAACTCTGCCTTGGGCAGACGTGTTGCGAAAGCGGTTTCTTAGCGTTCCGCTGACTCCCCCCGTGGGCAGCGAAGAGTAAAAGAAATTGCCCCCGTCGGCAGACTCCATCGCTCTCAAAATTGTGACAAATGTAGCCGGACTGGCAACATTAGAACGAGACAATCCTGAACCATCGACCTGTCGGTAGCCGCTTGGGTCAACTCCTAACGGAGTTAACAGATTCCTAACCATTTGAGGTCCACCCAACCGTCGCAAAAGATTGTCTGCATAGCCATTGTCACTGTTTAAGTTTGTGACTCGAATGATTTCTCGCATTGAAGCTGAATCATTCAAATTTTGCGGATCAAAAGTTTGCAAAGCCGCAGCAGTCGTTAACAGCTTCACATTAGAAGCAGGAATCAGAAGTTGATTAGAATTGCGGCTGTAAAGTACGTCTGATGAATCTAAAGACTCGACTAAAACGCCCCATCTTCCACCTGCAAAACTAGGGCTATCAATAATGTTATTGATCACAGGTTCTAGAACATCTGGACAAATGCCATTGTTTCTTTGTTCTGGGGGTGGAACATAGATATCAACAGCATTCGATTGAGCCAAAACTGCTGGATTTTCAACGGTTGCACCAACTTTAGAGTGAATAGGACTGCCAGCAACCAGCAGCACAGCAGTCAACGAGAGAAACTTCAGCCAATGGCTAATTCGATTCATGGAATTCGTAATCTTAGCGTGTGAGGAGGAAGGGTAGAGAATGCAGATCAGTACCCTGCGGGCAAATTTACCATACAACGCTAAGTGAAGGATATCAGGATGGCGATCGCCCCCTCATCCCTTATCCTTCCCCTTCATACCCCTCACCTCCTGTCACCTTTCCACGAAACACAACGTACTGGTAAAGGTTGTAAAACAGCATCACCGGAATCAAAAATCCGATAAAAATGATCATGATCACCAGTGAACTGGCATCGGCAGCTGCTTCATATATCGTGATCTCAGTTGGAATGATGTAAGGAAAAACAACGAGCGCTAGTCCGATAAACGTCAGCACAAACAGCAAAATTGTCCAGATAAAGGGAGCGCGTTCTGCTTTGCGGTTGAGGCTTAACAGCAGTTGAGAAATCAGCAGAATTCCAATAACTGGAATCACAGCAAAAATATAAATTAATGGCTCTTGAAACAATCGAGCTCGGGCACTTTCATAAAAGATTGGAGTTGAAACCGTGATAAAAATTGCGCCAATGAGTGTCGTCCAGGCGGCAATTTTAGCCGTTCTGTAGTGGGTTTCCTGTAACTCTCCCTCAGTCTTCCATACGAGATAGGTCGAGCCGATTAGCACGTAGCCCTGGATTAGTGTGAGAGCCACCAGCACCGTTTGCCAGCTTAGCCAGTCCCAGGTGCCGCCGATGAAATGCCCGGCATCGTCGACCGCAATTCCCTTGAGCACCGCCCCCAGCGCAAACCCTTGCCCCAGTGCCGCCGTAAAGCTGCCGCCGCCGAAAGCGATGTTCCAGAAAAACTTGCGAGTGGCTTGTTCGCGAAATTCAAAGGCGACGGCACGGAAGATGAACCCAAACACCATCAGAAAAATTGGGATGTAGAGCGCACTCAAAATCGTGCTGTAAGCCAGCGGAAATGCACCAAACAATCCCCCGCCCATCAACACCAGCCAGGTTTCGTTGGCATCCCAAATATTGCTGAGGCTGGTCATTAAAAGACCGCGTCGTTCGTCATCGTCGGAGGTAAGGGAAAGAATGCCTACGCCTAAGTCAAATCCGTCTAGCATCACGTAGAGGAAGAGAAATAGGGCCAAAATTCCAAACCAAACCTGTGGCAGGAAATACTCTAACGTTTCCATAAAACCTCTTTATTGCTGTGTTTCAACAGTCCGCTACTAGGGCGGCAAGGTTGGCTAACGTTAGCGTAACGTAGACGTTTATTCAACCGAGATAGTAAACACCCAATCTTTGTAATCTGGATCGCGGTTTTCGGTAATGGCAGAGAGCTTTTCCCGCAGCTTGTCGGTAACGGGGCGATGGGTGGACAGCTTGAAGTTTTCGATGCGGCTAACAGGGGTGATTTTGGCCGCAGTGCCGCTGAGGAAGACTTCGTCAGCGATGAACAGTTCTGACTTGTCGATGGGGCGCTCGGTGGCTTTGATACCCAGAGCTCTGGCGATCGTTAAGACGCTATCTCGCGTAATGCCCTCCAGAATGTCTTGCTCATATCCGGGGGTGAAGATCTCGCCATTTCTGACGATGAAGATGTTCATCCCGGAGGCTTCGCTGACCTTGCCCTGAGAATTCATCAGGATGGATTCGTCGAAGCCAGATTCAACAGCTTCTGTTTTGGCGAGAGAGGAGGTGATGTAGGCTCCGCTGATTTTGCCGCGCAGGGGTAAGCTGCGATCTTCTTGCCGATACCAGGAGCTAATGCGGCAGCTTACGCCTTCGGGTGAGAGGTAGTCGCCCAGCTCTAAACCGTAGATGAAAAAGTCTTTTTTTACATTGTGCAAGCGGGGAGCAATGCCCAAGTCTGAGGTGTAGACAAAGGGGCGAATGTAGAACGAGGTGGCGGGTTTGTTCTTTTGAACAAAGTCTGTGATGATCTGCTGAATTTTGTCGGCGGGTAGGTCGTAGTGCAGCAGTCGGGCGCTGTTGCTCAGCCGTTGACAGTGGCGATCGAGCCGAAACAGCAAAATTTGCTTAGGGTTTTGCGGATCAGGAATACCGCGCAGTCCACCAAAGGCTCCAGTCCCATAGTGCAGAGCGTGGGTTGCAATAGAAATTTTTGCCTGGTTAAACGGAACGAACTGATTTTCAAAGTAAGCAACGGGCAAAAAGTCATGCATAGTAAAGGTAAACCTCTGGAAGTTGGATGGACTACCCCAGTACATCGAATTAGCATTACTTACTATAAGTGATCTGTATGACTGGGGTGTCAGGATGTGAGACAGAAATTTACTGGGGCAGAATCCTATTCACGCAGGAAGAACGTTGCATGGCGAAGTTGATTTTGGTGCGACACGGGCAAAGTACCTGGAATGCGGCAAACCGCTTTACCGGATGGGTCGATGTGCCGCTGAACCATGTGGGAAGACGGGAGGCGATCGCCGCTGCCCAAAAAATCAGCCCCTACCAAATCAACGTCGCCTTTACCAGTCTGCTGATGCGGGCAATGGAAACGGCTGCAATTTGTCTAACAGAATGTGTCGGCGTTTGCGGTGGCAAAAGTCCTGTGTTTAAGCATGAGGCAGACGACCCCGACTGGCACGGCTGGGACAGATATAGCGGTGACCACAGCCATGAAGTTCCTATTTTCATGTCTTCGTCACTGGATGAGCGCTACTATGGCGACCTTCAAGGATTTAACAAGGCGGAAATGGCGCAGCAGTTTGGAGAAGAGGTGGTTCACCAATGGCGGCGATCTTTTTCGATTCGTCCCCCCGGAGGAGAAAGCCTGGAAGACACAGTGGCTCGAACGGTACCCTTTTTTCTCGATCGCATTCTCAAGCATCTGACGACAGGCGATAACGTCCTGGTTGCCGCTCATGGAAATTCTCTACGTGCCCTGATTATGCAGCTTGACCAGCTAGAACCCGATGAAGTGCCTGCTCTGGAACTGGCAACCGGAATTCCAATTGTCTATGAGATCACACCAAAGGGCGAGATAACACATAAGACTGTGTTGGCATAAACAGGTTTACCGAGTTCCAGATTTCAGCCCTGTTTGTAGCGTGGTTGCTCATGAGCAAGGTATTGGATACATCACTTGTCAGCCGACGGTAAACCCCTTGCGACAGCCAGCGAGGATAGAACAATTAAGCTGTGGCAGATACAGGCAGTTGCCAAGCCAAATTAACCAGTGTATCCAAACCTATCAGCAGGTTTAGCTGCTTGATTGAACCGGACTGCTCAAAGTCCCCTTTCACAGCACATTTCTACTTCCATGAACCACAAACTCCTGTAGGGGCAGTTCGCGAACTGCCCCTACGTCATGGCTTATGTATCTGAACATGACTGTAAGCGTGGATGCCGGAATGATAGAAGTTACCGGAATGATAGAAGTTAAAGGTGTTGTTACTACTAGGCAGCGAGAAGATTAAGCAGGAGTTATGTCACATAAACGATATTTATATTTTTCCTGTATTTGAATTTGCCTGAGTTATGACTAAACTACAAATATATCGAGCTAAACACCTTACGCTGACTCATTTGAGGGGTATTTCTCCCCAGTAACACACTTAACACCATTTTGAGACTAGCTATGTTGAACCAAACCGAACGTACTCATTCATCAACTTGTGTTCTCATGGACTATCAACTGTTTGCATTTGATGCACTGTATCCCATTCGTCAATGGTTAAACGGATTGGATGTTCGCAATACCACAATGGCTCATTTCATCTGCCGCACCGTTCCCGTGCAGTGTCCGTTTGAGCGCGACATCTGTTTGTTTGGTCGCAAAATTGCCCATATTCCGCCACTGTGCAAACTGAATCCACTGTATGAGGAAGTGGTTGGTTTACGGTTTCGAGCGCTTTGTTATTTAGCTGATGAGTGTGGTGAGGATGTGCGGTGCTATTGCTGATTTGAAACTTTGCATAATTACTCGACTGCGAAAGTGGTGATTATATAGTTGCTTGATGCGATCACACTCTTCCAGGGTCAGCAGCGAATCCGGTTTGACAAAGCCGCAAGTATTCAACGTTGCTAAACTTTGGTTTTAAGCTGCCAGGCTCTTTCCCCAATGAGAGTGAGACTTGAACGATATTTTTCCTGAAATTGGTTTAAATAATCATTCGGAAGGTCAAGAAAAAAGATGTTGCTGAACTGTTCGGGAATGTCGGGCGGGGTGGGTGACCTGCTAATTTCTGGAAGCAACAGTAATCTGACATTTTCATTCAATAGGTAACTCAGAGAAACGACGTTACCAGGATTAGTAGCGAAGGCATCACTTACAACAATCGGATTCTCTGAAGCGTTAATGATTTTAGCAATCTTGGGGTTGTCGTAGCTGACAACTTTGTTCCACCAGGTTTCAGCTTGGCTACTCATAGCGCAAGAAAAAATGCCAGAGACGATTAGCAGACTGGCAATCGCCAAGCCCATTTGCCGCCAAAAAGCATGAATGGAACTGAGCCAAGCTGCAATCAGATAAGCAGTTGACAATTGCAGTCCTAAAAAGCAGGGAATTAGGTAACGAGTTACTGTAAAACGCTGACCGCCAATAATTAGATCAGGTATTCCTAAAATTAGTGCGGTGGAGCCAATTAGCGTTAGTACAAAGAGCCAGACCCTCAGAGGAGTATGGCTACAAAGGAAATAAAGCGAATAGAGCTGAAGCAATAGAAAGGGAACGATTAGCCAATAAACGCCAGGGCTATCAATTCTGTGACCAAAATCAACAAAGCTGCGGCTGAAATTTAAGGCTAAAAGCTGCAAAGAAATTAACGGAGGTAAAGAAATGCTTGACCAAGCAGAAGTTGCCCTGACAATTTCGATGTAAGTGAAGATGAAGTAAAACCAGGGAAGTAAAACAATGAGCGCAATGGTTGAGGTAATGACATAGGAAATAATCGATTTGTTAACTCGAAAATCTGTAAGAGACAGACTATAAGATGGGTTGATTGCTAATACATAAAGGCTGTGCCCGATCGCCACTAACCCTGTAAACAAGAAGGTGTAGAGGGAAACAATCAGCGACACCCCATAGACCGTCCAAGCAAATTTTGTCTGCCGTCGAATTGCATAAAGTAATGCTGCGCTACAGAGCAAAATGGTTGTAGCCCAGAGGCTATATTCTCGCGCCTCCTGAGCAAACAAAACTTGAAAGGGAGAGACTGCCAGCAGGGCGAGCGCCACCCCTGCGACCAGACGTGACTCAAACAGTTCTAGGCAAAGCCAGTAGAGGCAGGGAAATATAAGCAAGCTGGAAATTGCCGAAAGGCTACGAATAGTTGAAATAGAAGTGCCAAATACCTGCGCCCACCAGTAGGCGATCGCATAATAAAGCGGCGGATGCTGAGCGTCCTCAATGCCTGAGAGGTACATTGCTAGCCAAAAGCCGCGATTGGGATCAATCTGCTGATACTCCTGTAGATCGGCTGGTGTGATGATGTTTCCGTTGAACGCTCGCTCGACTAACTCACTACGAGTGTGAGCCGTAATTCGCAAAGAGGTATAAACTTCATCGTGCCAGTAAACTTTTTTATCAAGGTTGATAAATCGAAAGATGATGCCAACGATTAACAGTCCAACGAGGGCGTACTTAAACCAGGCAGGCTGTAGCCTCCGAATCCCAGTTGATCGTCTCATGGCTTGATCCTTCGATTTTTGATTCAACGCGGTTTAAGGAAGTTCAACGGTTTGGCAAAGGTATCACTCGGCGACCTTTTCTTACGAAAAGAATCAAATGCAAGAGGTAGATGAAGCAGACTATGTAGAATGATCCCATATTCTACATTCCAGAATATTTTCCATTGCAGACCGCCACACCCGACCCTAATCGGAAACCGACCATGCAAGAACTGACCCACCCCAGTGCGATCGCCACAACCAATCTCGAAGCTTTCTGGATGCCTTTCACTGCCAATCGACAGTTCAAGTCGAAGCCGCGTATCATGGTGTCCGCCAAAGATATGCACTTTACCACAGAAGACGGTCGGCAAGTCCTGGATGGAACGGCAGGGCTGTGGTGCGTCAACGCAGGGCACTGTCGCCCCAAAATTATTGAAGCAATCCACAAGCAAGTCTCAACCCTAGACTATGCGCCCGCATTTCAAATGGGCCACCCAGGCGCGTTTCAGCTAGCAGAACGGCTGGTGACGATGCTGCCAGGGGATTTAGACCATGTGTTTTTTGCTAACTCTGGTTCTGAGGCGGTTGATTCAGCTTTAAAGATTGCGATCGCCTACCATCGCGCCAAAGGACAGGGCACCCGTCAGCGACTCATCGGGCGAGAACGCGGCTATCACGGCGTTGGCTTTGGCGGCATTTCCGTCGGCGGCATTGGCCCCAACCGGAAGTTCTTCGGCAGCCTGCTCAACGGGGTCGATCATCTGCCTCACACCCATAGCCTCGAACACAACGCCTTCAGCCGAAAACAGCCTGCCTGGGGCGCACACCTGGCAGACGAGTTAGAGCGAATCGTTGCTCTGCATGATGCCTCTAACATCGCAGCGGTGATTGTGGAACCTGTGGCTGGCTCAACGGGTGTTTTAATTCCCCCCCAGGGCTATTTAGAGCGGCTGCGAGCGATTTGCGACAAACATGGCATTCTGCTGATTTTCGACGAGGTCATTACCGGATTTGGGCGATTGGGCAGTTCCTTTGCCGCCGAGCATTTCGGCGTAGTTCCTGACATGATCACCGTCGCCAAAGGCATCACCAACGGCACCGTTCCAATGGGAGCGGTCTTCGTTCGCAAAGAGATTTATGACACGTTCATGCATGGACCGGAGCAGGCGATCGAGCTAGCGCATGGCTACACCTACTCCGGACATCCACTTGCCTGTGCCGCAGCTCTGGCAACCCTGGATGTTTACGAAGAAGAAGGACTATTTCAACACGCTCGTGATCTGTCTGATTATTGGGAAGATGCGGTTCACTCCCTGCGCGATTTGCCCCATGTGATTGACGTTCGCAATATGGGACTCGTGGCTGGCATTGAACTAGAATCTATTCCCGGAAAACCTACTGCACGAGCGTTTGACTGTTTCCTAAGAGCTTACGAGAAAGGGTTGCTAATCCGCACTACAGGCGACATCATCGCACTCTCGCCCCCCCTGATCATCCAAAAACATCACATCGATCAAATTGTAGAAATGCTTTCAGACATTCTGCGCGAAACTGCTTAACGCCACTTCAACAAAATTGTTTTACAGGGAGAGGGATGCAGGCTAGACCTGTATCCCTCTCCCTATTTTGGAAGAAGCACTGGTGCGATCGCCCAGCAACTCTCATTCCTCGTCTTTCATCCCTTCTCATATAGAATTTGTTTTGTGAAGAAGCACTATTGGGTGTACGGGCGAAGCATTCGGCAAAAGAATTGTGCCTCAGTTACAAGGATTGTAACCGAATGCTTCGCCCCTACCGCTACCGCTACTCTACAGACGGATTTGGTATCACGCTCCCATCCCTGAATACTGTCTCAATCCCTTATGCCACAGCCAGCGATTCAACCCAAAGAAAATTAGACTCCAGCCCAGCATCATTAGCAAACCTCGCACCACATCTGTAGGTAACCCAACCAAAATCGTTGCGGGAAAGTAAATCATGTAAGGGAAAGGAGTCCATTCAACGACCGCCCTCACCACAGGGGGAAAAATCTCCAGGGGCGCAATCATGCCTGACAAAAACAGGTAAAACAGAAACCAAAACTGCTCAATTGCACTGGCGCGTTCTGTCCAAAAGGCAAGCATGGAGAAAGTGTATTGCATCAGGAAACGCAAGCAAAACGCCATGAACGTGACCAGTAGAAACAGCAGAAGGTTGGACAAACTGGGTATCCAAATCGCCTGTGGATAAAGGGTAAAAAACAGAACAACCAGGATCACAGCAAAGGGCAACCGAGCAAACCGTTCTGCAAAGTGAGAGGCAAAATGGTGCCAACCGGGGTCAAGCGGCAGCAAGAGCCGAAAGGAAAGCTTGCCTTCAACAATCTCTCGTTCAAACTCCCAAACCACCCAAACAACAGTGAATTGTCTAATCAGAAAAACTGCTAGAAAGTAACGAATAAAATCCAGCGGTGCCAGTCCAAACTGCCCTTCTCGCGATGCCTCAACCCAAACGCCCATAAGAATGAGTGGCAGCGTCCCAGATAGCATCCACAACAACAGTTCTGCCCGATATTCCACCATGTAGGCGTAGTAGACGGATAGTAGAGTACTGGCTTTACGAAAAAAACTTTGCATGGGAAACAAGGTAGAAAATTCAGATACTGTCAACTTAACCAAAAATTTAAGAATTTTTCTCTTCAGTGTCTTTGCAGTTAGCTAAATCAGGTTTCGGTTATGGTTCGGTGCGTGCCCTTCCTTCTCGATCGCGCTCATATCGGCGTGCGACGTTGAACGGGGCAGCCAATTCTCCCGACGACAAATCTAGAGCTCATAGGTGGGTGTCACCTGGTTCGGCATATCAAAGGTACCGGCAGGGATTTCGATAAAAGGCATCGCGCCCCAAATTAATCAGGTTCTGCATGTAGCTTGAACCTCAATTTTCCTGTTTGGTATTGATACAAACTCTGATGCATTAGGCTTTAAACAGCTCAGCAAACACTTCTCAGCAAACACTTGAATATTGAATTCACAACTGTTTAGCGTAAGCTGTATCTTACGCTAGGATCTTAAATCTTAAGAGCGATCGCTATTGAGTCAGTCAAACTGGCGCTGCGCTTGTGCATCCAGATACAAAGCTCTCCATTGATGAATATGGCGATCGCTCTTTGCCCATCCTATGCTTCTGCCAAAGTTTGAGTGTTGTTTAACCGTAGGCGGAGACTGTCAATCTGTTGCTTTGAGCAAGAAACTTGTTGTTAACAATGTCTTGATAGGTGTCTACGTCGTCCTCCCAATTCTCGATGATTTCAGATAATGTTTGCACTCTTTCCGCTTCAGGAATTTTAGACAAATCGCGATGAAAATTAGCAACAAATAAAAGTACCGGAATGTGTTCGGTTTCCGAAAGCTCTAACTCTGTGTTTCGCACGGTTAGAGTAAATACTCCTCCTTTAAGTTTGTAGATGAAATTTGAGATCATCTGCACAAGGTTTTGGTCAGATGTGTGAGGGCGATCGCCATTTAGAAGCGTTCCTTGAAGATAACTTCTTGCTGTGTCCTGATTATCAAATAGAGTGTGTCCTTCCAGGTTAAGCCCTACTGCCTGGTAGTTTTCCTGTGGCAGCCTCTCAACATACCTGTAAACTACATCAGGAACTTCTAACTCATTGAGGTTCTTTTCTCTAACGTCCTCAAAGAAGGCGATCGCGTTGCCTCGGTGAGCAATATATACTCCATTTTGGAAGATCGTTAAAGCAACACCTTCGTCATAGGTTGGTGGCTGAGCCAACTCCCAATGAAAAGGAATGATTCCTTTGGTTTTTAGGAATTCAGGATTCAGCAATATCGGATTGTGTTTCTCTACCACTAGAACAAGCTCAAATTGGCGCATATCAATGGTTCTGTTCATGAGTTTTCTACCTATTACTCAATGTTCAAGTTTAAAAGCTGCTCATCGCCTATGAGGCGGTTTTGAGTATCTCCCTATAAAAGCTCACCTAGAGATTCACCTAGCAAACCCCCACCAATTCCTCCAATAATGCCTCCAACAACCGTGCCAACAACCGGAACTGGAATGAGCACAGTACCAAGTGCGGCTCCGGCGGCAGCACCACCCCAGCCTCCTGCAATTCCACCTACGGTTGCCTTAGTGTTTTCTCCAAACGTGCCACCGTCTTCCGCGATCGCATCACCAAGATAATAGAGATCCACGGCGGCACCCAGCGGACCTAAAGCCCTACTTCCTCCTCGAAGAACACTTCGAAGAACACTTTTTCCGGACTGGGGTTCCATGTGAACATGCGTTGGTCTTTCTCCAGCCCCTGGCAGAGCAGTGTTGCCTCCTGGTTCTAAAAGGGGAAGCCCATTCGTATAAACAACATTATCAACGTGACTAAGAAATCCCTCACTTTTCTTACCAATTGGTAGGCTATGGTCCATGGCATATTTATCCTTTGCTCGCTGAGCCTCTGCTCCTGGAGATGTAGCTGTAAAGGACGATTTTTTAAGTTCTATTACATCAACCGTACCATTTGGGTGAACATACACGGCATCGACGCGACGCGACTTACCACCTGGAAACAGAAAATTTCTTCCTGTAACAGGATCTTTCCAGTAAGGTTCAGTAACAACTCTACCGCCTTCACGTCTTGCTCTATGTTCAAGGTGTTCTCTCCAAGCTGTCTCATTTATCCTGCCAGGCGCAAAACTGGCTCTAGAAGATGACCTTCCACCACGCAGTCTCTCTTCCAAAGGTGGTAAAGGAGGTAAAGGAGGGGGTTTAAATAGACCACCTATTTGTTCTCTTGCCATATAAATTCCTTTGAGAGCGCCAGTGGTTGCAAGTGCCTCCTCTCTAGCTTCTCGGAGTCCATCTCTCGCTGCATCAATACGAGCCATCAAATCATCTGCACTCATGATTTCAGTCTCCTTAAGGCTGTGTCGCAAAAATGATAGGGTAGAAAGTTGATTTTCTCTGACTTCAACTTAAAGGGCTTCTTTATCTCTGTTCACATGGCTCAAGGCAAAGCATACTCAATCTCCACTGGTGATCACGGTGGACAAAAATGTTGCTTACCCGGTGGCAATTGAGGCAATGAGAGCGGATGACCTGATCTCAGTGGAGACCGAATTACGGCAGAGCAAATACTTGAATAACGGGATCGAGCAGGACTATACAGATATCAAGCCAAGTTATCGAAGCAATCTTTGGAATTATCGCTCTTTTTGAAACTAGGGAACGGTGTTGCTGTTGGGGGTTTAAATCGCTTCCAAAGCATCCCTGGATTCCGTTAGCACTTCTACCGCCTTTTGGCAGCTCTGATTGCTGAGGTCGATGCCCTCTACCAGAGCTTCTGTGGCATCTACAACACTGGTTTTTGCTGTTTCAACTGCCCCTTCCAACTGGGTCATCATCTCGTCAAGTTTGGTAGCAGTGCCTTCAAGCTCAGTAAACAACTCGCCTTGTGAGGTGTTAACCTCTTCCATTAACCCTTGAATAGACTCTTCCATACTGTCTGAAACGGTTTGAATAGAAGTGCTGAAGTGTTCGACCACAATGTCAAAGTGTTCGGAGAGGGATTGTGCTCCGCCTTCGATGGTAGGTATAGCCTGATCGGTAATAGTGGATTCCAGTCCATCTACCTGAGCTTCTAATCCCGATTCAAAGGCAGCGAGTTCACCACTGAAACCATTGAGTTCTTCGATCGCCAGTCCGATCGCCTCTCCAACTTCAGCGCCAATTTCCTTCTCACCAAGGCTGTTTAAGGCTGTTTCAGCTTCAGTGATATCACTTTCCAGATCTAGTTCAGCTAGCTTGTCGTCGATTGCAGCGATCGCTCCCTTAGTCGCCTCTAATTCCTGGGTTAACTCACTTTGAGTGGTGTCAATGGTTTGCTTTAATTGAGTAATTACCTGGGTGACAGTCTCTACTTCGGCAGCAAGTTCTGTCTTACCCTCATTTACCTGTTCGATCAGAGATTGGGCGCGATCGCTCAGAGTCTCCCAAGCATCATCAACCGCCTGACGAATTCGCGTGAGTTCAGTTTTAACATCGGTGAGTTTGGTCTGGGTCGCTTCTGTAGCATCGGACAGGGTCGAGAGTTTGCTAACGGTTTCACCAGCAAGGGTTTGTAAGTCGCTCATGAGTTTTCTCCTTGGTTAGATTAATTAACGCAGTGCTATTGGTTTAAGCAATGAATTGTGTAGAGACAGTTTGTATGTTCTTTATCCCCAGGGAATGCCCAGCTTATCTGCCGCATCTTGAGCGCTGGTTACACCTTGGCGTAGGGGTTCAATCAACTCTCGTAGCTGATCGACTAAACCGCTCAGCTCTTCTCGTTCGGTGGAAATATTGCCCTCAGTGCCAGACAATTCTGAACCCGTTTCTTGAACGGCGCTGACTACTTTCTCCAGGGCATCTTCAATGTTGGTTCCTAAAGTATCAATCGATTCTTTGGCTGTCTCCAGAAGGGAATCAATTTCAGTTTGGACGGTGCTATCTTGCAGAGTGGTCAACTCGGTGCTTAACTCATCCAAATTGGAGAACTCATTTACTACTTCCTGCACTTCGGTATCAATTTCTCCGTTGGCTTCCTCCAGTGCATCGGTGGCTTGAGAGATATCTTCAGCGATCGCAGTGGTTGCTGTCTCAACTGCCTGTTGAGCTGTATCTACACTTTCCTCAACGGCATCTACTACCTGATCAAGCTGTTGTTGTCCACTCTGAATGATGCCCTGACCCTCATTTAAGGTGTTGAGAGCAGTTTCACCCGCAGTTGAGAGGGATGATAATCCTTCCTCCAGGCTAGTATTCAGTTCGGTGAGTTTGGTCTGGGCTTCTTGCAGTTCAGTTTCGAGTTCAGTGCGATCGCTCGTCACTTCACTTTGCAAATTCTCAAACTCACTGCCCAAGTCAGAGATGCTTTCGGTTAATTCTGTCTGATGCTCCGTTACTTCTGTTTGAAGCTCATCCAAACTGGTTTCAATCTGATCAATCAGTCCACTAAGCTCCTCCTGCATTCCACTCAAACTTTCCTCAAATGTATTAATTTCCTCTTGAACTGCACTTGCTTCTTCAGTCAGAAGCCGCAACTTTTCAGGTAAATCCGCTGCCAATTGTTCTAAGGAACTGGTTGCTTCACTCATGGTGATTACCTCTAATAAATTGTGAGAAATGCTGAACTTGGAAATTCTCAAGGTTCAAGCTTGAAACCTGAACGATGCTGTTTTGAACTCAATAGTTGATGTTCTGAAAGGGAAATTTTGGGTAGCGATCGCAACCATTGAGCTTCTGAACCTGAAATCTGCTGTTCTAAACTCAAAAATTTCTACTCTGAATTCAAAACTTTAGCCTTTGGAGGAGAAATCCATCGCTCTAAAGGATAGATCTACTGTTCTGAACCCGAAATTTCAGTTTTTGAAGGAGAAATTTACTGCTCTGAGCGCAAGACTTTACCCTTCGAGAGGAAAAGTTCTGGCTCTGAGCTCAAAACATCGCGTTCTGAACTTGATATTCGTACTCTGAGACAGAAGTTTGATTGTAAGGTGGGCAGTGCCCACCTTACTAACTGTCGCCAATATTCAAACTCATCCACGACGGATGGAAAACTCAACTAATTTGTTCTCTCGATCATACACAATTGCATACTGCTCGTAATCAAATCCATAAGGAGAGATACCCAGATCGTACAAATCTACATTTTCTTGAATTTGCTCAGGCAAGCCAAGAATCTCTCTTACCATTTCTCGAGACATTCCTTCTCGTAAAACTTCTCTTTCTAAAGCAGGCACCATAACAATACGAGGGTTATCGCGCTTGTTCTTTTTGTGTTGAGCTTTCCACAAATCAGCGTCAAAGCCACTTATGGAAACAGTCTGTTTAATTGCTTTTATGGGATAAAGCACAGATCCCCATCCCTGACTTAAAGCAAGTAACAACAAAGCAGTCGCCAGAACGAGTGATATTGCAGCGAGAATGAATTTCATCGGAATTCCTCAAACACTCCTTAATACCCGTCTGCTAAAGCATCACCATCAGGAACTGGCTGTCCACCTTCCTCTGGTGGACTGTTATCTAGACCATGCTGCCATTCTGGCACTTCGTTGCTCCAGGCAGGCTCTCCATTTTGATCCAGAACAACTAGTTCCCCATTGTCAACTGCTCGTCTAATGAGCTGGGCTAATTCTGCCTCACTTGCATCAGGATTTTCAACCGCAATCCGCCGTCCAACCTCGTTGTTGTACAAATCCATTGCTTCTCGATTAGGGGGATTATCTGGTATCGCTTCATGAGCGGTAGCAAATTGAGAAGTCCACTCTTCCCCAAACTCTTTGGTCAACAAACTATTCGCATAGGCGTGACGAAAAGCATCTCGATGCCCGTCAGTACCCAGCCATTTATCTTGACTCTCAAGGGGGACATGATCAGGAATGTCTCCTGGTGATGCAAATTGATTATCTGCTTCGCCAGATGCCTGGTCTTTGATCCCTTGAACTTTTTGCAAAGCCAACAGTCCCTGCCTCTGCCCAAGCTCGTCTAGCATTCTTGCTTCTGTCTCTGTTATGGATACTTCCCCTAAAAAAGGCATGCGAATAGGAGACATAGGAAGAAGAGGAGGAAGAGGGTTCCTAATATGAAGAAGAGGGCTCCAAACCGTCTTTATATCATCTTGAACTCGGTAATTCTCAAGAACAGTACTAGCCTCTTGCAATCGGCTCTTCACTGTATTGAGAACAGTGCTAGCCCCTTGCAATTGGCTCTTCGCTGTATTGATGCGAGCCATTAGTTCGTCTACTGCACTCATGGTTCAGGTGTCCTTAGTATGTTAATTAGTCTTATGAAGCAAGTAGTTACATGATCAAGCCAGAATTTCTTCGACCATTGTGTTAGCGGCAACCATTACATTTGCGGCGGTGACGATTTCCTGAGTGAGAGGATCAAGTTCACTCATGACGGATAGGGTATCTTCCATTTCGCCTCTAGTTTCTTCCGTTTCACCTTCGATTTCTTCAACGGCTCCACCTGTGACTTCTTCCGTTGCCTCGCCAACTGCTACTTTGTGGGTGTTTTCGCACTCATCTGTGAGTCCTGAAATTGTCTCAGTAACGTCCTGTTCGTATTGCTCAACTATCTCACTCACGTCAGTACTGAAGGTTTCAAACAGATCTTTGATGCTAGTTTCACAGTCATTGCTGGCGGTGGTGATTGCTTCAGAATGGGTGCTCCTTAACTCCTCGCTGAGTTCGTCAAATTCAGTTTCGATCGCTTCTCGATGGGTATCTCGTAGTTCACTCACCAGTTCATCTATGCCAGTCTCAATCTCAGAGAAAGTGTCTACCTGGGTCTCAGCTTCGGTGATGGTTTGCTCCAGGGTCTCAAAGGCTTCCTGAATAGTTTGAATTGCCTCTGTTAAGCCATCTTCAAGCTGAGTCACTGTCCCTTCAAAGGTGCCTAATGCTTGTTGAGCTTCGGTCAGTTCGGTCTCAAACTCAGTAATAGTGGTCGTGAGTTGTTCAAATTCTCCCTGCATCTCGGTAATGGTGCCGTTTGCCTCTTCGAGTTCGGTGGAGATGTCGGCGATCGCCCCTTCCAACTCATCTATCGCAGTCGTAATTTCTGTTTCTGCGGTTTCCAGTTGTGTATTGGCATCGGATAGACTTTGCTCCAGCGCTTCTAGCTGAGCGTCCAGTTCATCCCCTTGTCGCAGTTCTTCTGTTTCAGTTTCCAGCTCTGTGGCAAGTTCTCGAAAGTCTCCGCAAGCTTGCTCTAGGGTTGTGAGTAGTCGTTCTAGCGCATCTGAAGTTTCTTCAACATTAGTATTGAGTTCAACAGCTTCAGCCATGATGAGTAACTCCGTTAAGGTTAATTGAGCAATTGATCGGGTTCTTAGGCTCCGCTTGGTAATTCCATCTGAGGGACTCTGCTATCAGTTTGAGGAGGCAGAGCCTCTGTTAAACATTTCAACGCGGAGCATTGAAACGAGGTAAACTTATCCTTCTGCTTATCCAAGTGTTTCCTGTACGTTTTCGAGAGTGGGCATCATTTCTTGGATAATTGCTACTACATCACCACATTTGTCGATGATGTCGCCAAAGCGATCGCTCATTTCCTCACAGTCGGTTACGGCTTCTTCTCCAACGGCTGCGACTGCTTCTACCAACTCTTGAGCTGATGTTGTGATTCCTTCTCCGATCTCATTGAACTTTTCTTGAATAGTTGTGAAGGCATCACTGGCAGAGGTTTCTAGCGCTACATCTAGCTCACCCAGTTCGGTATTGCTAGTTTCGATTAGATGCTCAAAATCTGCTTGCAGGGCTTCTAGTTTTTCGCCAATTAGACTCATTAAAGCGGTAAATTCATCGGTGAGTTCAGTTTGGCTTTGGGTAAACTCACTGCGAACGGATACGACAGATTCTTTCATACCGTCAATCTCTGCAACCGCTTCATTTTCCAGTGTGTCTACTTCGGAGCCAAATTCTTCTGCCTGAGTGGTCATGGTGTCCAAATTTTGCTGAATTTCAGTCACTTTAGCTTCGATTTGCCCCATCATTTCTTCAGCACTACTTTGCAGGTCGTCAAGCTGACTGCGAACCATTTCGGCAAATTCGGTGAGTTGAGTTTCAATTCCCTGAGCGGTTTCCTGAATGGGACTGAGGCTATCTTTTGCGGTTTGGATCTCAGTAGTCAACTGTTGTTCTAACGTCTCCAAGCGTTGATTGAGGGTTTCAAAGCTGGAGAGCGTTTCTTGTTCTTTAGCGGTTAAGTTCTCGCCCAGAGTATCAATTAACTCCTCTAGTCCATTCACTTCCTCAAGAGCGCGATCGCCTTCACCCGAAAGCTCTCGCATCTTCTCAATATTCTGATCAATTAAGTCGGTGATATCTGACATTGCTGTCTCCTTTTAAGTTTCTGCAAACGTTGACTTATTTCAACCCATCTGTTGCAGGAATAACCACATTCCCATGACGACTCCGATTGGCCCAAGTGTGATGTGCCAAAGCGCATCTACAAACCGTGGCTTGTTCCAATGAACAGTCGGAACTTGAGCAATTTCTTGAGAACGCAGCCAGGTATCTACTTCTGTGCGGGCAAAGTCAGGGTTAGATATCATCTGCCAGCTATACCAGAGCCCCCAAACTCCTGCTAGCAGTGGAGCTAGCCAAAAGAATTGGAAGAATAGTACTGTTACGACGGTCAAAACCAGAGAAAACTTCATCACTCATCTCCTACAAAACTTTCAACTCGGTAGCTTGACTTCTCCTGGAGCAGTTCTTTGCAAGGCGATCGCTTAACCTTCTATTTGTTTCTCTGTTGCCGAGATGCCAGAATTCTGCAACTTGTTACAAAAGTACATATTTGATTTGTGGCTCAGTGAGCAAGCTTTAAATTTCTGTTCTTGACCTGAAAATTATCGATGGTTTGCATAAAACGCAATTTTTCCAAACGAGAACTAGATAGAGAACTGCGTCTGGAATATGTTTTATGCCTACCCATGTTGACATTTCCGAAAATCTATCCGTTTCAATTCAACCTGTTGTCCTAGATCAACTGTTAGACGGACGATATCAAGTGATTGGTAAACTTGGCAGAGGTGGCTTTGGAGAAACTTACATTGCTCAAGACACTCGCCGTCCTGGACATCCCAAATGTGTGGTCAAACATCTCAAACCGCTGTCAACAGCCGAACTTGATAGCTTAGATGATATCAGGCGCTTATTTAGCAAAGAGGCAGAAACTCTTGAAAAGCTGGGACATCATGACCAGATTCCTCGCCTGTTGGCACATTTTGAGAAAGACCGAGAGTTTTACCTGGTACAAGAGTTCATTAAAGGACACCCGCTTAGTCAGGAACTGTTGATTGAACATGGATCTAGCCCTGAAGCAGCTACACCACTGCACAAGGAACCTCAGGAAAGGGGCGATCGCTGGTCTGAGTCTCAAGTTATTCAGCTTTTAGAAGAAGTCTTAAATATTCTGGCATTCGTTCACGAGCATGGCATCATTCACCGAGACATTAAGCCAGAGAATATTATTCGTCGCCAACAGGACCAACGGCTAGTTCTAATTGACTTTGGTGCCGTCAAACACCTACAGAATACATCTGCGAAATCTTCTGAAAATATAGCTCGACAAAGTGATGTAACGGTTGCAATCAACAGTGCAGGGTACACTCCAATAGAGCAAATTCGAGGCAGACCTTGCCTGAACAGCGACATTTACGCTCTTGGCATGATTTGCATTCAAGCGTTGACAGGGCTTCATCCCCGCAGTTTTGAGGAAAGTCTGCATGTTGCAGAGGTGCTTTGGACACAGCAAGCTCAAGTGGATCCTGAACTGGTGGCTATATTAACTACCATGACCCGGTACAACTGGAAAGATCGCTATCAAACCGCAACGGAAGTCTTACAAGATCTGCAACAACTCGCTCCTTCTGTACCAGAAGTTGCTCCCACTGCTCCAGCATTGCCACCAGCAGCAAATCCCATCTACACACCTACTAAAGTAAGACCTGCTCCAACTCAACCTGAGGCTTCCTCTCAACCTCTACCAGATCTGTTTCCTGCTAGTGAGTCGCTGAGAACAAATCGACGGACGCGGGAGACGGAGCGATCGCTCACACCAACTCAGAACTCGGAATCTGGGCAGGCTGAGCAAACTAGCCTTAATCAAAGATTGCGTCAGCTCAAAGTTTTGCTCAAGCCTAAAATGATATCCCGGTTGACGGGTATAGGGCTGATGCTGATCGGGGCAACCATTTTTGGGGGCTATCTGTCTGGATCGGGTTCCTCCCGAAACACACAATCAACCGAGTTGTTAGAACGACAGGATGAGCAGTTAATCACGACCCTTACAGGACACTCCTCAATGGTTACAGCGATCGCCTTCAACGCAGATGGAAACATCGCAAGCGCCAGTACAGATAAAACTATCAAGGTTTGGGATATCACATTGGGACATGCGATTCAAACTCTAACAGAGGGCTCAGGGGAAAGTCCGGCGATCGCCACCAGTATGAACGGAAAACTCCTGGCTAGCAGCAGCATGGGCAACACGATTAAAGTGTGGAATCTGGATAGTGGAGAACTGTTGCATACCTTGAGAGGACACACTTGGACGATTTCAGCGATCGCCATGAGTCCAGATGGTCAAACTTTGGTGAGTAGCAGCGAAGACAATACCATCAAAATTTGGGACTTGGAAACGGGTGAACTCGTGAAAGATCTCACAGGGCATACCGCACCTACTACTTCAATGGATATCAGTGCAGATGGCTGGTTGCTGGTTGGAGGTAGCGCAGACAATACTGTGAAAGTGTGGAGCTTACCTACAGGAGAACTTCTGAATCAGTTTAGGGGGCACTCAGCAGAAGTTCATGCCGTTGCCATCAGCCCCAACGGCGCAACGTTGGTTAGCGGCAGTGCAGACAATACGATCAAGATCTGGAATTTACACAGTGGAGCGTTAATCAACACTCTATCCGGACATTTAGACGAAGTCTACACGGTTGCGGTTAGTCCCAATAGTCAAACGCTGGTCAGCGGCAGCGCAGATAATACAGTGAGGCTTTGGAATTTATACACAGGTGAACCGCTCTACACCTTTAGAGGGCACACCAGTGAAGTTCACTCGGTGTCGATTAGCCCAGACGGGCAAACGATCGCCAGTGGAAGCTGGGATAGAACAATCAAACTTTGGCGGATGCCTCAGGCTCACTCACTTCCGTAGCGAATTTAGTAATCGATGGAATAGAAGTTATGTCAGTTAAATCTGAGAAATTGGTCAAGAGCATTCAGGAAATCCAGCAGTTTATTGCTGCCAGAAGCCAACAGCCTGGAATCCAGCAGCACAATAACTTTGAAGCGATCGCTCAAACATTAGAGAAGAGTGTTGCTTCCCTCAAAGAGGGGAAATTAACCCTGCAAATTGTGAGCCACAATCCAAACTCAGCAAAAGCGCTATATGACCTTTTGAGGAACCGTGAACTATCAGCAGCTTATCAGTTTAAGGTTACACCGCTAACCGATGACTTGCAGCTGACTCAATCCGAACCCACAGCGGCTCTGATTCTACAAACGGATGCCTCGCCACAGCGCTATCAACTTTCTGCAACAGACAAATTGGCAATTGGACGACACCCTGAATGCCAGATTCTAATTCCTGACCCCTACGTGTCGGTTTCTGGATACCACGCTAACATCCAGCCCTGTGTAGAGGCTAACTCTAATTCAGCTTGCGCGAGTTGGCAAATCTGTGACTTGAGCAGAAACGGCACCTACATTAACGAACAGCAGGTGCAGGGCTGTCAGATTTTGATAGAGGGCGATCGCATCACCTTAGGCGCTCCAACCTCTACTGAAACTAGTCCAGAGTTGCTCTTTGAATATCAATCCATCACGGATTCTAGCAGCCAGCAATTCGATACTTTAGTTACAGAGTGCGATGTGTTGTGTTGGGTGATAAATCCCCAGCCACCTCTAGCTGCTGCCGAGCAACAATTGCTTGAAAAGATTCGCGCCGCTCGATTTACTAATCTTTTGGTCATAGCAGAATTACCAGATCCGCTTAGCCAGCCCGAAGCTGCTAAATTACACCAGTCCAGAATGAATGCTTGGCTCCAAACATCTCCTCTAGATGTCTTTTGCTTTCCACTGTGCAATTCTTACATTGGAGCATCAGCGGCTCAACTCAGTGTTAATTCTCAACATGAATCAGACAAATTCTTCAAAGTATTGGAGTCACTGGTCAAACGTAAGCCCGAAGATATTTTGACCAAACGTCTAACCGCTCAAGTATTGGCTCAATTGCATCTGGTTGAACAGTTGATTGACCTGGACGAAAGGAAACTGGCAAGGGAAACCGAACGGGATGAAGCAAAATTAAAAGAGCCAGGACAACACCAAATCAAAGAAAAAGTTGACGAAATTCTAAAGAAAATTCAGGATGACAAAGCAATATTCTTTAAACAGACAAAGGATAAGCTGAAACAGTCAAAGGTTGATTTATTGGATGATTATCTCGAAAACAGCATCTCCTGCAAAATTCGCCGATTTCTCGATCAGCTAAAACCAAATGTTGTAAAGTATCGAGGTCGCAAATATATTCAGCTGCGGTTTTCTACGATTGAAGTGGTTGAATCTAAGAGAGCTAAACGTAAACCATTAAAACCAGAAACCGTCGAAGAAAAAACAATTGATGCCAATACGGCTCTCATGAATTTTTGTCGCTCTGAACTGAGCTGGTGGGCCGATGAACAGTGGGAAATACTTTGTTTATGTCCTCAAAGTAGTTTGAGGGAACTTCTGCAGAGAGCTTATGAAATGCTCCACTCAATTCCTTCCGTCAACTTAAACCGCTCTCTCTTTCAACCGGAGCAGAGCATTGACAACCGAGCTGTTTTCGAGGAAGCATTCGCAATGCCTTTAAGCGAGAGCCGCTATCAGGAAGCCTCTCCAGTAGTTTATATGCTCAAAAAAATTAGAGGACAGTGGATGCAGTTCATATTCATGTTTAGCTTCTTTAGTGTGCTGGGCATTGCAGGCAGAAGGCAGATTATGCAACACATCTCAGCGCCCATCGTCAATGCATTCAAAGCTTCTCCTTACATCTCAACTATTGTGTTACTTGTGATTCTCTATTTTCTGTTCAAGTCTCTCATTCGTCTCTATCGAGAAGACCGAGACTTAGAGCGAGAAAAGGAGGCTGAAAAGATTAGAAATAATCTGCGTAGCTATTATCAAGCGCTTGCAAAAAATCGTCTAGTTGAAAGACTGGTGCAAAATCTAACTACAGCGCTGGAAGTTGAAGAACAGCGCGTAGAAAAAATTCTTCAAGCTGCCAAGCACCAAACTACTCGGATCACGACAGAAACAGAGAGCAATCAAGCTCCAATTAGACAACGCATCTTAAAGCACGAGGTTTTGCAGAAGGAGCTAAGAAGCGATCGCGATAAGTTACAAAAGCTGAGGAGGGTTCTAGAGGTAAAATCTTAGCGAACAGGAATTAAATTAAACTGATTGGCGTTGCTGAAACCGTAATGGTTAAGTAGGTAGAGGAATAGCTCGATACTTCAAATAGTGAAGCAGCAAACGGAGTGAACATTTCAACATCTCAAGGGATTTGGAGTAGCACAAGGTTTTACGGTGCAGCCGTGCTAGGTAATGCCGTAGACG
>NZ_JACJOV010000112.1:0-19900 GCF_014695745.1 Leptolyngbya sp. FACHB-671 | reverse complement strand
TGCACTGCTTACACTTGTAGCATTGTCTCCCTCGACGATGCCCGTTCTTAGCGACTTGAGTTGAATTACATTGAGGACATTTCATTCTTCTATCATGCCAAACCAAGCATTACCCTTGCAGCAACGCCAGTAATAGATAATAATAACCGATTGATAACTGACATTGCTGTAGTGACTCCTACAGATATCTACTGCCTAGAGTTTAAGTGGCGATCATCATTGCTTGCTGATAGTGAAATTATCAGGCAAACAGTGAGTAGAGTGAAGGATTTTGCGATTCAGTTGCCTGAGCTGCAAAATATTCTTGGTAAATTGGAGTAAGTTTATCTACTTTGCTTCTAGCATAAAGCTAACTTTGAAAAATGAGATTAGTTACTAGAATATGAATGACCATCTAAGACATAGAGTAACCTTTTTAGTAGAGTTTTTTAAGAGTTCTTTCCGAGGTAAAAACGCTAGATGAAAAAGTTTTGGCTTATCAAGAGTTACTGCAAGTTGCTTTAGATTACCAACCGATCGTGATTATCCCTTTTAGTCGTACATCTGCTCTAGAGTATCAACGCTTACGAAAAGATTATCTTTGTATAGAAAGTATGGATTTGAAGAATGCTGCGATTGCTCTAACCAGCAATGCAATTTTATTCACGCCTAATGAGTTAGATTTTGAACAAATTTCAGGATTGCGAATAGAAGATTAGACCTGCTTTGAAAATAGATTTTCGTTCGGGGGTGTGAGCGCGATCGCGCTCATGATGTCTCCTGCAAAAATTCGACAGCATAAGCATGGAAGGTGCGATCGCCCTACATCCTCGTAAGCCTTGATACTTCTGTGTTGCGTATGTTCTGGTAACGTTGTCCCGTTGTTACAGAACTAATAGTTTATGGTGCGGGAAGTGGTGGGGGCGATCGCGTCACTCTGGCGTTATCCGGTCAAGTCCATGTTGGGGGAAGAAATAGAAGTCTCAAAAGTAACCGCTCGTGGACTAGCAGGCGATCGCGCCTATGCGCTACTGGACGTGCAAAGTGGTAAAGTAGCCAGCGCCAAAAATCCCAAAAAATGGGCAAAGTTACTCGATTATCAGGCGGCTCTTACAGAAATGCCCCATGACTATGAGTCTCTCCCAGCCGTTAAAGTTTCCCTGCCCAATGGTGACACGATTACCAGTGAAGCACCTGATGTCAGCAAAGTCCTTTCAGCGGCACTGGGGCGAGATGTGGAGTTACTTTCTTGCCCGCCTGAAGCTCCCGCTCTGGAGCAATACTGGCCATCTGTTGAAGGAACGGCTCACCAAGATACAGTGACTCAACTGCTGATGCCAACGGGAACATTTTTTGACTCTTGCTCCATTCACGCAATAACAACAGCAACCCTTGCTCGGCTACAGGAGCTTTATCCAGAAGGGCAATTTGAGCGCTGTCGATTTCGCCCGAATTTTGTCATTGAACCTACTTCGTGTGAAACTGCATTTTTGGAAGATGAGTGGGTAGGAGGAATTTTGGCGATCGGTGAAACAGTTCGTCTCAGCATCGATACTGCCTGTCCCCGTTGTGTGGTGACGACCTTGGCGCAATCTGGTCTACCCGAAGATTTGAATATCCTCCGCACCACTGCTCGCCATAACAACGTTATTGCTGGCATTCGAATGTCTGTCTTGCAGGGCGGCACGATTCGCCTCAATGACTCCGTATGGTTAGAAAAGGCTGCCTAGCCGATCTTCAGAAGAACCTTTCTAGGATTGATTACCATAGCAATCCCAATAGCAATCCCAAATGATTTGTGAGAAGTTCACCTAAAGAGGTGAGTTTCTTATAACTCACTCATCTCATAACTGATTTAGGATTGCTATTCTATCCAGGGAAAGTGCTATGAAACGACTATGGATTGCTCTAGGTGGCTTGCTGCTGAGCGTTGTTTCTGGCTATAGCTTGTATTATTTTTCTCTGAGTGCTAGAGCAGTGGTTCGTCGAGAGCTAAGTACCATCTGCCCAGAAGATTGGACAGCAAAAGATTTTCATCTTGTCGGAACTCAAACACAGTCACAAGAGACGATCGCCATCTATCGGCTCAATTGCTTTGATGGGGATAGCAGCATTAGTCGAGCTAGAAGAAGCTTCTTAGGCTATGAAGTTCTAGAGCGCAAAGGTTTAGGGTGGCGATCCCCCGAACCTGGCTCTCATCTTGAAGTCTTACCAGAGTTTTCTCAAGAATACGTCGAATACGGGACGGTGAACCGTGAGAACCAACAGAGCGATCGCCCTGCCATGATCTATGGTGAAATTCTTAGCCCTGATGTGATAGCAATAGAGGTCACCTTTGATACGGGTGAGAGTCTGCGTCAGGAGAACAAAGATGGTGTGTTTGCAATAGCGTCACCAGAAGCCACTGAGGTTCGTGAAATCAGAGCCTTAGGTGAAAACGGTCAGATTCTACAGCAGGATAGTAACCAGTTGCCAACGATTGACAACAATTTTACCTACGCGCCTGTTGCACCTAGTCCTGAAGATATCGTTCGTCATTCTTACTTCTCCGGTGACCTTTGTCCCAATCGGGAAATTCGACAGAAAGCTCAGGTTCTTGGAGACTTTCGGATTCTGCATGCAGTTCAATATCCACCGTACCAACAAGTTGTGTTTTTCAGGCTGCTTTGTCGCACTGACAGTAGAGCAATACAGTCTGCTGTGATCGGAATGGAAACTGTTGAGCAAAGGAACGCCAGTTGGCAGCAAGTGGAGGCTCCTTATTTTGAGCACCCTATAAATTACGACTTCAAATCTCTAGTTCGACGAGGAAATGTCTGGAGAGGCTTTAGCTATAGTCCTCTCTTGAGTTTTAGTGCGCCCTTTTTATCAGAAGGAGAAACTTTAAGAAGTACTTCTCTTATGACGTCAACTAAAACCCAAGATGGGAACTCCACCTTCTACTTCGGAAGCACCTTTGAATGTAGAAATCCGTTGAGAAATCCGTCGGTACCTGCTGCAACTGCTGCTGATGAAAGCTATACCTTCTATGCTGGCAGTACTTTTGAATATAGAAATTTATTTGCACCCGCCGAAGCCGTTGCTGTCGAAGTAACTTTTGGTACTGGAGAAACCTTAAAGGATCAGGTTATTAACGGGATTTTTAGTGTGATGCTACCTAAAAATGCAGGAGTTTGTCAGGTCAAATTTTTAGGAAGTGACGGTCGAGTTTTAGCGGAATTAAGTTGACCTTTAGCAAATTTAGAATCAACGCACTGTAGGCTTTCAAAAAGCTAACTCTGAGCACAGGGTCATTAGTCAGATGTGCCGATTCTGATTGAGTTATTGCTGCTAGCAGTGTATAAAGTTCTGGATATAGACAGATGACAAGCTGTATTGGGATATCCAGGTGGAGTTTATGAGCGGGTCTGGTTTTGCGGGTAGGTTTGGCTTTTCTCGGCGGGGGTGGCGATCGCTCCTCCAATTCTTTACGCTATTCAGCCTTTGTATTGCACTGATTGTCGGCTGTGGTGGTGCGCCTGATACCGAGCAACCCGCCAGCCCAGCCGCTAGCGAGGAAGCGGGCAGCAGTCGGATCACAATGGGCACGACGCAAAAAGTGGAAACGCTCGATCCGGCAGATGCCTACACAATTTTTACAGGCATCTTGCTCTATAACATGGGCGATCGCCTCTACACCTACGAACCTGGCACCACAGACCTAGTTCCCCAACTGGCAACCGAGATGCCAACCGTTAGCGATGACGGATTGACCTACACCATTCCGCTGCGAGAAGGCGTAACGCTGCATGATGGCACTGCCTTTAACGCCGAAGTGATGAAATTTTCTATCGATCGCTTCATTCAAAATGGGGGCGGACCAGCCTTCTTGCTAGGAGACGTAGTCGATTCGGTTGAAGCTTCTGGTGAATACGAACTGACCATCACACTCAAGGCTGAGTTTGCTGGATTCCCGGCACTGCTATCCTTTTGGGGCGTAACCCCCGTTCCACCTGATGCCTACGAAATTGGCGAAGGCAGCTTCAAACCTGACTCTTTCATCGGCAGCGGCCCTTACAAACTCGCTTCCCTCAATGCCGACTCGATCAAGCTGGATGTGAATGAAGACTACTGGGGCGAACCTCCAGCTAATCAGGGCATCGACATTCAAATTTACGCAAGTCCGGCAAACCTGTATAACACCTTCCGCACGAGTGGATTAGACATCGCTTACCAAACGCTCGACCCCGACCAGATTGCCAGCCTGCAACGAGAAGAAGACAGTGGCGGTTGGGAAGTGATCGAAGCTGGCACGAATGTAATCAACTACATGACGCTAAACCAGAAGATTGAGCCAACCAGTGATCTAAATGTAAGAAAGGCGATCGCTGCGATGATCGACCGCAACCTGATCAACGAGCGAGTCTTTCAAGGCAACGCAGAGCCGCTCTACAGCATGGTTCCGACTAGTTTCGAGATTTATAAACCTGTCTTTGAGCAAGCTTACGGGGATGGCGATTTCAACAAAGCCAGAGCATTCCTGGAAGAAGCTGGATATTCGGAATCCAACCCGCTCAACTTTGAAATCTGGTATCCCTCTGCCTCCACCGAGCGCAGCATCATCGCCAACACGCTTAAGGAATCGATTGAACAAGGGCTTCCAGGCTTAGTCACCGTTGCTGTCAATAGCGCAGAACGTGCTACGCTCTCTGAAGGGGTTGACACCGGGCTCTACGAAACCGTTTTGCTCAACTGGTATCCCGATTTCTACGACCCGGATAACTTCACCCAGCCTTTCTTTAGCTGTGACCAGGGTTCACCCGAAACGCTTTGCGAGAAAGGTGCAAGTCAGGGCAACGGCTCCTTCTACTACAGCCAAAAAGCAAATGACCTGATCACGCAAGAGCGGGCAGAGCAAGACCCCGCTGCTCGTGATGCTGTTTTCACTGAACTGCAAGACCTATCTGCTGAAGATGTTCCTTACATTCCCCTCTGGCAAAACAAAGATTATGTCTTTGTTCAAGACGGGATAGAAAACGTCAGCATTGAGCCAACTCAGCAGTTTTTGCTCTGGCAAATTTCTAAATAGGAATGATGTGAGGGAGGGTGATCGCCCTCCTTCAACTTCCGATCTGTTCGTAATTTGAACTCATTAAAGGCAAATTAAGAGTTTGAAGATGAACAGAATCAACGTTTTTAGAGCAATTGTCAAGTGTAATCGCTACAGGTTTACCCTGTTCGTCATAATCCAGGATTAGAACATTAGTAATTGCGTCAGTAGAGGCTACAGGTTTGTTGGTTAGCTCGATCGCCAACGTATCGGTTTCAGGAAAATATTGAATCTTCACTGTGGCTCCTCTCCTCGCTGTTGTCGTTTATAAAAGTTACGGTCAAAAAAAGCATTGTGAACAGTTTCTCCATCGTCTAGCGTAATGACTCATAGAACCCGACCTTCTGCTTCTTCAATGTTGCCCCAGAAGGCGATACGGTTATGAGGCTGCATTTCTTGCTTAATTGGATTAGCTAGCACACGCTCTATCCATTCTGGTAAAACTTCAGGATGCTTCTGAGAAGCAAACTCCCTAAAATATTGAGTGCTTTTCATGTTTCAGAATAGCTTAGTAAACCGATACCAATAAGTTTCATGTCTCGTTCTACCGCCCTGGGTTACTATATTCTCTCTCGTCTGTTGCTTGCGCCGTTGATGCTCTGGACGATCGTGACGCTGGTGTTTTTGCTGCTGCGGGCAACGCCAGGTGATCCGGTTGATGTGATTTTAGGCGGCAGGGCACCAGAGGCGGCGAAGGAAGCATTGCGATCGCGCCTCGGTTTAGACGACCCGCTTTGGCTGCAATATATTGATTATCTGAAAGATTTGCTCAGGCTTGATCTAGGCACATCGCTCACCAGTCAGGGACAGTCGGTTTGGGAAATTATTCTGCAATATTTTCCGGCTACCGTCGAACTAACTGTGTTGGGTGCGATTATCGCAGTGCTGGTAGGGGTGAGCGTTGGTGCATTGGCTGCATCCAAACCAAACACGCCCGTTGATGCAGGAGGACGGCTGTTCGGCATTATTACTTATGCCCTGCCAACCTATTGGGTGGGAATGCTGTTGCAGCTTGTGTTTGCTGTGCAGTTGCGCTGGTTTCCGATTGGCACTCGCTTTCCGCTGTCGTTCACGCCTCCCGATCGGCTGACTGGGCTATACGTGATTGATAGCCTGTTGCAGGCAAATTTTGGAGCGTTGTTCACAAGCTTGTATTACTTGGCGCTGCCCAGTTTGACCCTAGGAATTCTATTGAGCGGCGTGTTTGAACGAATTGTGCGAGTAAACCTGAAGCAAACGCTGCGGTCAGACTACGTAGAAGCGGCGCGCGCGCGAGGCATTCCTGAACGGCAAATCGTCATGACTCATGCGCTGAAAAATGCGATGATTCCGCTGATCACAGTATTGGGATTGACGATCGCCTCACTGCTGGGAGGCGCAATTTTAACGGAGGTGACTTTTTCCTGGCCAGGACTGGCTAATCGGTTATACGAAGCGATCGGGTTCCGGGATTATCCGGTGGTGCAGGGAATTATGGTGTTTTTTGGCGTGATTGTGGCGATCGCCAGCATTTTGATTGATATCTTCAACGCCTACGTCGATCCTCGGATTCGCTACTAATGCAGAACAGTTAGTTAAACCGCATTGAAACGAGGATTGGCTCTTAAAATAGTCGGTTCAAGGTCTTGCATCCAGTGAACAAAAGAGCTTGAAAGTTCTTTAAAGTCAGCTTGACGCACCAACAAGGCTGTATAACGTGCCCGCTGCCTGACTACAATTGCACAGTAGCCCGCCCCATGAATCACAGCATGACGGAACCCTTCTAACTGTAAAGACGAAACGAGTAAAGACTGTAGCCCCAGCGCCTGAAAAATCGTCTGCACCCAGCCAATATCACCACTGTCAGCCGTTGTGAAATATTCTTTAGGCAAACCGCTTAAATCAAAAATCGCTGCCCCAATAACGGAGTCTGAATAGTTCACCTGCACACCCTGCGGGTTGATGTGATGCTGTGTTGATTCGGCAATTTTAGTGTGGATCACCTACGGGCCTCAGGAAACTGTGGATTTAACTTGAGAAGCGCATTGTTACTTGCATTCGTGCAAGTGATGCACAAGTCAAACCTTGCTATTAAATAGCTTAAGAAATAAACGTCCTTTCCACGACGGGAAAAATACCCATTTAAAGTGGGTAGATTCAACAAAATAATAGGAATTATTTGGATTTGAATTGGACTACAGCTCTGAAGGGGTGTCGGGTGCTACTTCTACTCCCTCCCCTTGACGAATGACTTGCTGATCTGTAATCAGATCGCTCAACTCATTAACCTGCACACCAATTTGACTACAAGCGTGTTGAAGCTCCTGCTTGAAGGTGTTGAGATCCCGACCATAACCACACAGCCCTGCAGCAGTTTGGATGCCCTGTTTGGCATTAGCCTTGGCGCAGTCGATCAGCTCTATGCCTTTTAGTGGTGTGGATGCTGCCATAGTTCTCAGGAGATTATTCACTCTTATTCGGGGCAGTATACAAAGAAACTTAGCGCCAGTTCATCTTCCTAAAGGCAGCAAAAAGAATGTCCTTGCTTGAAGGATGTTGGATATGGGGTTGAGGAGTTAAGCCTACGATTTTAGAAACAGATTTTGCTGCACGATCGCTTTGCTCACTCTAGATAGCTTTAGTTTTGCCAATACTTGTAAGCGGCATAGGCCATTGTGACAACCCCTGTAACGATCGCCGCTTCATTAACGTGAAACTGAGGGTGATGCAACGGGTAATTGGGCTGGTCAGGGAAGGCAACACCGAGACGAAACATTGTGCCTGGAGCGTGGTCTAGGTAAAGAGAGAAATCTTCAGCTCCAAGGGAGGGTTCTAGTAGAAGCTGCACGCGATCGCTTCCCCAGGCTTCGTGAGCAGCGGCTTCTACCAACTGGGTAAGTGCCGGATCATTTTGCACCGAGGGAACGCCTCGCCGGTAATTGATTTCGTACCGTGCCCCAAAGGGCTGGCAAACGCTAGCGACAATTTGCTCAATCCAAGTTGGCAGAGCAGCACTGGTTTCAGGATGGAGCGATCGTACTGTTCCTAGCATTCTCACCTGATCGGCAATCACATTAGGTGCCCTGCCGCCTGTGATTTGTCCAATCGTCAGCACAACCGGACGCAGTGGATTGTGGGTGCGACTGATTGCCTGCTGAAGTGTCGTTAACACCTGGGCCGCAATCCAGATTGCGTCGATTGCTTCGTGCGGTCGGGCCCCGTGTCCCGACTCTCCTAAAATGGTGATTTCCAAATCATCGGCCGCAGCAGTCAGTGCCCCATAGCGAATGCCAACACAGCCACCGGGAATAGTCGGAAAAGTATGCAGTGCCAAAATCGCGGACACATCCTGCATGACTCCATCTTTGACCATCCATCCTGCTCCCTGGGCAGTTTCTTCAGCCGGTTGAAATAGAAATCGAATCGTGCCTGGTAGTGTCTCACCTAGCTGAGCCAACACCATTGCCGTTCCTAGCCCTACCGTCGTGTGGACATCGTGACCACAGGCGTGCATGATGCCAGTTTGTCGAGAGGTATATTCCAACCCGGTTTTTTCTTGAATAGGCAAGGCATCCATGTCTGCACGAATTGCTAGAAGGCGACTATCAGTACCAGAGCCGAGCATTTCACCCACAACTCCCGTTTTACCGACTAGTTCTTGCACATGCAGACCACAAGATGAAAGGACTCCTGCGACGTAGGCAGCCGTTTGATATTCCTGACCGCTCAATTCAGGATGACTGTGGATGTGGCGACGAATTTCTATCAGACGGGGGGCAAGATTCGCAGCAATATCTTTAATCCGACTCAACATCATTCCGGGGTGATTGGTTTTACCTCATGATAAGCAGTTGTTAAAAGAAATACTGTAAACGCAGTGTTAGATTCCCGCTAAATATAGTCTCTACTCAGGGGCGACGCCCCACCCTAGTGCCCCATCCCTAGTCCCTAACCCCCAACCCCCAACCCCTATCTCTAGTGCAAGTAGTGCAAAAGTACCCTGTTCTAATTCTATATCTAGTGCCATGATGGGTTGAGAAGCGATGGCTGTACGAGCACCTATCCTTCTCTCCAATCATTCAGCTTGAGTTGGAACCCATGCCCTACACACTGTCTGCCGCTAAACTGCAAACCTACTATCACTGCCCTCAGGCTTATTATTTCCGCTATGAGCGGCGAATACAGGGAGCAGCGTTTTTTGGCTCAGCAGCACTGGGGACTTCGCTCCATCAGGCTTTAGCGCAAATTTACCAGGAATGGCACTACCAAGATGCGATTCCACGCTATGACTGGATTGAGTACTGCTGGAGCCGACAAACTAAAGACCTGACGGCAAACCAGATGGCAGAAGGGCGATCGATTTTGAGGCGTTATTACAACGACTTTATTGTGAGTCAGTCGGTGATGCGCCGACCTGTGGCAGTTGAAGGCAGAATTCAAGGAACGCTACAGGTGCAGAATTTGGAGTTTGTTCTGTCGGGACGGTATGACCGCCTGGATTTGCTAGAAGATGGGTTGGAACTGATCGACTACAAGTCAACCAAGGAGGTTGAGCCACCCCAACCTGATGAAATGGATTTGCAAATTGGGCTGTATTACCTGGCGCTAGAGCAGCGCTATCAGCGTAGTTTGCGGCGATTGAGCCTAGTGTATCTGCGAACTGGAAACAAGGTGAGCTTTGAGGTTACGCCTTCTCATCGGCAGCAGGTTGAAAGTGTGATTGGCGAGCTAGCGCTTGAGTTGCGACACGATCGCAAGTGGCTCCCCTTCCCTGGTGAACAGTGCGATCGCTGTGCCTATGCGCGATATTGTTCTGCAGTCAGAGCCGAACCCGATCCATTGCCCGAAGATGCCAAACCAGAGTCCGAATTGCAGCTTGTTCTTAGCCTCTAACCCTACTTCGAAAATAGGCATGTTTAATTAGACTCCCTGCATGAATCGTTTTTCGAAGCGTGAATGGGGACGCGGCAAAGCCGCGTCCCCATTCAGCAAGAGGTCTATTGTTTAAGGTGTAAGCGGCAAAGCTACAGTAAATTTGGTGCCAACGTTGATTTTGCTGCTGGCGTGAATCCTGCCTCGATGCAGATCGACACACTTTTTCACGATCGCCAATCCTAACCCTGTACCAGGAATCCTACCCACGTTGCTACATCGGTAGAAAGTTTCAAACAGACGGCTTTGATCTTTATCGGGAATTCCAATTCCCTGATCCTCGATAGAAAAAAAGGCAGTGTTATTTTGACAATTTAGATTAAATTGAATCCTACTTTGTGTCGGAGAATATTTAATTGCATTGGAGATGAGATTGATAAAAATATGCCTCAGTAAAGCGGCATCCATCTCAGCTTCCGTGCAGTTTCCTTCACGGGTAAAAACAATAGAATGGCGATCGCCATCATTGAGCTGCATGGCTTCAACTAATTCCAGGCAAAAGTTTTCTAAATTTAATGGAACAGGATTGTATTCTAGTCCACCTGCTCCACTGCTGCCCAATAGTAAAACTTCATCCAATAGGTCAAGCATTTGATCAATTGACGTCTGGATTCGGTTGAAATATTGCTCTCTTTTTTCTGGCGTAATTTGCTGTCCGAGACACTGAAGCAACTCTGTAGAAGAACGAATTGTTGTCATCGGTGTGCGAAATTCATGGGAAACCATCGAGATAAAGTTAGTTCTCATTAGGTTCAGTTCACGCTCTTGATTAAGCGCTTTGAGCATGTTTTGTTCGCTGTTTTTGAGGCGTTTTAGAATCTGTTCACGCTCGATCGCATAGCGAATTGCTCGCACCAGCAGTTGAATCGTAATTTGGTCTTTGACCAAGTAATCTTGCGCGCCGCTTGCCATGACCTGCAAAGCCAATTCTTCATCATCTGTTGCAGTTAAAACCACAATTGGCAGACTAGGAATAGCAGCACGAAATTCTGTGATGGTCTCTAGTCCACTGGAATCTGGTAAATGTAGGTCAAGCAAAACGACATCAAAGGGGCGATCGCAACAAGCGTCAATTGCGTAGCTTAATCGATCGACGTGTGTCATTTCCCAACCTAGTTGATTTGCCCGTAAAAGTATTTGACGTAATAAGTTTGCATCAGTGGAGCTATCTTCTACTAATAAAATTTGAATGGTAAATTTTTCCATAACGCTTCTTTGATAAGAGTTGCGATAAATTGAGATGCTAACTCTTTAAAAATTAGGACTCAAGAAATTTTAAGCAATAGGAGTCTGGTATCGTGTTAGCTAATTCTAATTGGCTTAAAGAAAGAAATCGCTATTCCCGATTAGGTAGAGTGAAATAAAAAGTGGTTCCTTCGTCTGGTTGAGATTCAGCCCACAGGCGACCTCCATGACGGTCTACAATCTTTTTGCAAATTGCTAAACCGATTCCAGTACCGGGAAATTCCTGACGAGTATGTAAGCGCTTGAACACCTCAAAAATTTGCTCAAGATAACGAGGTTGAATGCCAATTCCATTGTCGCGAATACTAAAGATTTGCTCTGAGGCAGTTTGCTCTACCCGAATATAGATTTTGGGCGGTTCCTTACGCCGAAATTTGATAGCATTACCAATCAAATTTTGAAAGAGTTGAATCAATTGAGTTTTATCTGCAATAACCATAGGAAGTGAGTCATGGAAGATAGCAGCATTATTTTCGGCGATCGCCACCTGCAAATTACGTGAAACTTGCTCCAGCACCTCGTTGCAATCGGTTGGAGTAAGCACCAAATCGTGAGTCCCTACCCGTGAGTAGGCGAGCAAATCATGAATCAACTGCTGCATTCGTTGCGTTCCGTCCACAATCCAATGCATGTATTCTTTTGTTGATTCGTCCAGAAGATCGGCTGGCAAATCTTGCATCAGAAGTTGAGTAAAGCCCGAAATTGCCCGAAGTGGCTCCTGCAAATCGTGGGAAGCTACAGAAGCAAACAGTTCTAGCTCCTGATTAGAACGTACCAATTCACCAGTGCGCTCTTGAACTTTGATTTCTAACTCAGCTTTTGCCTGTCGCAGTGCCTCTTCTGCCTGTTTGCGCTCAGTAATATCCGTGCAAGTGCCAATCCATTCTCGAACGGTGCCATCTGCCTCACGCACCGGAACGCCTCTCACCCAAAAATCACGGTAGCTGCCGTCTCGGGTTCGCATTGGCTGCACTTGCTCATACAGGCTTTGAGTGGCGATCGCCTGAAGCCAAGACTGATGAATCCGTTCACGGCTGTCCGGGTGAATCGCCTCTAGCCAACCCAACCCTTTGATCTCCGCATCGGTTTGCCCAGTAAGCTGTTGCCAAGCAGAGGTGTCTCCAACTGTCTTGCCGTTTGCATCGCTGAGCCAGATGACTTGAGCAGAGGCGATTGCTAAAGACCGATAGCGCTGTTCACTCTGAGTTAACGCGATTTCTGCTTGTTTTCGCGCGGTAATATCTTGAAAAAAAATCAGCAGTCCTTCACGGGATGGGTAGATCCGACTTTCAAACCATTTATCCCAGAGTGGATAATATTCCTCCAGTTGAACCATTCTCTGTTCAGTTACTGCTTGGTAGTAGGCATGATAAAGCTTCTGCCCAATTCCTTTAGGGAACTCTTCCCAAATATTTTTACCAACTAATTCTTTAGGATCACGATTGAAGATGTGTCCTGCCCGCTGGTTAACATAGGTATATCGCCACTCAGGGTCGAGGGCGACAAAAGCATCGGTAATTCTTTCCAGAATGTTTTCTAGTTTTGATTTTGTAGCTTGCTGCTCTAGACGAATTGCCTCTTCAGATAGGGCTTTGCTGACACCAATTTGTTTGTTAAGTAATCGATAAACCCAAATCAGCAAAATAAAACTAGAAAAATAACCGATACAAATTACCAAACAAATATTAGAAAAGCCGGTTGCTGCTGCTCGTTCTTGTAGCAAGGCATACTCCTCAATTTTAAGGGATTGTAAGCCTGACCTAATCTCTGGTTGAACAGCTCCGCCTTGTTCGATAAAGGCAATCCGTGCAGGCGTTTCTAGCTGATTGTGCTGAATTAGACTGACTGACTGATCGAGCAAAGCTAATCTTTTTTCGATTAGAGGTTCAAGGCGTTCGAGTCGCTGCTGTTGAGTTGGATTGTCGATGGTTAGTTGCCGAGTTTGTTCAATTGACTGAGTAGCTTTTTTTACGCTGGTATGATATTTGTCCAGGTCAACTTTCCGCCGAGTACTCAGATAGTCTCGATGGGCGTTTTCTGCCTCGCTTATTGCTTCAAAAGCATTGTCAATTGATCCAATTACCTTGTAGGTGTGAATTATCCATTGCTTATTTTTAACTAGCTTTTGAAGTTGGAAATAAGACGCGATGCTAACGCCACATAGCAAAAATATCGCTAGACCAAATCCAGCAGCAACAATTCTTTCAGGAAGTGCTTTCACGGCAGGTTTCTCAACTGATCAATCGTTTTTGATAAGCGCGGCTGGAAACACATTGACCTACATTTAGTTTTACATTGGATTCAGACCCTGATCGCAATTCAAAATAACTTTTAGAGCTATGTGTGGAAGATTTACTTTGAGCCAAACGAGTGAGGCGATCGCCAATCACTTTCGGCTAGCCGAGGTGCCCGACCTGCCGCCGCGCTACAACATTGCCCCTACTCAGCCCATTGCTGCCGTAGTGCTGGACGACCAAGAACAGCGACAATTTACACATTTCTATTGGGGCTTGATTCCTTCCTGGGCAAAAGACCCCAAAATTGGGGCAAAAATGATCAACGCTAGAGCCGAAACCGTCTCCGAGAAACCTGCCTTTCGGGCTGCCTTTAAGCGCAGGCGATGTTTAATTGTGACGGACGGATTTTACGAGTGGAAAAAGGTGGAAAAACAGAAGCAGCCATTTTATTTTTGTCGCAGCGATTGCCCCAAAGAGGGAACTGCTTCGCATCGCCATCCCTTTGCTTTTGCTGGGCTGTGGGAACACTGGCAAAGCTCTGAAGGGGACACCATTGACTCTTGCACCATCCTGACGACAGAAGCCAGCGAGTTAATGGAGCCGATTCACAACCGAATGCCCGTAATCTTAGATGAACCAAACTACGATCGCTGGCTTTCCCCAATGTCTAAACCTGATCTGCTACAGGCTTTGCTGTGTCCTCATTCTGCTCAAGGCATGGAGCGTTATCCCGTAAGTAGTCAGGTCAACCGTGCAACTCACGATAGCCCTGACTGTATTCAGCCTCTCGCTGAAGCAAGCATTGCGGAACAGGTATGAAAGCACTGCTGAAGCAGGCTGAGCGGGCTTGGGAAGCGATCGCCCACGATCTGATGCTGACTCATCCTGAGTTGCCCAATGGAGCCAGCCAAATTGCCCAGCGGATTGTATTAGTCACGCTTTGTCTGACAATTTGTGAAAATCGGAGAATTGTTGCACCCGGTCAGCTTCAGCAAATTTCCCAACAAACAGATCTCTATGCCCGTTTGACGCAGTACTGGCATAGGGTTGGTTTAAGCGACTTCTCAATCGACCCACAGCAGCTTCATTTGACTGTTGAAAATCATTTGCTGTGTGACCTGTGCAGTTGTTTTGCTCAGTTCGTCTCTTGTGGTGACACGATTCCCATTGAGACATTGGGGCAACTTCACGAGATATTTTTAGCAAAGGAAATTAATCCTGGAGCAAAATTGCCCAAAATTGGCAGGCGAAAGTTTGCTGGGGCTTATTACACACCGAGAGCGATCGCCCATTACATCATCCAAAACACCGTTGGACATTTGCTCAAATCGTGTCCTGAAAACGACCAAACCCCGCTGCGAATTCTTGATCCTGCCTGTGGAGGCGGCATTTTTTTGCTGACAGCTTATCAAGTTTTGCTAGACCACAAGGAAACTCTCACCCAGACAGAGCGTAATCAAATTCTGATCAATCAACTTTATGGCGTTGACCTTGATCCACAAGCAGTTGAGGTGACACGGTTATCCCTATTGCTGAAGTTGCTAGAATCTCTGCCTCACCCTGATTTGGACCAACTGCCCGACCTCAGCCACAACATTCAAGTGGGCAATGCGATCGTCGGGCAAGATGCTTGTCCGCAACACAAAGCGCTGCAACGAGAAGCACTTCATCCGCTAGATTGGCAAACCGCATTTCCGCAAGCGATGCAATCGGGAGGGTTTGAGGTGGTGATTGGCAACCCGCCTTACATTGACTCAAAAACGATGACGCGATGGTTGCCCCATTGCCGTCACTATTGCATGACTCACTACAACGCGGCTGCTGGCAACTGGGACATCTTTTGTGTGTTTATTGAAAAGGCGCTGCAACTATGTAAACCCGGCGGATTAAGTAGTCTGATCGTGCCAAACAAACTGCTGTCGGCAGACTATGCAGCAGGGGCGCGATCGCTCCTACAGCACAACCAGCTTCTTTCAATTCGAGACTATTCCCGTGTCTCAGTATTTGCAGTAGCCGTTTATCCGCTAGTGTATGTGGTGCAAAAAGGCACTCCCTCCACAGCGTCAATGATTCACTACGAGTTAATGCAAAGTGTGGAAGAAGTCGCCCATGCTCATATTGTTTCTCCAGGCATAGAGTTCGCCCCATCTAACACTAAGCAGTTTGATTCTGAGCAGTCTGTTGAGAGAAGTTTGCCCTGGCTAGTTACACTTGAGCCGCAGCAGGCAGACTTGATGTTGCGACTGCGGCAGTTTCCACCTTTAGGTGCGATCGCCCAAGTCCTAGGAGCCGCAACTGTTGCCGAAGCTTACGCAATTCAGCCGCTAATTCAGGAAAGCCAAGCTCCTACTCCTGAAGATCTGCAACTGGTCAACAGCGGCACGCTCGATCGTTACTGTTTTTTGTGGGGGAGAAAGCGATTGCGCTATTTGGGCGCGTCTTACTTGCATCCGGTGATTCCAGCCCATTTACGTCAGCACCTACCGCGCAAACGAGAACAGCAGGCGATCGCCCCCAAAATTCTAGTCGCAGGAATGACAAGGCAGCTGGAGTGTGCCTTGGACTCGGCGGGTACAGTTTTGGCTGCAAAGTCAACTTCAATCATTCAATCTACAATTGACTTGCGCTATTTGTTAGGCATACTCAACAGCAAGCTGATTCGCTTCTATTTCACTAGCAGTTTTGCTAGCAATAGCCTCAGCGGTGGTTATCTGCGTGTGGGTCCGCCGCAGTTGAAACAGATACCGATTTGTTGGGGAGATGGGGAAGGGGAAAAGGGGAGCGATCGCTGTAACCAGCTAATCGGTTTGGTTGAACAAATGTTGTTATTGATGCCAGCTCAACAAGAGCCTACCAAACCAGCAGTGTTGCAGGAATTCCACCATCAAATCAATGCGGTTGATCAACACATCGATCAGCTTGTTTGTGAACTGTATGGTCTTACGGAAGCAGAAACCGAGATAGTGTTAGCCTGCGTTCCCCATGAGAGGGTTTCTGCTCAGTAGCGGTATTATCTCCCTCTGACCTCGAACACTTGAGCTAACTGCGATCGCTATTTTTAGCGCTTTGTCGCGACATTTATCCTCAAGAGTTAAGATATTTTTACCCTCTCCTTCTGAAAATCCAATGTCACTCACAAATCAGGTTTATCCCGTTGTCTGGCAGGGCAATTGCGTTTTGCTCATTGACCAAACTCGCTTGCCGGGTGAATATGCTGTCGTCGAAATTAGTCGCTGTGACGATATGGCACTAGCAATTAAAACCATGATTGTGAGAGGTGCGCCTGCAATTGGAGTTGCTGCGGCTTATGGCATGTATTTGGGTGCTCGTGAGATTGAAACTGACAGCCGGGATGAGTTCTTGACCCGCTTGGAAGCAGTTGCTCAAAAGCTGAGGGCGACGCGACCCACAGCCGTGAATCTGTTTTGGGCGATCGACCGGATGCTGAAAACAGCACGTCAAACGATTGGACCCGTTGAGCATTTGCGGCAGTCTTTACTCAACATGGCTCAGACAATCAACGCAGAAGATTTGCAGACTTGTCGGGCAATTGGCGATCGCGGACTAGAAGTTTTGCCCTCTACCCCTGCTAAACTGCGGATTCTCACCCACTGCAATGCCGGGGCGCTAGCAACTGCGGGATACGGGACCGCCTTAGGCGTAGTGCGATCAGCCTGGTACAACGGTCGCTTAGAAAGGGTCTATGCAGATGAAACTCGTCCCCGCTTACAGGGCGCAAAGCTAACTGCATGGGAATGCGTGCAAGAAGGAATTCCAGTGACTGTTATCACGGATGGCATGGCGGCTCACTGTATGCAAAGAGGCATGGTTGATGCAGTCGTCGTTGGGGCTGACCGAATTGCTGCAAACGGCGATACTGCAAACAAAATTGGGACTTATAATGTCGCCCTAGTTGCCAAAGCCCATAACGTTCCGTTCTTTGTTGCGGCTCCGCTGTCTACAGTTGACTTCAAGCTTAGTGATGGCCGTGAAATCCCCATTGAGGAGCGTGATCCTGAAGAGGTTTTTCAAATCGGCGACACCATCATTTGTCCGCCCGGAGCCGATTTTTACAATCCCGCTTTCGATGTCACTCCAGCTAACCTAGTCACCGCTATCATCACTGAACACGGCGCAATTTCCCCCAGCCAACTAGCTCAGTTTCAAACGCAGCAGGTTGTCTAGGATTGCTTACCTCAAGCCTTGAAGCAAATTAATTCTGAATCTTCACTTTGCCGCTACTCAAGTTTATGCATCTTCAAGTTGAGAACGCAGCTTTTCTAACTCTGGATCAGTTTCAGAAGCAGTAGATGGTGAAGGTTTACTAGACGGCAAGCTAGCCGGAGCTGCACCAGAGGAAAGTTGCGCTTTCATGGCAGCCAGTTCTGCGTCAATGTCGCCGCCACCCTCTAGTGCTGCAAACTGTTTCTCTAGGTCGTCGGTACCCAACTCGGCGATCGCTTCAGACTGAGCCTCAAGCTGCATCACTTTCTCTTCCATGCGCTCAAATGCAGCCATGGCACTACCTGTACCCACACGCCCCATCATGTCGTTGATTTGCTGAGATGCTTTGGCAGAGCGGGCGCGAGCAATATACATATCCTTCTTGGTTTTTGCCTCAGAGATTTTGCTCTCTAGGGTCATCATATTTTGCCGCAGCTTCGTAACAACGCTGTTTTGTTGAGACAATTGCCCCTTCAGCGCATCAGCCGTTTCCTGATAGGACTTGCGGCGAGTCAGAGCCTCCCGTGCTAGGCTATCATCCCCTTTCTGCAACGCCAGCTGCGCTCGCTGATACCACTCATTCGCAGTTTTTTCAGACTGAGCTGCCTGTCGCTCAGTTCGCTTTTGAGTGGCGATCGCCTGCGCTACCGACTGCCGCAGCTTAATCAGGTCCTCCTGCATGTCTAGCACAGTCTGCTCCAGAATTTTTTCTGGATCTTCCGCCTGACCAACCAGGCTATTCAAGTTGGCACGAATCACACGAGCGATCCGGTCAAAAAGTCCCATAACAGATCTCCGCTAATCCTGGCTGCTAAGGGTGAAGATAAAAGCGCTTCACAGTGCTTCTAAACCTTTCACATCCTATATCTCCAAAGTTAATCTCATAGTATCGCACCTTGCGATTTCACAAGGTTGACCAAAAGTTAGGGATTGCAGCAGGTTTATGAACAACTCAATATTGGCGCTATTCAGGCAGCTCAGCCGCAAAATCTTCACACTTACTAAATTCATAGGGACCCATTAAAGCTCCCCATAGTGCTTGCCCTGTTTCAGGGTCAACCCCGCGATCATAACTTGCAAAAGAATTTAAGCCAACATCAAACCCCAACACTACTTGTCGAGTTTTGCCCTCATACTCAAAGCAGCACTTGCTTTCGGGTAAGGGCCGCGCCTTGAACATATTGTCTTGTAGAGTAATGTCCAGTACACAACCAAGCAGTGGCTCTAGATCAGAAGCTTCTAACTTATTCAACAAATCAGTATCAGCACCTGCACCTCGAAACTGATTGGGGTGCTTGAGTGCTAGATATTGAGCTTGCAAGCGATCGCCATTCTCCGAGAACACAACAACTCGCTGACGATAAGGTTGATTTAAATAGAGCGCATTCGCCTGCTCTGCAAACAGTGCCAATTTCCCTTGGATTCGCTGTCGTAAAGGACGCTGCCAGAGTCGCAAATGCACAAACCAAGCAGGCTGTTCAAATGCCTGCTTGCGATTGTCAAACTCTCCCGCTAACCACTGCACCAGAGCTGTCAAAGTTTGAGAATTAGACATGAATTAATCTCGATATCAGTAATTTAATCTTGATATTTTGCTGATTCAGATACAACTCTTTCATGCCGTTTAACCATGGGTTCTATTTCGCTCAAGTGCTATAGTTGCCCCAGCTGATTAGTGTACAGAGGCAGTACAACTATAAGTATTTCCAGGTTTAGAGGGGCGTATCTCACTAAACCTGGAAATATTTGTGGAAAATCTTGGGCAGTACTGTAGGTATAGCGTGGGTTGGGTGAAGCGAATGCATTACCCAACAGAATTTAGGTGGGCGTTAGGTTTCACGTTGTTTCACCCAACCTACATCCGAAGATTTGTCAGTCAACCAGCCGGGAATACTTGTGGAAAATCCTGGGCAGTACTGGAGTATCTGGAAAACTACCAACGATACCCGTCCTCACGAGTCGTTTTGCCTAATTCACTAAAGATAATTAGCGTGTGCTGCTAAGCGCTATTAATCTAGAAACAACCCTTGCTGTTTCAGCAAACTCTAATGATGTAAACCACGAATTCCTCCTTCAATAAAGCGAAGGAGGAATTCGTGGTTTTTTAATTAATAACCTGGCGCCGAGCTATTTTTGCGGAGGGCAACCCCTCAACTATCTTTGCCGCAGCGATGTTTCACGACCGAGTTCGGGATGGGTTCGGAGTGGTTCCATT